>CAZUIS010000045.1:0-7302 GCA_964620295.1 uncultured Candidatus Peribacteria bacterium
TGGTTGTTCTTGCTCAGAAATTTCTGTCGTACTAGCTTCTGCCAACATGTTTAATATCAGTTCTAAATTACTCATATTATCTCTGAGATTTTCTTTTTTCAAAGATTTATAATTCTTATACTCTCTTGTAGACATACCAGCTCGAGCTTTGGTAATTTCATCTGTCAAAATAGCATAATCTTTGTTTAATATTCATCTTTTCTTCCATTCATCTGTCAAAGTTTTTCTCACTTCTATTGATTTTAATCTTTGGTTTATCCAATTTTCATCGTATCCTTTGTTTATATAATTTTGCAAAGCTCTATGTATTCATAATTCTGGATCTTCTGTTTCTTCTATTCTTTCATAGCCAACCTTTGCTAGTCGAAGTTTAAAAGGTTCTGCATTTGGTGAAGGAATGGTTTGAATAATACGAAATATTGTTTGAGTATCTGCGACATCGGTATTTCTCATTTTACCATCTTCAGCCAATAATTTCAACTGGTTACATTTTGTAACCACTTCACTTCCTTCTTTTTTTAATCTATTTTTTAATACTTTCCAATAATTTCTTCAATCTAAGCTTCAAGACAAAACAGAGACAATATCAACCACAGAAAAATACCATAATTCTTTGTCGTTATCTCGAATTCTTCTAATTTTTTTCTGATTAAACATTATTAAATTTTGATCCATCTTTTGTATATTACCAGATAAATTTCTCCAATTATACAAGAAAACAAACAAAAATCAAACCTTTTTTTGACAAACTTCAAATACCTTTTCGTCTTGGCTAAAGGCTTCGATTCACTTTAACAAAATCCAACAACCAAAAAAACCCTCAGACCGAAGTCCAAGGGTTTCTTTGTATGTGTAAGTAATTAGATCTCGAAAGAGATTAATTATTTAGCAACATTGTATGATTCAGTGATAACTTTTGATACATGACCATCATTTCTATCAACGTATTCAAATGTTACATTTTTAACTGTTACAGTGTAATCTGCGTCAGTTACTGTGTTTGCAGGATCAACAAGTTCGATAACTCTGTCAACTGCAGCAGTATCAACAGTAAGATTAGCAAATTCTAATGTAATAGCTCCAGGAGCTGATCCATTTCCTGTTCCAACAACTGTACCATTGATAGAATCAAGAACTTTTACTGAACCAGACCAGTTTACATATGATCCGTTTACAAGATTTCTAGTCATTTCAATTTGACTTGAAATAATTCTTACATCATAATTAGAAGTGCTTGCAAAACTAATTATTGTATTTTTTCCATCTTGTGTAGGAAGAGCTACAGTAGGAACTGAACTAGCAATTTGGTATGTGTTTCCAGCAATAGCAACGCTTGCTGTATTTGTAGCTATAGCTTGATTTACAGAACGAACAACTCTAAGATCTCCTGTTGCAGAAGCTATACCTAATTGTATTTTACTTCCAAGATTTTCAACTTCTCCAGCTTTTAGAGTAACTCTAACAGTGAAAGGAACAGTTGTATCCTTTTTCAATGTTGTTGAAAGAGAATCAAATGTTAATGTTGTTCCAGAAAGGTCAGTTTCGTTTGTAAATGATTTAACTTTTGTAGTTCCTTGCATAAGAGCTACTTCAGTAGCATAATCTTTTAACAATCCTCCTGTTAATGATGTAACTTTTACTGACTTAAGTACTTGATCTTCAGCGTTAGCTCTCAAGTTAAAGTACAATACATCAGAAGCAGATCCTTCAAGAACTGTTTTGTTAGATGGAATAGATGTAGGTTTAGTTAAGTTAAATCCTCCATTTCCAACAGTAACAACATCTCCGAAAACTGATTTGTTTATTGTAGTTGTAGTTCCATTAGAAATATTTTTTATATCATTAATTTGGAATTTAAATTTATAGTTAACTCCTGTAGCTGCTGAAGACAATACATTTCCAACAACTTTAATTTTAATAGTTTCACCTGGAGTTACTCTAAATCTGTCTGCAGTAGCTGACTTATTTAATCCAGCGTCTGACATTTCATAATCAACACCATTAATATAAGCAGTAACCATGTTGTCTACGAAATTTCCAGTGATAGCTCATGTATCAACAAGAACTGACCAACTAGAAACATCAAACTCTGTACTTGAAGTAATAGAAGCTTCAAATAATTTTACGCTAGATGTTCCTGGAGCAACTGTTGTTGATCCTGTAGTAGTTTTTTGAAGATTAATATCTACTGTAGTTAAAGTGAAATTATCAGACAATCCTGTTGTAGCAGTCATAGGAAATCCTGAAGACTTTTCAACAACAAATTGATCGTCAGTAGTAATTTCTGCACCAACTGTAATACCACTTCCTACATAAATAGCTTTACCTCTAAGTTCGAAGTTTGCAGTTTCTCCATTTAGTTTTTCAACATTAAGGTTTGAAACTGTAATTTTTTCTGAGTCGATTATTACAGTACCAACAGTTGATCCATTATAATAAGCTTTTACATCAGCAAAAACTTTTGAAAAATCTTCTCCAGTTTTTTTGTTAATTGTAAATCCTTTTACAATAAAATCTCTATTAGCTCTCAAATCAACTGTAGCAAGTTGTTGATCAGCTTTTCCTATAGTTATAGATGATTGAGCATCGAATCATGCTAATGTAACATTACCAGCAGAATAAGAAGTTGTTTCAAGAGTTCCAACTTTTAATGGAGTTCCTGTAGCTGTTCAATCTACAACATTAATAGCTGTTACAGCAAAATCATGTATACTATTTTGATTAGCAGATGTTTCATTTAATGTTACAAGAAGGTCTAATTCAACTGAAGATCCAGCCTTCAAAACTAGAGAAGGAGAGAATCTAAGACTCTTTGATTGAGTTGTATTAGTCATTGATGTACTTGAAACAGTAGCCATAGTTCCATTAGCAAAAGCTAATTGCATAGATGTTACTGCACTAGGTGTTCCTAAGTTAGATCTTGTAACTGTAAGAGAAGATACTGTTGTATCATTTTCTCCAGCAGTAAGCTTAATAGTTCCTACTTTGTAAGATTTTACATTTTGAGGAACTTTTGAAGTTGTAGTTGATCCAACTAATGAAATACTAGCCAATCCTGGTTTAACTTCTTCAGTTTCAGTACATTCAGCTGGACAAGAATCTAGTCCTAATGAACATGCTAAAACATTTTCAGGAGTTGAACAAACAGCAGGTTTTGTATTAGCTACGTTTGATTCGTCAGCTCTTTGCATCATAAGCATAACATATCCTCTAACTTCTTTCATAGTAGGATTGTCAATTTTTGTCATAACTCCAGCATCTTTAAGAGCGTTCAAGTGATTTACATAATAAGGTTCTCCACCATTATTAGCATCTCCCCATAAAACTCTAGAAAGAACTGTTCCAAATTCACCTCTAGTAACTGTGTCATTTGGTCTGAAAGCAGTAATTCCTACTCCCATAAGTCCCATTTGACAAGCTTCGATCATGTATCCTTGTAATTCAGCTGATTCGTTAGCGATATCAGTAAAGTTACAAGTAGCAGTATTATCTGCAGTTTTTCCCATTTCTTTAGCATAGTTAACCATCATTTTAGCCATATGACTTCTGATAAGGTTACCATACATATTAGCACTGTCGATTGAAGATTGTGTAGTTATACCCATTCCGTAGGCATAATCATACGCACCTTGCAATTCGTCAGAGTAAGTAGCTCCGAAAGTTGTAGGAACAATTGATCCTAACAACGCAACGATAGCTGCAATTGAAAACAATTTTTTCATGTGTACAATAAAATACGATATAAAAACGTACACTAAGTCTACGAAGCAGTCGTAAACAAAGTAAATCTACCCTAAGGTAGTAAGATGAACTATTAAAGAACAATATCTGTGTCTCCACACAGCAATGCTCACAGCATACCAATTCAGAATGCAATTGCAAGACAAATTTAGACAAATGATATCTTTTCGTTATCTCCTATCTAAACCCTTGTATGAATTGCTTATTCTAAATATAGCAAGGTCCATCCATCTACCTCTGTATACGAAAAACAAAGATGTTTGTGACAAAAAATCAGACATTTTTTCTTCTTTTTTGGAAAATTAGATATTTTTCTAGCTTTACACCTATGTTTTCCAAAAATTAGCTTGTCATTAGTTTTGATGTTTTTAGTAACAAATATAATTGACATATTTTTAAAAACATCTTCCTGGGAGATAATTTTTTCCTATTACTTTTGAGAACATTTTTCCTATATCTGGTAGAACACCCTATTTTGTCATGTCAAAATGACAAAAGATGACAATATTGGTGACAGAATATGTCTTATTTATTCTATATTAATTTATAGAAAACATTATTAGTATTTCTTGGTGTGAAAAAATCCCCTATATATAAGGTAGAAAATTTTTACAAAAAAAGAATATCAGAATTATTTTTAGTAATAACACCTTTGCCCAAGTAAAAAATGTAAAAAAAATTTAATAAAAAAGAGAAAAAAACAAAACAATTGGGAAACAAATACTTTCGATGTAAAAATAATCTTTTGTATACTACAAATTTTTGGAGTTGTCTATGTTGTTGTTGAACAGAAAAATTTTGCTGTCCCTTTGTGACAAACTTATTTTTTTGCTACAAAAAACTCAGACTCTTGATTAAAGAAAATTTTCGACAAAAAATTTTAATGATTTTTCTCTGATTTTTGTTCGTTTTTTTCGTTATAACATTGTTTTTTTCCTTTTTTCTGATTTTTGCAATATTGATGTTTATCTATATATTTGTACCTCCCGACTGGAAGAGGCAAAAACACAAAATAGATGTATAGATGACGCTCTATTTTGGCAATAAATTTATTCAAAAAAGCGAAAAAGAATATCGAGAAAATTTTCTTACCTTTTTTATAAGATCAAATATCCTTTTATATATATTCCGGATTTTTAGAGAAAAAAGAAAAAACCTTTGAATTTTTTGAAACAATAAAATCGTTTTTTCTTTTTAATAGGGCAGTTGTTTTATAATAAGAAGAATCAGAACATTCAATTTTTTACAAAAAGAAAAATATCTAGAAAAAACATTTTTCTTTTTTCACAAAAAAGACAAGAAACCATTTTTATTCAAATTTTATTTAAAAACGAATCGTTTATGCAAAAGTTTGCAATATAGATATTTCTCTTTTTTATAAAACAAAGATATATTGTCTTTTTTGATTTTTTATATATAGAAATATAGATATAACTCTATATGGCAATTTTAAATTAATAATTTTTTTGATATAAAATATTTTTTTATAGACAGCAAAAACCATGTAAAGATATTTATATAAATGTCTATATCTATATCAAAAACTAATAAAAATGACAACTATTTTGAAAAAACCGGTTATTAAGCCACCTCTTCAAAAAATAACTCATTTTGGAATAAATTTTGTAATGAGTGGTGGTTGATAGCAGCTTGAGAAAAATTTAATCGATTTTGGAATTATATTTGGAAAAATGATTTGCAATTTAAAAAAACACTATTATAATTAGGCTATCAATGTCCCTTTGTTGGGATCCCCCTGCTTTTGCAGGGCTACAACTATAGATCTGAGAAATAGTACTTGCTCAGATTTTTTTTGATTATTTTAAATTCTTCTGCGCTAATTTCTCAAATTTTTTTTACAAACCTTTTCTTATCTACTGTTCTTAATTGAGAAAGTATTAGCCAAGAAATTTTTTGTACTTAAATATAGATCGTCATCAATATTTCTATATTACGGTATAAAATTGGAACAGTTTGAAATATATTGTAAGAACTGGAGAGATTGGTGCAATGGAGTATATTTTCGTGAAAAATAGGCCTTTTGAAAATTTCTAATGATATTGCTGTTGGAAATCAGAATTATTTTCTTGGAAAGTGAAGACATAAACAAACGTTTATATATTATTTTGGGTAAATTTTGGGTGTTTTTGGGTGGGTTTTGTGAAAATTTGTTATTTTTTTGTGATTTCGACACTTAGGGTATTTAGAATATCGTCATAGGGAGATGTCCTATTGATGTCAATTTTATCTAAGTTGTTGTCTGTTTTTGTCGTGGCGAGTTCTTTTTGTGTCAACGTCCTAATAACTAGTATCATCATAATCACTGACGATGAAAACAACAAAAATTTAATCCATGGAGCATCAGCAATAATAGTTGGACCATATTGATCAATTTTTGTTGCTACAACATAATTTCGCTCCACAAGAAAGTCGATAATAGGTATATAATAATTTTGTAGTTGAGAAGGAAGAAAAGCGCCGATAAATCATCAAATCATTATAAGAGGTACTAATGGTAGCACAAACATATTTCCTATTATTCAACCAATATTTATTTGCCCCATAAAGAAGATGATAACTGGGAAAATACCCAGTGTTGCTCACAGACTTGGTTTGAGATAATTTGATCGGATTCGATTTATTGCGTTCTTAAGGTTTTTAAAATTTGTAAGGTTCGGTTCTATTTGAATGTTTTTCTTTGGTTCTGTCTTGAAAACATCGATAAAAACGATTCACAAAACAGCTGAGAAGCTAAGTATAAAACCCACATCATAAACTAGAAAATATGGGTTATACATTAACATTCCGATATAAACCAAGCCCAATAATCTTCGAAGTGAAGACCCTCTTCCAATAAGTAATGCAACCAAAGAAAGTGAGCCCATAAGTACGGCACGAAGTACGCTTGAATCCATTCCGCAGATGACTCCGTAGGAGAGGACGGCGAGGAGGATGAGGGTTATTCTGGCGTAAAACGGAATAAAAAAGAGGATCGCCGTCAGAAAAGTAACCAGCATAACTATATTTCCGCCGCTTACGGCAACCAAATGGACAAGTCCAGAATCTATAAACAATTGCTCTTCTGATTTTGTAAATTTTGATTTATCTCAGATAAGCATACCAAGAACTAGTCACGCAGTCCTGTTATTGGTATAGGTTTTATAAAGTTTTTGTTGAAGATGATAACGGATTTTGGAAAATCATGTGATGGTTCCTGTGTCGATAAGAATCGAGTTGGTTTCATATAACATATTGTAATATCACTTCATTTTTGATCGTTTTGCTGCATTAAAACCACTGTAAAAAACATTTTCTCGTGAAATTTGAGTGAGCGGTAGTGGATTTGTCAGCTGAATTGAATTACGTGCGACTAATCGAATTTCGTTGCCAGGGATATAGGACTTTTTGGAGTAAAGCAGGTAGTCTTTGGTATTTGTAATGTAGAGATATTTTCCTGATCAGAGGGTTTCAGAAATTGTTCCGGTTGAGAGATGAAAAGAGGTGGGTGGGGTGGCTCTTTGTCACTCCAAATGCAATGAAGAGTATAGAGCCACCCCATAT
>CAZUIS010000046.1:0-1316 GCA_964620295.1 uncultured Candidatus Peribacteria bacterium
GGTGGTAACCATTTCTTTATGACTTGGAGTAAAAAGGTTTGTCAAAAAGAATGTCTTGGTGAGAAGACTTTCATCAGTAGAAACCCTATGATCGGTAAATATTATTTGTACGGACAAAACAGGAACGTTAACCAAAAATGAAATGACGGTTACCAAATTATTTGTAAATAATCATATTGTTGACGTGACGGGAACAGGATATAAGATAGAAGGAAGTTTCTCTCATAATCCAGATGATTTTATGACCTTATTGGAAATTGGATTATTGTGTAATAATTCTCATTTAGAGAACGAAACAATTATCGGAGATCCTACCGAAGGTGCCCTTATTGTGAGTGCCCTCAAAGCAGGTATAGATCATCAAAATTTATTGAAAAAACATGAATGGAATGGAGAAAACCCATTTGATAGTGAAAGAAAAATGATGAGTGCTTTGTATCTACGCGATGATCAACAACTTATTTTTACCAAAGGAGCAATAGAGAATCTCCTTCCCAAATGTAATCAGATTTTGATTAATGGAAAAGTAGAAGCCTTAGATCAAAAAGGAAAAGAAAAAATACTTCATATTGCAGGAGAATTTTCTGAGCAAGCACTGAGAGTGCTATGATTTGCTTATGGATATGGAACCGATGAATCAGATTTGATTTTTGTAGGACTACAAGCGATGATAGATCCTCCAAGAGAAGAAGTAAAAGAAGCCATTCAAAGATGCGTGACCGCAGGAATTAGAGTAATTATGATTACCGGGGACAATCTCATTACCGCACAGGCAATTGCAGAAGAATTGGGAATAAAAGGAGAAGCTATGACCGGAAGTGAATTTGAACAAGCAGAAAACAAAGATCAAATTTTACAATCTATAGGAGTATTTGCAAGAGTAAACCCAGCACATAAACAAACTATCGTTAAAATTCTCCAATCCCAAGGAAATGTCGTAGCGATGACCGGAGATGGAGTAAATGATGCGCCAGCCCTCAAAATGGCTGATATCGGAGTAGGTATGGGAATCACAGGAACCGATGTTACCAAAGAAGCAGCAGATATGATTTTGACGGATGATAATTTTACCTCAATTGTAAACGCAGTTCAGGAAGGAAGAGGAATCTATGATAATATCCAAAAATTTGTAAACTATTTGTTGGCAAGTAATATTGGAGAAATTCTTATTTTGTTTATTGCGAGTTTGGCAGGAGTTCCTTTGCCATTGCTGGCGATCCATTTATTGTGGATTAATCTCGTGACCGACGGGTTACCTGCTATCGCCTTGGGAATAGACCCTATCAATCCAGAGGTGATGAATCATCCACCAAGAA
>CAZUIS010000046.1:1337-7135 GCA_964620295.1 uncultured Candidatus Peribacteria bacterium
CTTCCCAATCCATTGTCTCGCAAAGAATGATTATCAATATCGCTATTCTTTCTTCTATTATGACGATAGGAGCGCTCTTTTTATTCTTTAGACATTATCATCAAGAACTTGAGGTAGCGAGAAGTGGAGTGTTTGTTCTCTTGGTTTTTATTGAACTTATTAAAATACAAATAATTAGATCTCAATATGGGTTGGGTATCCTTTCCAATAAACGATTGCTGTTGGCAGTTGGTCTTTCCATGGCATCGGTTTTGGCAGTGGTATATGTTCCAGCAATAAGTACGTTATTTGAAGTTGCTCCGTTATCATCAGCTCTTTGGATAGATATGGGATTAGTTATCGGAGGAACAATCATCCTGGGAATACTATTAGATAAATTTATGAAAAAAATAAACCCATAAGAGAAATTTGACAAGAAACCAAAAGAGAATACAATAATAGAAATCAGATTTATTTTTGTTTGTAACCATGAGAAAAGGAAAATTGAAAAATATAGGACAATTACCAGGAAGTGTTATTTATACTTGAGAGAAAATGACTGCAGATTCTCTCGTTCAAATGATTGAATATAATGAAAAAGACTATACAGAGAAAACGGTTGCAGATTTTCGTGAATGTACAGAAACACATAGAGATCGCGTAAAATGGATTGATTTTATGGGAGTTGATCAAACCAATGATATTAGTGAAATAGGAGAATTATTCGAATTACATCCTCTAACACTAGAAGATATTGCGAATATCCACCAACGTCCAAAATATGAAGATATGGATGACTATCTTTTTTTGACTCTGAAAATGTTTAGATACGAAAAAGAAGAACAACAGCTCAAAGAAGAACAAATAAGTTTTGTCTTGGGAAATCGTTATGTTATTTCCTTTCAAGAAGATGAAAATAGTGATGATTTTGAAAATATCAAGCAACGTATCTATAAAGGAAAGGGAAGAATTAGAAAAATGGGCGCAGATTATCTGATGTATTCTATCGTTGATACTATCATTGATAACTATTTTGTCGTATTGGAACATATTGAAGATGAAGTGGAGGCGTTGCAAGATGAACTCATAGAAAATCCAACACCCAAAACCTTGCAAAATATCCAACGCCTCAAACAAAATTTGATCGTTCTGCGTAAATCTATCCGACCAGTAAGAGAAATTCTTGGAGCATTGGAAAGAACAGAATCTGATTTGATTCATGATGAATTACATACCTATCTTAGAGATGTGTATGATCATACAGTACAAATTATTGATACCATAGAAACATTTAGAGATACCATTGCAGGAGCGCTTGATATCTATCTTTCGAGCTTGAGTAATAAAATGAACCAAGTAATGAAAGTATTGACCGTAATTAGTACTATTTTTATTCCTTTGACCTTTATTGTAGGAGTCTATGGAATGAATTTTAAATATATGCCAGAAATTTCGATGAAACGAGCATATCCACTACTTTGGATTATTATGATTGCAATCGCTGGAGGAATGCTTCGATATTTTAGAAAGAAAAAATGGTTATAAGATTATTTATGGATGTAATTTAGTTTCAACAATAAATAATATATACCCGTTTGCTATTACATGAGAAAAGATAAATAAAACATCAACGTTCGCAGTTTATATTTCTTAACGGCAAAAAACACAAACAAACCGGCTCCATGTGTTTTTTCTGCCTAAAATATAAAGGCTTCACTTATGATGTTTTTATTTATCTTTATATTATTTAAAAATAATCGCACAAAATCCCTCTTTGATAACCAATATCTATCAATCCCAACTATAAATAATAAAATGTACATAAATTCTAAATATATTTCCAAGATAGCAAGATCTCATTTCGATGGGATTTTATTTTTTGTTTGAAAATTTTATGTTCGGGGTATAATTTAATTGTCATAAAAAAATGATTTTTATTCTTCTACAAATAATATCATGGAAAATTCACTTAACTTTTCGAGCAATGCAGTAAGATCAATTTCAAAACTTATGGACAAAGTTTGAGCTACCTGTGATCAACTTATCGGAGCATTGGAAGTATCAAAAGACGGAGTTTCTTCTTATGGAGTAAGAATTACTGATAATGCAATGAGTACAGAATTTGTAGATAGAGTAGTAGGATATCTGTTATTGCTCAAAAAACATATGTTCGATTTGAGAAAGCATGTTCATGCTCATGTAAATTTTCAAGAACAACACCAAGTAGCCCATATTGTAGAACATCTTCTTGAAACACAAGATAAACTTAAAGTGAAAATGATAGAAAATAATTATTTTAAAAATACCTATGGATATTTAGTAGAAGAAATATTTGAAATGGTGGATGCTGTAGTAAGAAAATTCCCTGTTAAATAAGGTCATGTGTACGACATATATTCATGCCATTGGGCCATTCCGAAAAAAATCTCCCTGTATTTCTAGGAGATTTTTTTTTAGTTGAGCATTGGTTCCTGTGGGAGATACTCTTGGCTGGCTGCAACAATAGCTCTTTTGTCATAAATATCATAAATAGAGATTTCTCCCTTTTTTGTTTGATCACAAAAAAGGAAAAGTTTTGGGAGGAATATGTTTCTTGCTTCCTCAATAGTACATCCTTTGTAAATGTAAGCTGACTTTTCTTCTAGATGAACTAAAATAATAAGAGCACTTTGTATAAACATTGTGAAAATAAAATATTCTGCACGTTCTACTGTTGATACAAAAAACGGTTTATTTAAGAGGATTTGTTTCTTTTTTATAAAGATAGTGTCGTCCTCTTTCATAAAGCTTCTTAATGCAAAGAATATTTCTTCGGGCTGATGTATACCATTAAATAAGATGTATTTCATAGTTTTGTTTTTTTGTTTTTACTGAGCCAGTATCTATGGATTTCTTAGAAAATATCAAGGTAAATAGAAAATAGTACAACAAAAAACCCTTTCCATTAGGAAAGGGTCTTACATAAAATAATTGCTAACGTAAGGAGTATCATAGCAATACTATGAATTCCATATTTTTTCATATTTCTATAATCGTCTGTGTCAAACAAAACGAAGATAGCAAGCAATATTCCCAAATACCCCCAACCAAATAACGAAACAAAATAGTTGGAAATATGAGGAATATCTTGAAAACAGAAATATTTTGTACACCGAATCGTAAAGATAGCTATTCCAAACAAAACGGCTAACCCTATAGAAGAGCGCAGTTTTGTTCTTCTATAGCGAGAATCAATTCTCGTTTCTTCATCTGGCTCTTCCTCTTTGTGCAAGAGTAGAGTAATCCAATTTGGGAGAAAAACAGTTACGATTCCCATTATAAGGTGGGAGGCAGCAAAAATCATAATGTTTGTCATGGCTTTTGTTTTTTTTGTTTTTTTGCAAGTATATCTATTTGAAACAAAAAGTCAATAAATAAAGCTCACCTATGATTCAGTGAGCTTCGTTGGAAACGTTTTTGTTAAGTATAACCTTCCAATAGGGACTATTTCAAAAGGTTTTCGATAATAGTCTTTGTAAAGGTTAATAAATCGATGTAAACAATAGTTTTTCATTGCATCGATATTGAGTCCGTTACATACATGAGCATATCCTATTTCGGTATCGATAATCATGAAAATATCTTCAAAATCGAATCCTCCCGTAGTTACAAGCTCAATAATATCATCTTCAGAATCTGCTTCTTCAGGGACATATAGGTATGCACAAAGTTCAGGGACGTAGGCATCCTGAATACATTTTTTAGGACAGGTTGCCAATAACGTTTGTAGAACAGAATCTTTTTTTGGTCCTTTAATAAAGACTTTTCCAAAGCAAACCAAGAATTTTTTCATGGGTTAGAATTTATGTTAGTATTTTGTTTTTTCTGTCAAAATTATAATTATTTAAATAAAAAAGTCAATAGATGAAAAAGCTTGTTTCGGCTAGTTGTAGTGTAGAGTTGCATTTGGAAATAAAAAGAATAGAACTAACAAAAATTTATCTCTTAATCTGTTTTGTATGGCAACATCATTTTCTAGTATCGGACTTATGGCTCCAAACATTCTTTTACCCAAAGCAGGAGTTGATCTCAAAAAACGAGCAGTAGTAGCTTGTGATCAATATACTTCTCAACCAGAATATCGAGAAGAAGTAGCAAAATTTGTAGGAACGGATCCTTCAACGCTTTCTATTATCTATCCAGAAGTGTATCTCGAAGAAGCAAATAAAGCAGAAAGAATCCAAAAGATCCAAGAAATGATGGCAAATTACCTCAATCAAGGAATCCTCGAAGATCAAGGAGAATGCTTCTTGTTGATTGATAGAAAAACCTCTCATGCAGATTCGAGAAAAGGACTTATCGTAGCATTGGATCTTGAAGCGTACGACTACAGCAAAACCTCTCAAACGCTCATTAGAGCTACAGAAGGAACTATTGTAGATAGGCTTCCACCAAGAATCCAAGTCAGAAAACAAGCAACTATAGAATCACCACATATTATGGTACTTATCGATGATGAGCAACAAACCGTGATCGAACCATTATTCGCCAACAAAGACAAATATACCAAACTCTATGAAACAGATTTGATGATGAATGGAGGACATATAGCCGGATATAAAATAGCAGATCAAGAAAGTATTACCAACGTTATCACCGCATTGACAAAATTAGCAGATCCTGTTGGTTTCCAAGCAAAATATAATGTAGGTGCAGACAAAGGCGTATTGCTTTTCGCAATGGGAGATGGAAACCATTCACTCGCAACAGCAAAAGCTATCCGAGAAGAGAAAAAACAATCACTCAGTCCCGCAGAAAGAGAAAACCATCCAGCAAGATTTGCCTTGGTAGAACTCGTAAATGTACATGATGCGGGATTAGAATTTGAACCAATCCATAGAGTTTTGTTTAATATCAATCCAGAACAGTTACTTACTGATATGAAAGCATATTTCGCAGCATTGGGGACAGAAATAACTATCGAAACCTATCCAAGCAAAGAGCAAAGAGCTTCACAACTTAAGAAATCAGATACTTCAACACAATACTTCACCTTCGTTTATCAGGGAGTCTACGGTCAAATAGGACTCCATCATCCAAAACTTAATCTTGAAGTAGGAAATCTCCAAGCATTTTTGGATGACTACCTCAAACAACATCCAGAAGCAAAAATCGATTATGTGCATGGAGAAGATGTTACCGAAAAATTGGGAATGCAAGCAAATACTATGGGATTTTTGCTCCCTATTATGGACAAAAAAGACTTCTTCAAAACTGTTGTCGTAGACGGCGCTCTCCCAAGAAAAACCTTCTCTATGGGTGAAGCTGAAGAAAAAAGATTTTATTTGGAATGTAGAAAAATAGGGTAGATCAATAAAAAGAAAAAGACTTCCTTGATTAGGAAGTCTTTTTTGATAATTAATTTACAAATGTTTTTGGCGGCATATTGGCATATAATGCCCTAAGATCTTCGATTTTTTCTAAACAAGGCTCTTTTCCTAGCTTAAATTTCTCATATGAGGAAAAGAATTCTGGCAAATACGTTGTTTTGATTTCGTTGATATCCGGTCCTTTGTAAAGAAAAACTTTGTTTTTTCTCTGGTTTATAACCACGATAATGATGAAAACAGGAAACATACTTTTAATAAGGTTTTCTGCGGCGGACAAATCATCAAAGAACGAGAAGAAACGAACATTCCTTAGGTCATCATTCTTTGGTTCGTTTTTTGATAGGGAATTCTCTATCTCTTTGTAGGTTTTTTCTGCTTGGCGGATAAGATGGCCAGCTTCTTCTTTGGACAATAACGTCCAGCCTATTACCATAAAATCTCCGTCCATAA
>CAZUIS010000047.1:0-2948 GCA_964620295.1 uncultured Candidatus Peribacteria bacterium
ACCTTTGACGTCAAAGACATCAACGATGAATTAGCAAATTCACTCAGAGATACGAGATTAAGTATTCGTACAAGACTGAAAGAAGAATATCATCTCATTCATTCCTTTAGAGAAAACCTTCCAGAAAGCGGAATTGTCTATGACCTCAGCAAAACCGACGAAGAACTTATCAAAGATATGAACAAAGCCTCGAGTTTACGCACCAAAAAAGCGATAAAAAACAATATTGGATTTAGAGCAATCGAAGCATCTGAATATGATAAATTTTATGATAAACGACAGCAAACTGCAGGACAAAAAGGGTTTCACACGATCACGAAACACCAGTATCTCAAACTGGTAAAACATCTCATAGCAACCAATACAGGGAATGTTTTTATCACCGAACACGAAGGAGAAATTCTCTCTGGAGCTATCTGTATTTTTGACCAAAAAAATCTGGTTTGTCTTTATAGTTTTGCTGATAGAAATTATAACAATATCGGAGGACAACAATACCTCAAATTCAAGATATTCACCTGGGGAAGAGCCGAGTGATTCGCAACCTGCGACATGATGTGAGGCGCGCCAACCGGCTTCCCAGACCATGAACTTGCAAGCGTCAGCGCATTCAAGGAATCCATGTGATGAATAAAAACCGAATATACCGGTAACTTTGATATCGTCTTCAATCCTTGGTTATACAAGTTGTTTAAACGACTATTTATGATAAAAAAATAAATGAAACAGCTCTGAAAAAAAATAAACAAACTTATTCATAATAGTTTTTTTTGTGGAAGAAGCATCGCAATTCTCCTCATTTTCTTATTGGGAATCAAACAACGAGCTATTTATAGTACCTATGGCGGACAAATAGAATGATGAGTAATCAACACCATCCTGCTCTCTTTGGGATTTTTGGGAAATGATTTGATGATATTAGGACTGGTTCTGTTTCTTGTTTTTCTCAACCTCAATAACACCCAAAAACGGTTAAAATGGACAATAAACAGCATAAACATAATTTTAATGCTGATTTTTTTTGTTGATATCATTACTATTATTTTCTTTCAAAGTAGACTATCTATTTTTGATATGTATAGTTTTTTTAGTACATCGACAAGCAAATATTTCTTTTCATATAGTATTTTTGCACTACTCTTTTTTTGAGGATTATTTATTCTCGCTTTTTTGCTCTCTCAAAAATTTCTCAAAAAACGAAAAGAAAGTTCTCATCAGCTATCATTATTACAGGGATCAATGTTTTGAGCAAAAATAACACCTCATTAACCAACAATATTCTTTCATTAAATATTCAGACTTTTTCAGAACGAAGAAACACCAAAAAAGCTTTTTCTATCAATTCTACAGAAAAATATGAAGAATATTTTACAACAATAAATGGCAGAGACAAAAAACCAAACATAATCCTTTTATTTGCAGAATCACTTTCTACAGTAGATTCAAAAAGAGCTTGAGGATTATATAACAATTTACCATTATTTGACAAAATCCAAGCAGAAGGGATAACGTTTACCAATTTTATAGCCAATGGTTGTACCTCTGAAACAGCTCATATTGCGACACTCCAAGGAATAGAACCTCGAGAATACCCTCGCATAGATACCAATCAAGATTACGATGCGTATGCAGGCTATATGGAATCATTACCCGTATTTTTACAAAAAGAAGGATATGATACAACGTTTATAAGCACAGTTACACTGGACTTTCTCAATCAAAAACAATTCCTTTCCTGACTACATTATCAAACAATAATAGGAGAAGAAGCATTCAAAAAAGAAAAAAAATATGTATTTAATGCCGCTCCTGACCTATCTCTTTACAACAAAACATTAGAAGTTATCTCTTGATCAACAAAGCCTTTTTTTATAACACTACAAAGCATATCTTCTCACAGACCTTATGATACTCCTTATGGACAAAGCCCACAACAAATGTTTTCTTATGTTGATAAAAGCTTATATACTTTCTATCAAAAATTAAAAAACAACGGATTTTTTGAAAATGGAATACTTGTAATTGTGAGTGATCACAGAAAAATGGAAGCAATCAACAGAGAAGAATTTCAAAAATTTTGATTAGGTTCAAAATCAAGAGCAGTAGCAACAGTTGTAGGAAAAGGCATCAAAAAAAACTCATATAACAACAATATTATCCAGCATACAGACATCTACAATTCAATAAAATATCTCGTAGGAAAAGCAGACGTTCAAGTATCAAAATTATTTAATAACATGTTTTCGTTACAAGCAAATAGAGACCGATGAATTCGCTATTGTCGTTTTGCAGAAAAAATATATGTAAAAATAAAAAAAGATGGAACTTCAGAAAAAGTAGGAAACAAAAAAGAAGATATCTTTATCAAAAAATATATAGAAGCATACAAATCTTTTCAAGCAGAACAATTATTGGGAATCAAATGAATAACAAATTATGAAACACCAAAAATCGAACCTCTAGAAAATACGTGATTTGTGCTGATAGCACACGGCGGAGGCACTTACAAATCATGGCTACCAAATACCATTAATACAGCAAAAAGAGCTCAAAAAGATTGAGCAGACGCTCTAGAATTAGATATTAGCTACACAAAAGACAACCAAAACATAGTTCTTCATTGACCATCCCTACAAACCACAGCATGTGGACCAAACAAAACAGTAACAGGATTTACTCTTGAAGAAATAAAAAAACAATGTCCATTAAGAAATGGAGAAAAGATTCTCACTTTAGAAGAATTTCTTACAAAAACAAAAGATCTTTTTAATCTCTATTTCCTTGAAATAAAGGTATATGACAGCACAAAAGCTGAACAACAAACATTAGATGCAATCAACACAGTTATCAAATTAGGAATGGAAAAAAAAGTCGTATTTATTTCTTACGACAGAACCGCAAATTACATCATTTGATCACACAAAAAAATCAGAGCTGGTCGAGATAGT
>CAZUIS010000047.1:2958-6842 GCA_964620295.1 uncultured Candidatus Peribacteria bacterium
TCTATGAAGAATCAGAGCTTATTCATCAATTTCCACATGAATTCTACCTCATTCCAGATACAATGCTCAGCAAAAACACAATAGAAATAGCTCAAGCCATGAAAAAAACACCTATAGTATATACATTAAACACACAAGCAGCAATAAAAAATGCTCTGTCTTTGGGGATAAAACACATTATGACTGATAACATTCCTCTCGTAAAAGCTATTATCAAACTCCAACAAAAATAATTTTATTTCTCAACAAAAAGCTTCATGTATGATATCATCATTATCTGAGGAGGTGCTGCCGGACTTTTTTGTGCAGGACAATTGCCCAGAGAAAGCAAAAAGCTGATTGTAGAAAAAACCGACAAACTAGGAACAAAAGTTCTTCTTTCTGGTGGTGGAAGATGTAATTTTTCCAATGCAAATATAGATCCAATCAATGACTATTTCTGACAAAACAAAAAAGCTTTGCCAAGTCTTTTTCATAAATTTTGAGCAAATGAAATGAGATTGTTTTTGGAAAAAAACGGAATCCAAACCCGACAAGAAGACAATGGAAGACTCATTCTCAAAAGTGGAAAAGCACAAGAACTCAATAATCTTTTGATCACCAAAGCAAAAGAAAACGAGACAGAAATAAAACTCAATCAAACTATTACCAAAATTTCAAAGGAAAATAATTTCTTTATCGTCGAAATCAATCAAGAAAGATTTGAGGCTGAGCACCTTATTATCGCAACAGGAGGAAAATCTTTTCCTCAAGTAGGAGCAACTGATTTTGCACTTCAGATTGCGAAGCAATTTGGATTAGAAACCACAGAGATTATGCCAGGACTGTGCGGAATAGAAACCGAAGAAAACATTGCAGATCTTACGGGAAACAGTATTGAAACGACCGTTACATTGACACACAATAACAAAACCATTTACCAACAAACCGGACCACTCTTATTTACGCATCGATGATTATCCTGACCAACAATTTTCAACCTTAGCAATGCATTAGCAGAATATAAAATACAAAAACAAATCTGAATCAATAATTGTAATAATTTTTCCATTTCAATAACTATCAATCCAACGACGACCATCAAAAAAATCACGAATTATTTCAACGGACAGCCACAGGCAACATTTGCGATAAAAAGCTTAAAGTCCCGAGAAGAAGCAAAAGTTATGGTCGGCGGAGTCCATATGAAAGACATCAACCCCACCATGGAAAGCAAAAAGACCGCCTGACTTTATTTCATAGGCGAGGCGCTGGATATCACAGGAAAGACATGAGGCTACAACCTCCAACGATGCCGAACCAGCGCCTTCGCCTGCGCCCAAAGTTTCAAAAACTAAAAAAAGGTGCTGCGATTCCGCGACACCTTTTTCATTACAATAAATTTATTTTCTTTTTACTTTACTATAAGACCTAATAGCCTGTAAATTACTTTGAGTTCTATATCATTCTGGCAACAATTGAGATAAGGTTTTAATTTCATAATTTCAATTTGTATCACCATTTATCAACCAAATTTCTTGACCAGAAACTTGTGAAAAAAGCATAATATATTGTAAACAAGCACCACAAGTTGGCGTAAAGCCAGAATCTATTGTACAAACAGCCAAAATATCGTAACTTCAACTAGAAACAGCATTATCAACAGCACAACGTTCTGCACAAGTTCAAAGGCCACTAATTACACTTTCTATATTACATCAACCATAAATTTTACCATCAGTAGTCAAAACACTTGCTCAAATTTTATGCATAGAACGATGTGAAAAAGCAAATTCACGAGTTTTTTTTGCTACTGATATCATATCTTCTATTTGTTTTTTTGTCAAAGGACATGTAACTTTTTTAACCATAAGAAAGAAAAAAATATAAATTAATTATCTTTTAGTGCCGCCTTCACAGCATCATCAAAAGCATCCATAAGATCAGGATCATTTTCCAATCCTTCTTCTTTTAATATATTTTTAATCTGAGCAATTTTATGATCAGTCTCATTCCATTCCTGAGCATCCATAACGGTAAGATCTATTTCTTGTTCTTGAGCCATAATACTACAATAAATAATAAATAGGTGAGCGCTAAGAGCTAGGTATTAAAGCGTAAAACCAACTTTCTTATATACTTCAGCAATTTTTTTCTGAGCTAATTCATTTACATACACAGCATTTTTCTTCATCAAATCTATAATTTCTTGATCAGATATCTGTGCGTAACGTTCTTGAATAGGTTTCAAAAATGCCATTATTTTTTCATACAAATATTCTTTTGCTTCTTTATAACTCAATCCTCCAGCTTGATATCTTTGTCTCAACGCAGCATCTTCTTCTGGAGTCAAAAAGAGTTTACATATCTTATACACATTACATTGATCAGGATCCTTTGGTTCTTCAACCGTTTTGGTATCCGTAGCAATTTGTTTTACTCTCTTGAGCACTTGTTTTTCATCATCCAAAAGTCAGATATAATTATTATATGATTTCGACATTTTACGTCCATCTACTCCTATCAACGTACCAACTTCAGGTTTAATATATGGTTCTGGTAATTTAAACGTTTCACCAAAGAGATTATTAAATCTTTGAGCAATATCTCTCGCATATTCTACATGTTGCTTTTGGTCTTGACCAACTGGTACGATATCGGCATCATACAACAAAATATCCGCTGCCATCAAAATTGGATACGTAAAAACTCCTACACTAATTTCTTTGGCTTTTCCTTTATCCAAAGCTTCTTTGTAGGAATGCATACGCTCCATAAATCCCATATGCGTAATACATCCAAGTACCCAATTCAATTGAGCATGAGCAGGAACATCTGCAGGATTATAAATCACAAACTTGCTAAGATCTACACCACATGCCATATATATTTTCAAAACATTCAGACTATTATCATGAATAGCTTTTCCATCATGTAATCCTGTTAATCCATGCATTATTGCCAAGAACAAAAACACCTCAGCATCAGGAAATTGTACAGAAAGATCCATCATAGGCTTCACTGCTCCAAAATAATTTCCCAAATGGATTTGACTATCCGTAGGCTTAATTCACGTAAGAATTCTTTTTGTCATACACAAAACAAAAAAGAGGTAAAACTACCTCCTTTTCTAAGACTTTTCCCAAAAAATACAACAGAAATTAATATCTATAATGTTCAGGTTTATATGGTCACTCAACAGAAACTCCTATATAAGCAGCTTGTTCTGGAGTAAGCACATCAAGTTCAACACCTATATTAGCCAAATGCAATCTTGCAACTTGCTCATCCAAATGTTTAGGCAGCATATATACTTTATTTTCATAGGCAAATGTATTTGTCCAAAGTTCTAATTGAGCCAATATTTGATTAGTAAACGAATTAGACATTACAAATGATGGATGCCCAGTAGCACAACCAAGATTCACCAATCTTCCTTCAGCAAGAACGATGATATCTTTTCCATTGATAGTATATTTATCCACCTGCGGTTTAATATTTATTTTGGTAGAACCATAATTTTTATTTAACCACACAATATCAATTTCACTATCAAAATGTCCTATATTGCAAACAACAGTTTTATCTTTCATCATTTCAAAATGTCTACCAACCACAATATTTTCATTTCCTGTTGTTGTCACTACAATATTTGCTTCTTTTACTGCATCATCCATTTTTTTTACTTCATATCCTTCCATTGCAGCTTGCAAAGCACAAATAGGATCAATTTCTGTTACAATAACTCTCATATTTGCATTTTTCAATGATTCTGCAGATCATTTTCCTACATCACCAAATCCAGCAACAACAGCAACTTTTCCCGCCAACATTAAATCTGTAGCTCTTCTTATTGCATCTACCAACGATTCTCTACATCCATATTTATTATCAAATTTTGATTT
>CAZUIS010000048.1:0-391 GCA_964620295.1 uncultured Candidatus Peribacteria bacterium
ATTTTTATTGTATTATTTTTTATTGTGGAAGATAATTCTCTTTCAAAAGTTACAATATTACCCTCGATTTGTGTTACCTTAACTGAGTAATTAATTCCGGTAGTAGGTAATACACTTGTAACACCTATCGTTATTTCCAATGAATCACTTTGAAATTTATAAATAGCATCATCAAAAAAAACAAAAAACATATTTATTTAAAAGCAGTTTAGAATTATAATTTAAACGAATATTTTTAAAAGTCTTCGAAAATTTGACAAATAAGACATTTTCCTGTATACTTATATTGTCATCAAAAGATGAAGGGTGTAAAAGCCTCGTTATCTGATGGTGTAGGATCTTTATCATAGAACAAATTGACCTGTACTGTTTTTGTATCATTTGTGTGTAT
>CAZUIS010000048.1:401-6780 GCA_964620295.1 uncultured Candidatus Peribacteria bacterium
GGATACTTATTCTTTTGGTATGCTTTTGTATATCTTTGGAATATACTATTCTGATGTTTTGGTTAGTTTGGATTATCAATCTATGCTTTGTGGTACTTTGTATGTTTAAACTCGTTTTGAATATACAAGCTATTTAGGATTTCTGTCCTCTTACAAAAATTATATTTCTTTGCAAAAAGAAATATCTGGCACAAGATTAAAGCATAAACTGCCTGCTTTGTAAAATATTTGGTTGGCTAAAACCAGCTTAATATTATAGTAAAAATAGAACTCGATCAATATAGGACTTGTGCATTCTTTGTCATTTTTTATTATACTTGATGTATTTTATCTTTGATATTTTATGTCTTGTATGGTAATTATTGGTTTATCATCACCTGTCCTTGTTCTTTTGATAAGATTCAAAGGGACCTTGGAAGATTCTTCTAAGGTTTTTTTGTTATTTCAAAAAATTCTCTATTTTTTCTAAAATTTGATCTTTTCCCCTTCCCTTTACACTTGAGGTCATAAATAATTCTGGTTTTTTATGAAAACGTTCTTCATACTTTTTTTGAAATGCTGTACTATTTTTGTATAATTCTTTTTGGTTGGTTTTATCTGTCTTGGTAACAATAATTTCAAATGAAATTTGATCTTCTGTAAGAACATCCATAAAATCAAAATCAATATCTTGCGGTGGTATTGATCCATCAACGAGAATAAAAACCTTTTTCAATGATTCCCTTTTGGTAAGATATTCTTGCATGGTATCCATCCAATCTATTCTTTTGGTTTTGCTATACTTTGCATATCCATACCCAGGAAGATCTACCAAATATCGACTTTCATTTATCAAAAAATAATTTAACAACTGGGTTTTCCCAGGGGTCACTGAAGCTTTTGCAAGCTGTTTGCGTTGGGTAAGCATATTGATCAATGAAGATTTTCCTACGTTTGACCTCCCTACCAACGCAAATTCTGGATACTGCGCAGGAGGACATTCTGAAAATTTGGAAGCACTTTTGATAAATTGAGCTGAAGTTATAATAGCCATAAAATTTAGGTACAATCTATAAAAATTCTTTTGCAATAAAAAATGAACTAACTACGTTCCTTTACAATATTTGCCTGGTATTTTTATAGATTGGTTGAGAGATAACAAGTGTTTTTAATTTTCTTTGAAAAAATATTCAACTGGTATTTTGAAACTAAATGTTGATCACTTTCCTATTTCACTTTTTATTGGCAACATTTCACCTCAAAGAACACCTACCATTTTCAACACAATAGGCAATCATAGTCCAGTTCATTCAATAACAGATTGATATTCTGAATTGGCGCACTGGAACTCCTTAAATATTTTTTCATGATCTTTTTTATGAATTCACACCCCCGTATCAGAAACAGAAAAAATCAGATCTTTTCCTTTTTTTTCTGCAGAAATAGTTATACTTCACGTATCAGTAAATTTAATAGCATTTCCTATCAGATTAGTTAATATTCTTTCTAATAATTTTTCATCACTTGTAATTTCTTTAGGAAACAAATTATTATCCGTATCAAAAACAATTGCAATTTCCTTTTCTGGCTTATCTTTTCTTTTTGCTTCTTCGTTAACATATTTCAAATATCCACATTGTTGATGATATATCTTTTCAAAAAAATCTTTTGTGGGAAAATTTTTGATCTCTGGACGTATCGATCATCTTTTTAACGATCAAATTTCATTAAGATCTTCCAAAAATGTATAAACCTTTTTTGATGATTGTTTCATCACATCTATAAAAAAGCATAATCTTTCAAAATCATCATGAGAAATTGTTTTTGTATCAAGCATATCTTCTATATAGTGTTGCATAAGATCCGAAAATCAATTTATAGCATTTATTGGGTTTTTTATATCATGAAGAACATGTTTCATAAACTGATTTAGTTGCTGATTTGCATCTTGAAGTTGTTTATTTGTATTTTCCAACTCCTCTTTTGTTTTTAGCAAAGCATCATTGGTTGCTGCAAGTTCTTCATTTGTAGCACTTAATTCCTCATTTGATGTTATGAGTTCTTCATTTGTACTAGCGAGCATTTGATTGACATTAACTATTTTTTCTTTTGCCAAAAAAATCTCTGTTATATCTTTTCCAATCCCTGCAACAATAAAAGAACTTTTTCAAAATAAACTTCTTAATGGAATACGAAATTTTTCTACCTGATATACATAAAAACCCTTTCCTGGCACATTATATTTTTGCTCTGGATCTTTTTCTTTAGCGTGCGTCCTCGCAATATTTTTATGATCTTCTATAATTTCTTGTATTTCTTCTTCTGTTTTATGAGTTAAAATGTCTCTTAAGTGCTTTCCCGTTGGATCATCTTTCAGTGTTTTCTTGAAATTTTCATTTGCATAAAGACAAATTCCTTCTTTTTTTCCTGTCCCATAGATAAAAACATTATCTGGTATTTTTTCCACAATATCACGAATTGCCCTGTTTATCATTATATTTCTTATCGACATACTTTCTCTTCAAAAATAAACATTGTTTCGCTTTTTTAATTATCTTTATCCTAAAGTCAATATCGTTTTAAAAAATAAAAAAAATAGACTACTATACAAGCAGTCTATTTGGGATATAAGATGAAATATTAATACATATTTCTCTGTATAAAAAGTAAATAATTGTTACCTAAGTAACATAGATATTATAATCAGAATTATTTATTTGTCAAATTTTTAATATTCTATTTTACTCCTCTACTCCATTTTTTTTTGATTAAATTTGTTTTTTACGTATACTTATTTTCGAAATTTATTTACTATACAATAGTATGGAACAAAAAAATATCATAACGTATCTCAAAGACCATTTTTTCTTTTTGCTTTTACCTGATGAAACAAAAGATGAAATTGCCCAACAAGTTATTCAAGATAGTTCTTTTTGAAAACTCTATTGGTTACAACTTGTACTTTCTTGTATAATTGCAACACTCGGATTACTTACAAATTCTACCCCTGTAGTTATCTGAGCAATGCTTATTGCACCCATTTTATTACCAATAAAAGTGTTCTCTTTTGCTATTGCTACGGGAAACAGACATTTTTATAAAAAAGGGTTAAGTGTTTTGTTTTTTAGTATACTTGTAGCAATAGCAACCGCTAGTGCCATAACTCTCTTAGTTCCTTTTGCGACTATCACTACGGAAATTACAAGTAGAACTTCACCAACCTTGGTTGACTTATTTATTGCGTTAGCGGGAGGTATTATTGCGTTCCTTTCTTTGGGATTCAAACGTTTATCAGAATCTTTGGCTTGAGTGGCAATGGCAGCCTCTCTTATCCCGCCTTTATGTGCTGCTGGTGTTGGTGTAGCATTTCTTAATACATCAATTGCTAATTGAAGTTTTCTTTTATTTTTAGCAAATATTTTTGCTATTCTTTTTGTATGAATTATTATTCTTATGATGTTTGGTTTTAAACCATGAAATAAGAAAGGAGAAAAACGTACTTTCACCAATATTCTTCTTGCATTTATTACTATTGTTTTAATCAGTGTTCCCTTAATAAACTCTATGAAAAGTATTGCACAGAATATGAATACTAATTATATTATCAAAACTACTATTTCAGATTACATTTCTACTATTAATAAAAACATTTCTCTTGAAAAATTTGATTATCAAAATATTGATGGAACAGAAAAACTACTCATAAATACCCAAATTTCTGCTCCTGATTCTATTAAAATAACAGATCAACATAAAAATGAAATTTCAAAAATTCTCGCAGCAAACCTCAAAAAATCAATTGATCTTAATCTTCAAATTCTAGGCATTTCTTCTGTCGTTATTGATATCCAAAAAAAACCAACAAAAGAAGATCTTTTTAGTGAAAAATTCCAAAAACTTCTAACGACGGAAAATAACGGAATTATTATTCTTGATAAAAACATTACCTACCAAGATAGATTCTTCGTTTTTTTAACACTTTTTTCTTCGAAATATATAGAGAAAAAACAATTTGAAAAAGAAATGGAACAACTTGCACAAGAAATTTTAGGTAAAGATACCCTGCTTTTTATTGAGTGGCAAGAAACACCGCATGCCCAAAACATTTCTCCAGAGTATTTAGAGCAACAAAATTATTTAAAGAAAATATTTATAAATATTTTTACCTGATCAAAATTGGATCAACTTAGCTTTGAAATAGAAGAAACCAATCCTTTACATACAGGATGAGTTGTAACAATTTTTATTGATTTTTTCAGTTTTTATACATCAGAACAACTAGAAAAACTTACAATTTTATTTAAACAACAATCTTTTGATTTTTTCAAAAAAGATATAATTTTAAAAACAACTATTTATCCTTTTGTTCAAGGAACATTTTAAGCGCTTCTTTCTATCAATTCAAACCATCTATTTTCTTTGCGTTCTAATTGTTTCAATAATTCATTAAGTTCAATTCCGAATTTTTTGATATCATCAAATGGACAATTAGGATCATTAAAAAAAGTCTGAATTTCTTCTTTTCTTTTTTCCATGGCTTGGATGTCTTTACTCAATTGATCAAGTTCACGTTGTTCCATGTACGAAAGTTTTTTTGGTTTTTCTGTAATTTGCGGTTTATACTCCTGTTTTTCTATTTTCGTTTCTTTTTTTTCTTTTTTGAGTTTTTGGTCTTGGGCGGATTTATACTCGGAATAAGTTCATCGGAAGTCATTGATTACGCCCTCTCCTTCAAAGACAAATAAATGATCCACAATTTTATCCATAAAAAATCTATCATGAGAAACCACAATCAAACATCATTTGTAGGCCAAAAGAAATTCTTCGAGTACTCCTAGTGTTATCAAATCCAAATCGTTGGTTGGTTCATCCAGAATGAGAAAATTTGGATTCTTTTGTAAAATAGTCAGAAGATATAATCTTCTTTTTTCTCATCCACTTAAACTATGAGCGAATTGATGTTGTTGTTTTGGGAAAAAGAGAAATTTTTCCAGCAATTTTGGATCGGGAACAATATCGATAAGTCTTTTGTCTGACGGAAAATCAACTTGTTTTTGTTCATAATACCCAAAAACCACAGACTCCCCTGTTTGGATAAGTCCTTTATCAAGGTTCTCTTGTCCCATAATCATATTAATAAACGTTGATTTTCCGACTCCATTTTTCCCGATAATTCCGATACGCTCTCCGTGTCTGCATTCGTGAGAAAAATCATTGACGATTTTTTTGGGACCAAAAGCTTTTTGCATATGTTTGATATGCAAGATTTTGCCTCATAAACGTCTTTCCTCTATTTCTAAGTCCAACTTTGCCCCTTCTGTTCTCAAAAGATCTTTTTTGGTCCCAAATTTCTCAGCAATTTGATCAAATCTTTGTTCTCTAAAACTTGCTTTGGTTTGTCTCCCTTGCGGAGCCCTGCGAATCCATGCAAGTTCTTTTTTGAAGAGTTGATGAAACTTGTGCATCTCTATTTTTTCGTTTTCTTCGCGGATCGCCTTTTTCTCGAGGAAATAGGAATAATTACCTGGATACTGATGAATTTTTCCTCTATCAAGTTCTCGGATATCCGTACATACTCTTTCCAAGAAATATCTATCATGAGTTACCATAAGCAAAGTTACATGATGTTTTTTGAGATATCGTTCTAGCCATTCTATCATGTCCAAATCAAGATGATTTGTTGGCTCATCCAGGACTAACATGGAAGGATTTCCCGCCAATACCTTCGCCAACATCACACGCTTTGCTTCTCCTCCTGATAAAGTATCCATAGCCTGGTTAAGGTATTGTTTGATTCTGAGTTTTTCAATACTTACATTGAGTTCTACCTCTTCTTCCCAATATACGTTCGTATCAAAATCAAAGAGAAAATCACGAACCGTTACGTGTTTATCAAATTTATATTCCTGCGATAAATATCAGATTTTGATATCTTCTCTTCGATCTATTACCCCATCAGTTACGTCAATTTCTTTCATAAGGAGTTTTATCAGGGTTGTCTTCCCTGCCCCATTTTTGGCAACGAGCGCAATTTTCTGGTTTTTGGTAATAGCAAAATCCACGTGATCCACGAGCTTTTTGTCGGTATATGATTTGGTAAGGTTGGTAACTTTGAGGTAATGCATATTATACTGATATACTAGTTAATAATTTATTATCTGTGTCTGGATTTTCCCATTCATCTAAAAGCCCCTTGTTGAGGTTTTCAAGGCTTCTCGAGACGACGCTCTACACGATTATCTGGTCTAGATAATCAACGTTTGTGTTGTTTGTGTTTTGGATTACTACGGTAATTATTTTCTGTTTTTATAGGTTTTTGATCGTCAAAATGAGGAAGTTTCCCATATTTTTGGGTAGCAGTCAAACGTTTCTTTTTTTGTCCTCATTTCCCTCATTTTTT
>CAZUIS010000049.1:0-3011 GCA_964620295.1 uncultured Candidatus Peribacteria bacterium
GCAGTAAGTTTCTTCAAAGGTAAACCAGGTGATGAATTATATATTCTTGTAAACGAAAAAGATAATTCAGCATTTGCAGCTATCGAAGCTATTATCAAAAAATAATAACACACAATTAAATCTGATATACTTTCACACAAAACTCCTCTCTCATGGGGAGTTTTTCTTTTTCTACTTACTATTGACATTTATATAAAAATATGTATATATTATAAAAAACAAAAAGACAACAAAAATTAAAAATACAAGATCATGAAAACAATTGTTTTAACTATCAGCAGATTTTTATTTGGTACTGCAACTATTCTTCATATAGGCGCGATACTAATTTGGTTTATGATACCAAGAGAGCCGATTATTTACTTTGCTCAAAAAAGTTTTTATCCTCCATTTATACATTCTTACGCTGTTAAATATCAACAAGCAAAAGATGTATACGAAAAAACACAAAAACAATATAGTAGTGACGTAAATTTTTTGGAAGAATGGATTAGCGCAAAAATTACTTTTGAAGAAAAAGAACACGAGTTAGTTAGTTATGTATTATTAAATACATTTATCATGGCTATTATCTTCCTTGTATGTTGGATTGTATTAAAAGAAAAATTAGAAAATATAAGAATAGAAGGAGATTTAGGAAAAACAACAGGAAAAATAAAAATGAAAAATAAAAAAATTAGATAAATTAAATGAATTATATAGAAAGCTGACAGAATCCTGATCAGCTTTTTTCAAACAAAAAAGCCCTGTAAAAAACAGAGCTTTAAATAAGTCTAATTAGATCTGGAGAATAAATTGATTTTTCTGTAATCAAATTTCCCAATGATAATGTTTCAATCTGGCCAAGTTCTCGTCTTTTGAAGTTAAAAACTTGCCAATAATTATGAGATCTATTATGAAACATTAATGTTTGAAGATCATGATGAACAAAATCAATATTTCTACGTTTTAATTGATCGATAGACGCTTTGATGATGGGAATAGTTTCTAGTCCCAGAAAGTATTTTTCAAAAGCTTTTTTACTAATTTCACCCGTAAGCCTTTGAAAATCTTCCTTTATAGACGTTCTACAATAACTAACCTCAAAAGGATCTAAAACGGGAAAATGATTTCTCAATTTTGTTTCAATAATACCTGTTTCCTCAAAAGAAAAACCATCAAACAATTTCAATAAATGCTCTCGATTCTGAGCATTAGCAGCCATAACTATAAAGAAAGGATAATGAAGAATCTTCTCTAAACGAAAATCATTTTCGTTATGGAAAGTATCCACATCATAATTCTTTACCAGATCCATATGCCACAATACCATTTCGTAAATGATATAGGCAAGTGTTTTTGTTTTTAAAATTTCTTTATCCATTTTATGTTTTTTAGGGTGTGTTTTAATGATCTCTTTATTTTCTCGAGAATATATATTACACAATAAATTTCAACACTTCCTCTTGCCATTCTCCCAAAAATATCTAAAATTACTCCACTATGACAACATTACGGACAAAATTCATTAATTTTCTTTTCCCAAAAACCTGTATCAACTGCGGAAAAACAGGCGAATATTTATGTAGTGATTGCAAAACAACACTTACTCCTCATCCAGAAATTTGCCCTTATTGCCACAAAATTTCTGGAAATTATCAAACGTGTTTAGATTGTAAAATATCTCCATACAATGCTCTTGAAGGCGTAATTATTCCATTTTCTTACAGCGACACCATCAAACAACTCATTTCGAGATTTAAATATAAACATCAAAAAGATCTTGCAGATTTTCTGGTTGATAGAATGGTTCTCGCTTTACAGACCAACCAAAAATTACATAAAAATATCGAAGAAAAAAATCAGATTCTTATAAGTCATATTCCAACCCATCGATATAGAAAACATTTCGTCAAAGGATACAACCAATCCCAAGTATTAGCAGAAAATATTGGTCAAAAAATCCAGATTCCAAGTATTGAATTATTACAAAAGTCACAAGCAACCAAAGCTCAAGCCAAACTTCAAAGGAATCAAAGATTAGTAAATCTTCAAGGAAAATTTTCAATCAATCCAGAAATAAAGCTCCAATGACACGAAACAATTCTTCTCATCGACGATGTAACAACAACCAACACAACACTAAATGAAGCAGCTCGCACCATCAAAGCACAATATCCATTCACAAAAATCCGATGATTAGTAATTGCTAGACACAACTAAAAACAATTAAGTCATTTTTCTATAAAAAGGCAAGTCGAAAGACCTGTTCTTTTTTTTTATTTTAGGTTTTTCAAGCATTCTCGAGTATACTTAAAGTAAGTTATACATTTTAAGTTCTAAGTTTTAAATTTATTCAGAAAAACAAGAATTTAACATCTACCATTTAACATCCAACATTATACAAAATGACAGATCCTATTATTCAAGACCAAAATCAAAATGTACAAAATGTACAAAACGGACAAAATCCACAAACAGTTCAAACAACAACACCTGAACTAGATTTTGATCTTAATTTACCAACGAACGAAGAAACTCCTTCAGTTGAAGAACCAGTTGTTTCTTTGGACTTTTCTGATTTAGGGGAAACCGAAATAACACCAACTGAAGTACAAGAACTAAAAAAAGAAGAAACTCCAGTTGTTGCTGAAGAAAATCAACCAAAAGCGGAAGATTTACAACAAAATATTATCAACTCGATTGATAACATATCTTTGAATCAAAAAATTGAACCAGAAACAACAGTTGAAATTCACCCTGAAACAATTGATATTCAGTCAGAAGAAATAGAAACTCAACCAATAGCTGAAATTCAACCGGAAATAAGTGAAATCGAATCAGAACCTGTTGCTACTCAATCAGAAACAATCGAAATCCAACCTGAAGCAACCGAAGTTCAACCTGAAAAAGCTGAAGTTCAATCAGAAATAACCGAAATTCAACCAGAAACAACAGTTGAAATCCAACCTGAAACAATCGAAGCACAACCAGAAACAATCGAAATCAAACAAGAGAAAGTTAGAACCGAG
>CAZUIS010000049.1:3021-6777 GCA_964620295.1 uncultured Candidatus Peribacteria bacterium
CGAAATCAAACCTGAAATAACTGAAGCGCAACCAGAAGAACCTAAAATTGAAGCAGAAGCATCAGAAATAATTGAAACTCAGCTAGAGACAGTTGAAACTCAACCAGAAACAATCGAAATCAAACAAGAGGAAGTTAGAACCGAACTGGAAACAGCAACAAATCCAATAGATGAAATTGCCACACAACTTCCTCCTGCTCCAGTTGAAGAAGTTCTGCAACAACCAGAAACAAAAGATAATCGACTAGAACAAGAAGACGCCCTTGTCGCAGAAGAAAAACAAGCAACAGAAGAAACACCCGTAATTACGACCAAAGAAATTCCAGAAATAAAAGCCGAAACCTTAAACGTTTTTGAAGAAACACCAATCTCTGACAAAGAAATTCCAACCTCTGGAAAAGAAATCATACAACAAGACAGCTCAAATAATAACGAAACAGCTTTATCTCAAGAAAGTTCAGTTCCAACAACTGAAACAACTCCAATTGAAACACAACAATCAAAAGTAGAGGAAATCTCTGAAGAAAAACCAGCACCAGGACAACCTGAACAAAATTTTCCACCAAGCGCAAATTTACAACAAGATCAGATGATTATTCAACAACTTCAGGCAAGTGCAGGAAAACAATCAGAACCTATTGTTACACAACCAGTTGCACCAGCTCCAACAGAAGTAAATCTTGATGATCTTCTTAATTCTCCAATACCTCAACAAACAGCCAACATTCAACCACAACCAAATAACACGCCAACAAACTCAACACCTCCTCCATCTCCATTACCTGCATTTACAGGAATTCAAGGATTTTCACTTCCTCCAATTGCTGCGCAATTGGCTCAACAGACAAAACAACCACTCAACAAAAAAATTCTGATGAATTTTGGGATTGGAATTATTGCTTTGATCGTAGGAGGTTTTATGTTCAAAACAATGTACCCTCTCGAATACCAAAAACTTATGGGAAAATCGGAAAATACAACATCAATAGAAAACACCTTAGCAACAACTTCATGAACTATAGATGAAACAACAGAAGCAGATTATGTAGCTCCAGGAGAAGGTTTATTTGAAAATCCTGCTTTAGCAAACTATCACTCAGCTGCAGGAGAAAATTCATGAACTATGGAAAATGATTTCAATGCATTTGAAGATATTGAATCAACTATGGAAGAAGATATGACCAAAACAAAAGAACAGCTTCAAAACTATATAGATCAAGGAAAAAAATATATAGTTATTGGAAAAAAGACAAATGATAAAAATAGCACAAAATACGGACTTTTTCTTTATAAAAAAGCATCTGCGCTTTTGGTAGATATTGAAAATGGAAACCAAATCAGTACTGATGAGATTACTAGCCAATTGGCCGACTTCGAAACCTATTTACAAAAACTAACCGGTACAGGATCTCATGACGAAATCACTTTACAACAACCAACTACCCCAACACCTGAAGAATTTTTCTGATCAGAAAATAGTTGAACAACAGAACCTGAACCAACACCAGCAGAAATCCCTACCACAACAGAAAGTGGAACAATGACAGAAGAAACAGAAACTTCAATTGAGAACCTATCATGAGACGAAAATTCAATCATACAATCTAACGAACTTAATTGATAAATATACCTATTATCTCACCTACGAAAAAAACGTAAGTCCAAAAACTTTGGAAAATTATTCACTACGACTAAATAGACTCGTAGATTTTCTTGGTGACATCCAAATCAAAGATCTCAATCGCATGCAAGTTTTGGATTTTAGAATGGAACTCAACAGACAAGGATTAAGTACCAAAACTATCAACTATCATATCGTTGCTATCCGTGCTTTTCTCAAATTTCTCCTCAAAAATGATATTGATTGTATGAGTCCCGACAAACTTGAATTAGCAAAAACTCCTCCTAGAGAAGTTCATTATCTCGATGAAGAAGAAATAGAAAAAATATTGAATGCTCCAGGAAAAACCGCTACCAAAAATATCGAAAAACAAACAAGAGATATAGCGATTCTCTATATGCTCTATGGTACAGGACTCAGAGTTTCCGAACTTATCAAACTCAAAAAATCTGATATAAAAATCGATTCCAACCAATTTTCTGTTGTTGGAAAAGGATCAAAACTCAGAGCTATTTTTGCCACCAAAATTGCCAGAGAGAAACTCCAACAGTATCTCAATCAAAGAAAAGATTCTTCTCCCTATCTCTTTACAACAGTTTCTGTCAATGGACTTGGAGAACATCTCAGTAGAAACAGCATCGAAGATATTGTAAGAACCTATGCAAGACTAGCTGGCATCAACAAGAAAGTAAGTCCTCACACCCTCAGACATAGTTTTGCAACTTCCCTTATCAAAAAAGGAGCTGATATTAGAGCTGTGCAAACACTCCTCGGACACTCATCAATCACTACCACCCAAATTTACACACACATCGACGACAAACATCTCAAACAAGTCCATGATTTACTTGAATCTTAAATCAGAATAAATATCATTCCCGTTGTCATTTCCACCTTATCAGTTGCAGCGGAAATCTAAAATTTACCACTTAACATTACTTAAAGAATGCATCAAGACGAACTCTTACAAAAATACGGAGACATTATCAAAGAAGAAATCAACGTAAAAGAAATCAGCTGATTAGATAATTCACTCAAAGTTAAAAAAATATTCAAACCGATTTGAAGCCAACTTTCTGCAAAATTTGCAAAAGATACCGGGAAAATAATCCAATTTGGAAAAATGGGAAACATCAAACAAGGAGAAAATAATCAGGTTGTTGTTTTTGATAACGAAGGAAATGAACGAACACTCGAAAAAACAGATTATGAAATCGCTTACGAAGGATTAGCTGGAGATAATATAGCAATCGACAATGAAATTATTGCCAGACTTGATCTCGAAATCACACCAGAATTAGCCAAAGAAGGGGTTGCTCGTGAAATATCAAGATTTCTCAATCAAATGAGAAAAGACGCCAAATATAATGTTGATGATAAAGTACATCTCGCTTACCAAACAGACAGCGAATACCTAATGGAAGTTATGTCGAAATTTGGAGAATTTTTACAAGACGAAGCACTTATCAAAGAAATATCACATAATACAAGAAAACCAGCTGGCGATATCGTCGCAGAATTCACTTCTGATGATCAAATGATGATGATCGCTCTCAAGAAATAGATCTCTCAGTCATTCCCGCATTGTCAGTTGGGGCGGGAATCTAAAAGCTTAAACTCAACAAAACAATAAAAGATGATGGATAAATTTTGTTTGTTTTTTGTTGTGAGATAATCTAAACTTTATACCTTTCGATCAATTTATGGTACAACAAACCTGTCTCGATTATGCCCTTCACTACACTTCTCGTTATCCAAAAACCGAGAAAGAACTCAGAATCCAACTTATGCAAAAAGGATATTTTTCTGAAGATATCCAAAAAACTATCGAATTTCTCAAAGAAAAAAACTTTCTCAACGACAAAATGTTTGTAGAAAGCTATATAAGAAGTGAACTCGTAAACAAAGGAAAACCATCAATCGCCATTATCCAAAAGCTTCAAGAAAAAGGTGCGGATAAACACCTTATCATGCAAGTTATCAAAGAATACGAAGAAGATATAAATACATGAGTCAAAGAAAGAATCAAAAAAGAAATTGCAAGCTACAAAAAAAGAGGTGAAGAATGATTTGATATCATCCAAAAACTTATGAGAAAATGATACAGACTAGGAGATATCAAAGACGTTATCAAA
>CAZUIS010000050.1:0-6737 GCA_964620295.1 uncultured Candidatus Peribacteria bacterium
TGTCGGGAAAATGGTTGAATTGTGATTTGGTTCAGAAAGATAGCTTGTATATATACAGTTGTCACTAATTTGGGTACAACTCAAGTTAAAGATAATGATTATCAAAAGGATGGGGACAAATTGTCACCCCCCTTGATTTTTTTTGCAATCCAAACGATATCAGTAAATAATCATATACTATTGAATTTGTCAAAAATATTGTTAAAATTCAAATACATTTATGATGTAACTATAAAAAGATGGAAATAATAATAAGAAAAGATGGGGAATGATATATAGCGGAAGTAAAATCAAAACCAAATGTTTATGCTTTTTGATATTCAAAAGAAGAGGCTTTGAGTGAGTTAAAAAATGTAGTAGATATGATGGTTGATTTTTATTCACAGGAAATGTCTTTTCAAAAGAAGATTAAAAAGTTTTTGATAAACAAATCTTATACATATGCCGTATAAATTCCGCGATATAGAAAGAAGACTCAAAAAATTGTGATTTAATATTGTAAGACAAAAATGATCTCATGTGATTTTTTCTGATTGAAAGATAACTTTCCCTGTTCCAAATCATTGATGAAAAGATATATCTCCATGAGTAGAAAAGAAAATTTTAGAATTCATTTCCAAAAATAAGCAAGATTTCGATAAAATTTTAGATATATAACTCCGCTTCGGCGCGGTGCAGAAAAACCCTTGGACTTTGGTCTAAGGGTTTTTTTATTCTCTCAGTAATTCCCGCTTGCCTGACGGTATGCAAGCTTTGTTGCGAAGCTGGGGCGGGAATCTAAGTTGATCAACCTGGATTTCCTCCCCAATTTCTTGAAGAAGAAATGATATAGGGGTTTGTCCTAACTTTGTCAGTTTTTTCTAGAAATTTATAAATACAATTCATCATAACATTGTAAATGTTATTTTATTTTGTAATTATAAAAATGGGCCAAAATATAAAATTTAAACAAAATTGAAAATGATGGGAGTTTGTTAGACCAGTAGTGATAATAAAAAAATTTAACAACGATGTGTTTTGGTGAGTAGCATTATCTACAAAGATTAAAGACTGATTATATTATTATTGTTTTGATGCTAATTGAACCAAACAATGTGCTATAATATCGCAATTTAGGTTGTATGATAAAAATAGATTAATAAAAAAAATTGGTATGATATCTATAAAAGATTTTTTTTCAGTTAAAACAAAAAATCAAAAACCTTTTGTAGTTTTTGATCATTGTATGTCCCAACATAAGTTAGGACGATCCCGAAGGAATTTAGTGACAGAATTATAACAAAAATATTTCAAATTGCAAATCAAAATAATTTTCCAAAAATCGAATTATTACCACAAAAAGCCTCTTGATTTTTTCTCATAAATAGATATAAATATCAGACAACAACTGATAAAATCAATCAATAATAATCCAAATATAAAAAAAGTCTGATTTTCTTCAATTTTCTCTTGAAATTTGTTTTCATATTCATATAGTGTCGAACGCGCAATTTTCGCAACATCTTTAATTGTTTGAAAAAATATAGTTTATGCCTACTATTAATCAACTTATCAAAAATGGAAGAAAAGAAAAGAAAGCGAAGTCAAAAGCTCCTGCTCTTCAGTTTGGTATCAATAAATTAAAAGGAAACAAGAAAGTTGAAATGCCTGCTCCATTCAAAAGAGGAGTATGTCTCAAAGTTTCTGTTATGGGTCCTAAAAAACCAAACTCAGCCCAAAGAAAGTTTGCAAAAGTTAGACTTTCAAATGGAGCAGAAGTATTAGCATATATTCCTGGAGAATCTCATACATTACAAGAACACAGTGTGGTTTTGGTAAGATGATGAAGAGTTAAGGATCTTCCATGAGTAAGATACCACATTCTTAGAGGAAAATATGATGCGAATCCTGTAGATAAAAGAAGACAAAGTAGATCTCTATACGGAGCAAAAAGACCAAAAGCTGCTAAATAATTTTTAATTAGTAATAATTTGTGATCTCATGATTGATCAAAGCCAAAAAACTAGCAAAATCGTGAATTTTATCATGAAAAGTGGTAAAAAAAGCGTTGCTCAAAACATATACAATAAAATGCTTCAAGAAATCAAAGCAAGTGGACATATGAATCCATTTATCGTTGTAGAGGCTGCTATCGAAAACGCTGCTCCTACTATTATGATTAAGTCAAAAAGACTTGGAGGATCTGTTTACCAGGTGCCAGTAGAAGTAAAACCAGCAAAAAGATTGTTTTTCTCTATTAAATGGCTTTTAGACGCTGCTAGATCAAAGTCTGGAAAACCTATGTACAAAAAACTAGCCGAAGAAATCTTGGCTGCTTACTCTAATCAAGGATATGCAGTGAAAAAGAAGGAAGAAGCACATAAGATGGCTGAAGCAAATAAAGCTTTTGCATATATGGCAAAATACGTTAACTAGTATTTAGGATACAAGTTTTTACACTATTAAATTTGTTTACAATGTGAAATACAAGTGGTGCAAAATATAAGCACATGTTATATAATGTAAATCGAGCAAGAAGAAAATCAGGAGATAAACAGAAAAAAGCTTTAGAATGGTATATTTTGGTATTAAAAAAAGAAATATTGCTTGGTACAACAAAATGGGTAATCAATACCAAAAAATGTGCAGAGGCTAGACTCAAAAAAATGGGAATTACTAAAGAAGTAGTAGTTAAAACATTAGAAAGAAAAGGATTAAAAGATTTATTATCTAAAATCAATTAAACTATGTCTAGATTAAGAACAAATGCAAAGAGAAAAGTAAATAAAGCGTTGGTAAGAGTTGAAAAAACAGTTATTATGGACGTAAGAAAATCTCTTGAACAACAAAGAAAACGAAAAGCAAAAGTAATGAACAAAAAAGGTAAATAATTTTATTCATTGATTTTTTTAAAAATGAATTTTGAAAGAGTTAAAGCAGTTCACGCTCAAAATAATGTAAATATACTAGAAGTAAAACCTGGAATGTTTTTGGAAATTCACGAAAAATTAGGAGAAAGTGAAGGAAACAGAGTGTGGAGATTTAAAGGGCTTGTTATCAAAGTAAAAAATCCAAATCAAGCTGATGGGACATTTACAGTGAGAGGTACTGTTGCTGGAAATGAAGTTGAAAAAATATATCCATTATCATTCAAAAAGTTTGAAAAAGTTCTTCTTTTGGATGAGTATAAAGTAAGAAGAGCAAAGTTATATTATATTAGAGAAAAAATTGGAAAAGACGCAAGAATGAAAAGTAAAATAACTGCTGATAGAAGAAATAAAAACATCCTTAAATAATTCTTATATTTTATTTTTGTTGTAAAGGAATGAAACTCAACGTATATATTCGTCAAGGAGAAAAAGCAAATCACTTAAGAAAAGATGGTAATGTTCCAGCAATTATATATGGAAAACATCTTGAAGCTCCTATATCAATCTTCTGTAATAAGAATGATTTCATAAAGAAATTTAAACAATCTTGATATTCAACAGCATTGACGTTGGAAGGAAAGGGAGTTGAAGAATTGGTTCTTGTTCAAGATATTCAACAAGATCCAGTAAGTGATATTGTTCTTCATATAGACTTCTTGGCTGTTAAAAAAGATGAAAAGGTAAGTGCTGAAGTGCCAGTAATATTAGTTGGAGAATCTCCAGTTGAAAAATTAGGAGAAGGAAAAATCCAATTAGTAAAAGACTTTGTTGAAGTTGAAGCATTCCCACAAGATCTTCCTCATGATATCAAAGTTGATATTTCAACAATAGCAACATCAAACGATACAGTTTTTGTGAAGGATTTGAAAGTTTCTGACAAGGTAAAAATTCTTGAAGATATGGAACAACCAATCCTTACTGTTGTTTCATTGACAGAAGAAGTTGAAGAAGCTCCAGCAGCAGAAGCAGCGGAAGCAAATCCAGCTCCAGCAGCAGAAACAAAATAATCTCTTTTAATTATTTTTATCTAAACATATGGCAAGAGTTTGTGATTTCACAGGAAAGTGAACAAAATCAGGAAATACAAGATCTCACTCAATGAGAGCTTCAAAAAGAACGTTTAAACCAAATCTTATCTATAGAAAAGTAAAATTAGATGATGGTTCTACAGTAAGAATAAAGATAAGTTCGAAAGTATACAAAAAACTCAAAGGGTTCATCTAAGAACCTTTTGTTATGGGGTAGTAGCTCAGATGGTAGAGCAATAGCCTTTTAAGCTAGTGGTCTCGGGTTCGATTCCCGACTACCCTACCATAATAATTCTAATTAATCGAAAATAAAAAGAAATATCCAGAAATGGATATTTTTTTATAGAAAAAAATCCCACATTGGTGGGATTTACACATAAATAACTTCTGGGGAGAGGGACACAGAGAACATCTCTTGTACGCGGTCTTGGATTTCCCCAGCAAGATCAATTATTTCAGATCATGTTGCTCAACCATAGTTTACCAAAATAAGTGCATGTTTGTCGTAAACACCGACATTTCCTTTTTTGTATCATTTTAATCCCGCTAATTCTATCAATTGACCAGCAGAAAGTTTAACATAAGCAGGATCGTTTGGTATATCAAAACTTACAAGATGAACGAAATTGGATTTCAAAAGATCGAAGCGTTCTCTAGAGATAATAGGGTTTTTAAAATAACTCCCAGCCGTTCAAAGAACTTTCCAATCAGGAAGTTTGCTTGCTCTAATTTCTTTTATAGCTTCAGCAAGTGTTTTTGGCGTAACTTGTGCTCAGCTATCAGTAAGATATTGTTGAACGTCTTTATAGTTTGTATTCAATATATAATCTGGAGTATATATATTTAAATGGAATCTGACATTGGTTATTAAAAAATTGTCCTTAAAATGGTTTTTAAAAATGCTCTCACGATATCAAAATTGACATTCGATATTGGATAGAGTTATTGTTTCTTTTGTTGCTATATTAATTCCTGTTACCGATACAATGCGGTCTTTTGCCTCCATTCCATAAGCTCCAATGTTTCCAAAAGCAGCAGCTCATACACTAGAAGGGATAGCTATCATATTTTCTATTCCTGCTCGTCCTTGATCTATGGTTCGTTCCACAAAATCATTCCAATTTTCTCATGCTCACGCTTCTATAATAACTTGTTTATTGTTATTTTCGATGATTCTTTTTCCGGTAATTCAAATTTTAACGACTAATCCATCAACATCTTGAGTGAAAAGAATGTTTGCACCGGTTCCCAAAAATATATGAGTATTGTTTTTTCGCTCGGGGCTATCCAAAAGTTCTAAGAAATCTGCTTCAGAAGTAATTTCAACAAATAATTTCGCTTTTGCTTGCACTCAAAAGGTTGTATAAGAAGCTAGATGTATATTTTGTTGAAATGTAATCATGCGAATATCTCATCAAATAAAAGGGTTGCGCAAAAATGATTGTAGAGAAAAAAAATCCGACTTCAATTGAATTTTGTAAATGAAATCATAAAGTAAATCAGATTCTTTTTATTTTATTGAAAATCCAATGACAATAACCCAACTTTTGTCGAATCCCCAACGAACAGAAAAATATATTCTCCAGAAATTGCTTATGGAATACATGAATATAACAAGAGAAGAAATGTGGACTCAAGGAGAAAGAGAAATCCCGCAAGAAATATATGATAAAATTATTCGTTGATACAAATTATCTACGGAAGAAAAAATGCCATTGGATTATATTCTGGGACATGTAAAATTTTTTGGAAATGAGTTTGTTGTCAACGAAAACACTCTCGTTCCTCGTCCAGAAACTGAATATATGGTCCAAGCTGTTACTGAACATATTAAAAATAGAGAATCTGACATTAAAAATTTGATATTGATGGATATTTGAACAGGATGTGGGGTTCTTTGAACCTCAGTTCTTTTACAAAATCCAGAACAAATTTCTACGGTATTTTTCACAGATATTTCAGACAAGGCATTGCTCGTTGCCAAACAAAATGTAGATAACTTGCTCAAAGGATTCCAACAAGAAATGATTTTTATTTGGACAAATCTTTTAGCTTTTGTAGATAATTACAAAGAAACTTGGCAAGACAAATCGATTGTTTTGGTAGCAAATCTTCCCTATATTCCAGAGCAAACCTTTGATCAAAATTCTCCTGAAAATGTCCAAAAACGAGAACCAAAAATGGCCTTTGTTGGAGGAGAGGATGGACTTATTTACTACAGAGAAATGCTAGATCAGATGCCCGAGGCGATGAAGAAAACCACAGTTTGTTTCTTCGAAATGATGACTCGACAAGTCGAAATCCTCGCCAAAGAATACGAAAAAGATCGACACTTCCAAGAAGTGAAGACCTTTCATTTCAATATTAGAATAGTAAAAGCTATCTATAAATCTTAGTTACACTTCGCTTTAGTTCTTAGCAGATACTAATTACTAAATTACCCAAGCATTCCAGCAAAAAGATCTTCTTTGCTTTGAAAACCAACGTTTATTTGAACAGGAGAGCCATGTTCTTCCGACAATAATTTTTCCAGATAATCTCTATTTTCATGATTTTCCAAAGCTAATTGAGCAAATTTATTGATTACCATTATTTGGGCTACCCCATTTTCCAAAGAAGAGAGAGAACTTAAATCTTTGAGGCTTTTTTGCAAAGATCATTTTTCTATACGATTGATTACACGCGTCCAAAGATCTTCTTGAGTTGATGATGGTACAGCTGAAGGAATTGATTCTGTTTTTATAGAAACTGTTGGTTGAGGAATGGCTGTTTGTACAGGAGCAGGCGTTGGTTTGGCAAC
>CAZUIS010000051.1:0-599 GCA_964620295.1 uncultured Candidatus Peribacteria bacterium
GTCAAGAATTACAACGTATAGGATTGGCTCATGATATAGAAACTACCGTGGAAAATTTTTATCATACCTTATCATCAACTTTAAAAGATGATGAAGATTTTGCTGATGATATGAATTTTATCCGCGATGGAGTGGACGGAGAAATTGATAGACTGAGAAAAATTGCTTTTCATTCTGATAATTTACTCTTGGAATATCAACAATTTTTGGCTGAGATAACTAATATTTCCAATGTAAAAGTAAAATTCATTCTCAATCAAGGATACTTTATCGAAATCACCAACAAAGATATTGAACAGTTCGAAAGTAAACTTTCTGAATACAAAAAAAACAACCCTGACGATACAAAATCAGATTTAATTCGTAGAAATACGCTCAAATGAGGACAAAGATTTACTTCTCCGTATCTTGATCATCTTCAAGAAGATATTTTAGAAGCAAGAGCTCAACTGGTGAAACAAGAATTTAGCCGTCTTGCTCATTTGCAGCAAGAAATGGCTATGATCGTGGAACCATTGACCAGTTTTGCCACTACTCTTTCCTGGTTGGATGTCTTTACTGCTCAAGCGTTGCTTGCGAAGCAACATCGCTATACCAAG
>CAZUIS010000051.1:626-6732 GCA_964620295.1 uncultured Candidatus Peribacteria bacterium
TCACCCACGACCATCGTATAGAAATTAATGAAGGAAGACATCCCGTGATAGAACAATTTCTCCCTCAGGATCAACAATTTATTCCAAATACGCTGACATTTGGAGATCATGATGATTTCTTGCATGTTATTACTTGACCAAATATGTGAGGTAAATCCACCTATCTTCGTCAAAACGCCTTAATCGTTTTGATGGCGCATTGCGGATTATTTGTACCAGCAAAAGAAGCTACCATATGATTGATAGATGCCTTGTTTGCTCGTGTAGGAAGTGGTGATGTTATTGCCAAAAATCAATCTACGTTTATGACAGAAATGATTGAAGTTGCTAATATATTAAACAATGCTACCCCAAAAAGTTTTATCATTTTTGATGAACTGGGACGTGGAACTTCTACGTATGATGGACTCGCTTTGACCAAGGCAATTCTAGAATATATTGTCCAAGAAACCAAAGCAAAAACATTGATTGCAACGCATTACCATGAATTAATTCAGCTTGAATGAACGTTGCAATGAGTAAAAAACTATAGTGTAAGTGTCTATGAAACCGAAAAAGAAGTTATCTTTATGAAAAAAATTGCAGCATGAGGAGCTAACAAAAGTTATGGTCTTGATGTAGCAAAACTAGCGGGAATTTCCCCTGCTATTATAGAAAGAGCCAAAGAAAATTTAAAATCTTTGGAAACAAACAAGAAAGATCATCTAGTGGATCAAAATGGATTACTTCACTCTGTTCGCAATAAAAACACTGCTTCAAAGTTATGATATCAATAGTATGACTCCATTACAGGCATTACAATTATTATCAAAAATCAAAGACGAACTTCAGTAATTTTATTTCTTAGCTTTTACTTATGACTCGAGTTTATATTTTACTTATTTATTTTCTTCTTATCAATATTGCGACCTTTATTGTACGAGGAATTGATAAATGGAAAGCACAACATCAAAAATGGAGAATTAAAGAAAAAACGCTCCTTTATTTGGCTGGTGCTTGAGGTTGGCTTGGTGCTTTATGAGCCATGGAATTTTTACGCCATAAAACTATTAAAGGAAAATTTTTAATCTGGTTTTGGTTATGGACTGGACTATGGATCGTAGCAATTCTTACTTTGCTTATTTTGTTTGTATAATATGGAGAACATCCAACATAATATCTTATCTCGATATAAAAAACAATGAAGAAAACTTCCTTGGAGAGCTACTAGAAATCCCTATGCAATTCATATTTCTGAAGTTATGCTTCAACAGACACAGGTGGAGAGAGTAATCCCCTATTTTCATCAATGGATGAAAGATTTTCCCGATTATCAGAGTTTAGCCAAAGCAAGTAAGACTGAGCTTTTGAAGCATCGATCATGATTAGGATTCAATAGTAGAGCGTTGAGATTACAAGCATGCGCACAACAAGTAGTTGAACAATATGATGGAATATTACCCAACAAAAGAAACCAGCTTTTATGATTACCTTGAATTTGACCCTATACATCAGCTGCAATTCTAGCTTTTGCTCACAACCAAGAAGTACCGGTGATTGATACCAACATTAGAAGAGTACTTATTTTCTTATATACGCTTCCTGAGACTATTTCGATACAGGAACTCGAAGATTTTGCTATGACTATTATTCCCAAAGGGAAATCTCGTGATTGGCATAACGCATTGATGGATTATGGAGCATTAGAACTCACAGCAAGAAAAACTAAGATCAAACCCCTTTCCAAACAATCAAAATTTGAAGGCTCTGATAGACAGGTGAGATGATGGATTTTGAAACAGTTAATAAAAAATAATAAGCCCCTGCAGATTTCTTATATTAAAAAAGAATTTCCGACAAAAGATGTTGGGCATATCGTAAAAGGGATGGAAGAGGAAGGATTGGTGGTGGTGAGATGAAGGAAAATAGTTTTGGAATAAAAAAAGGAGCTACTATATTTCGCTCCTATGTGTAAATAATAATTTATGCAGCCTTTGTTGCTTCGATAATGTTTTTAAATTCTTTGTAAATTAAATTTAATTTATCCCAATCTCTGGGACATACTCTCCCTTTTTGAGAGACTGTCTTGAATTTTGCATTTAATGAATTAGCCCTGTTAGCAATAGTTGTATATTGCTCGGGGTTTTCATCTTTGAGAGCCTTAAATTTATTTACAAGACTCATAACATCACTCTTTTCGATAGTATTTTTATTCATTAACCTATCAAAAATGTTTTTAGTTTCAGACTCAAGTTGAATCTGTCTCGATGCGTAATTTCCCATAAGAATTTTGGTTTTAGTTTTTATCTCTTATACATATTTTCTCCAAAATAGCAACATTATCTTGATTTTTGATTTTGTTTTATTATCAACAAAAACGCTTCGAAGCAAAAAACGTTCTTTTGGTTTGGGCATGTATCATGGTGGACAACCTATTTTCGATAACTACGATTGAAAATGTAATTATTTTAGGTTAGTATTTACTATGATACAAGGGTTTTATATATCTTCCTGTTGATAGGGAGCTTATTTATTCTCACTATTGTGGTATTTATTTTCCACTAGTGACACAAACTTTGAGGAGTTGTAATGCACCTGTGTTTAACACAGAAGTATCCATTACTCTCCTCTTTTTTTATAAAAAAATCCCCACGAAAATATGTGAGGATTTACTAACTTGCAAGCTTTTGGAACCGCGAGATGTTTTTGTAGGAATTTTACCCAAAAACTCAAGTATCCATGGAGGTTTACCTGCATGGTGATGGTTTCAACGACCAGGTAGTGATGATATACTAACACTGGCTACAATACCGATTATTTTTATAAAGATTTTTGTGATATTTTCAATATATTTTGGTTGCATTTATTGAAGGAAAACTTAATAAGATTATCAGTTAGATTTCCTCCTCAACTGACAAGGCGGAAATGATACAACCAAAACTTAACACTTAAAATTTAATACTTAAAATTAAATTGAAGATGCTCTATTTTATCCCGACACCGATTGGCAATAAAGAAGATATCACTCTCAGAGCTTTGCGTATGCTCAAAGAATTAACATATCTGTTTTGTGAAGATACGAGGACAACAATGAAATTGTTGCAGATGTATGACATAGATTTTTCTGAGAAACAGCTCTCTTCGCTCACGAGTTTCACTGATCAAAGCAAAATGAATCATTATCTCAATATTTTAAAAACAAGTGATGTAGGAATTGTCTCTGAAGCAGGCACTCCTTGACTCTCTGATCCAGGTAAGAGCCTTATTCAATTATGTAATGAACAAAACCTCCCCTATTCTGTTCTTCCGTGAGCGAATGCCTTGGTGCCTGCGGTGGTGGGCGCTGGCTTTGATACGTCATCATTTGTGTATATTGGATTCCTTCCGCAAAAAAAAGGGAGACAAACAGCGTTAAAAAACGCTATAGCATCTGAAATACCTGTCTTTTTTTATGAATCGGTCCATAGAGTGGAAAAACTTTTTACCGAGCTCAGCGCCTTGTGATTTACGGGGAAAATAAGTATGTGTAGAGAGTTAAGCAAAATGTTCGAGCAACAAGTAACCTGAACGTTGGATGAAATTCAAGAAATGATAAAAAAAAATCAGATTTCTATTAAATGAGAATTTGTAATTTGATTATCTTCAGAATAAGTTAACTAAAAAAAGTTCCCTATCATTAGGGGCGCTTTTTTGCATTATATTATTTTTTAAGAAGATTGAGTGCTAGGATATAGAGTGCAATAGATTTTTGGGTATCATCGAGTATTATTTTCTTTTTTGAGGAATTTGGCACATCTAACGTATCTACAAGTTGAGATAATGCACCTATTTTGGCTTTTCCCAATTTGATATACATATTTTGCAATCTTTGTAAATAATCATTTGGAAGTGATATATCAAAATTTTCTTTATACTTTTTTAGTCATGTTAACGTAACAAATCTTTTGGTTATTCTGTCGATATTTTTATACATTTCTGGAAAATATTCATCTATTCTTGGTATTGTTATTTCATTAACAATTCTTTCCAAAACATCGTCTGTATCTGATATTTTATTTACGATGTTTTTCTGAATAAATGTTTTTAATTTTTCTTGAACTTTTTGATCAAATGCTATTTTATCTTTGGGCAAAAGATTAAGAAGATGTGTATTTATTTTAATATCTTCTATTTCTAGCAAATCATCATTTTCTTTTTGATGTTCTTCTATTTTTTTCATTTTTTAGCTTGAAAAAAAATAAAACAATTTTTATAATTATACAAATATTTATTTTCTTGTCAAATAATGAATAATAAGCAGAAGATTGTATTTTTATGGATGCTATCAATTTTGGGATTGATTATTCTGGGAAACATTTTGGGCGTTATTTCTTTTGAACAGAAGTGAAAATCTGATATTTTTAATCCTATAACTACCCTTTCCTGAATTGAAAACATTTCTGGTACATTTTCTTCTGCGCCGGGAAATATCAAGAGTATTCTCTGATTTTTTCAACAAGCAAAAACTGGTATTTCATTAGAAATTTATGAATTTACTGAAAAGGATTTTAAACAAGCGGTTAAAGAATTATTAGAAAAAAACGTAAATATAAAGCTTATTATGGAAGATAAGAAATATCAACAATTTAAAAATACCTTCAAAGATATCCAGAATTCTTTTAGTTGATATACAAATTTCCAAATAAAAAACGATAAGCAGATGGAAACAACCTATGTTCACGCTAAATTTGCGTTAATTGATAGTGGATTTTTGATTCAAACAGCAAATCTGACGCATTCTTCTTTTGCTACCAATCGTGAATATTTTTTCTACAGTCAGCATACAGGTGTTTATCAAAGTTTAGCTACTATTTTTGAAAAAGATTGGAAGGGTGAATCTATTCGTTATAAGGATATCCACCCTAATCTTCTCGTATGTCCTATCAATTGTAGAGCGATTTTGGAACAGTTGATAGTATCGGCGAAAAGTTCAATCCTTATTCAAAACCAATATATCGAAGATCCTCGCCTCCTTGGACTTCTGGGAGAAAAGATAAAAACCCTTTGAACCTGAAACCTCCATATCCAGCTCCCAGCTACCGATAAAAACAAGCAACTTCAACAACAATGGTGAACAGCTATCCTCCAACTTATCAAAAAACCATATATCCATGCAAAAATGATGTTGATAGATAATCAGATTCTTTATCTTGGAAGTATTAATTTCTCAGCTAATAGTATGGATAATAATAGAGAAATCTGAATTTTATTGACTGATCCTAAAATAATTAAACAATTTCGTACTACTTTTTATGCAAAATAATTGATTGACTTTTATTTTTTGTTCTTTATAATAGCATTCGTTGTTTTTTCAAAACACTACCAAAAAAAAACCAAAAAAAATGTTCCTTATGAAAAAATTTTTATTATGTTTGGGGCTTTTGTGTCTCCTAAATGGAACATATGCCCAAGAAATTAGAGATTCTTTGTTTCACAAAGTTCTCGTTATGCTCAATGATTCTACGTCCTCTATACAGCCTTTGTGTTGTATTATCGATGTAGACTATGAAACAAAAACTCCCTTTACAAAAAAGGTAGGGATAAATGTTAATGAAAGATTCTTTATTTTTTTAATCTCTGATCCTTTCGCAGATGAATCGTTTATTATGTGTAGATCGATGGACGTCTTCGATAGGACAACCAATAAAACAAAATATTGGATAATTGGCAGAGAGCATTATAATGTTCTCGACGATATAATTAAAAATGCAAAGTTAAAAACACTTACAGATCAGTCTGGAGAACTAATCGGTAGTATAGATTGACTTCCCAAAAACCGTAGTGATTGCTACGGTTTTCTTCTTGCAAAAAATATTGGAATTTTTAATCTTGTGTCGTTATTTTATTTATCAAATATCTTCTATGAAAAAAATATTGTGAGTAGATCTAGATGAAGTTTTGGCAGAAACCGTAGATGAAGTTCTAAAATATCATAATTATATGGTAAAAGGACAACCGATTTTCAGAAATGATATATCAGACTATTATATTTCCAATATTCCAAAGTATAATTTAATCAAAGAAGATGCTATTACTTTTTTTGGGAATGTGTTGACTTCGCCTGCGAGAGAAAATATTCTTCCTGTAC
>CAZUIS010000052.1:0-3612 GCA_964620295.1 uncultured Candidatus Peribacteria bacterium
ATGATTGTTATGATTTTCTAAATCATTTTTCGCTGAGATTCTTACTTTGAGAAGAGCTGCTAAATTGTGAGTTGTCGCAGCCTTGCTTTATGGATGATATTGTGGTTTAGAATATATTCTAGATAATGTTAAAGATAAAGAAATACATGATATGATTATAAAATATAAGGACAATCAACAAGAATTAAATGTGTATTTACAGGAACAATGGCCTAGTTATGATAAGGAAACGAAATCTTCAATTCTTGCTTATTCTACTTGAGCACAGCTTGGTATAAGTCCAGATAAAATTAAAGATATTGAAGTGAACTATGATAGAAATACTTCTAAATATACTATTAAATTACCGGTTGTATATGGTCGTGATTATTTGATTCCGATAAAAGAAAATCTAGAAAATACATTACATATTGTCGAAAAATCAAGCTTAGTAGAATTTACGATCAGTTGAACAGCTCAAGTTGATTATGAAAAATGATTGGAAGAACAAGGATATTCAAAAGATCAGATAAAAAACCAATATTTAGCGTTGTGATATTAAAAAAATAATTCAGAATTTTATTTGTTTTATTATGTCCTATCCTATGACAGAAAAAGAAAAAATAGATCATGATCAAGAAACAGAAAAAAAACTCTCTCAAAAAGAGACAAAAGAAATTTCTGAGAAAGAGGTTGATTCTTCAGAATCAGAACTTTTGCAACTAAAAAAAGATTTTGCAAAAGAATATTTTGAAAAACTTCAAAAAGATCAGGGATTCTCTTTGTCTTGATTGTTGCTGTCTGAAGCTTGAATTATTGAAGAATATTTAACAACGGAGCAACATTTTTTGGATACTATTAAAGATAATGTAGTAAAGGAGTTTATTTTAAAGAAAGCATTGACGGAAGATGTTATTTCTCAATTAGAATCTGTTAAAACTGATATTGATAGTATATCTCAAACGAATAAGGAAGATATCAAAAAAGAATTAGAAAAGCTTAGAATCAAATATAATATAAAAAAAGAAGTTCCTTGAAGTGATGCAAATATTCATTTGAATAATACAGAAATATCACCTTCGGTTGCTGCTGTTTGAGTAGTTTCAGCAGTTCCGGCTGCGGTAGAAATTCAAAAAGAATCTCCATATTGAAGTCCTTTTTTGAATGAAAAAACAGGTAAACCTCGTAAGTTTAGAATAAGTTCTCTTTTTGGTAAGAGAATACATCCGGTTACTTGAGAAGAACATGTACATACGGGTATCGATATTGCAGAAGAAGAGTGAACCCCTATTCAATCTATGTGTGATTGAGTTGTTACAAAGAACAAAAAAACGCTTTTGGGATGACGAGAAATTTATATAAAAGACGCTACTGGTAAAGAATTTTGCTATTTACACTTATCAGAAAAATCTCCTCTTGCTAAGTGAACAATTGTAAAAGCTGGTCAAGAAATTGGTAAGGTAGGAAATACTTGAAGGAGTACATGACCACATCTTCATCTTACGGTTAAAGACCATAACAAACATGTAGATCCTGTAAAAACATTCCCAGATATTTTTGAAAAACATGTTGCGTAAAAAAAATCCCCTTTGATGGGGATTTTTGCTTAGAAATTTTTGATAACTTTTTTTATGACTCCGACGATTTTGGTTTCGTCGAATTTACTGATTTCCATTTTGTCAAAGAATCTATTCACGGATTCTAAATATCGCTTATCATCTTGTTTGACAACTTTTTTGAGTTTTGGGAGGTCATTGTGTACTACAAATACATATTCATTCTGATCATAACTATCTTGTTGTTGAATCAAAACTAAGTCACCATCTTGAATTTTTGGTTCCATACTATTTCCTTTTGCTCTGACAAAGAAGCATTTGCTAGGGTCTTTGATACCTAGCATCGTAGGAGTTACCGGTATTCTTTCTTGAGTATATTCTTCGATAACTTTTTTCCCTTGATTTCCGCATTGAGCGAATCCATAGATAGGAAGTTGAATTACATCGTTTCGTTGATCACCGATGCTTTCTCTAATGAGATGATATCCAGATTCATCTTTGGCAAAATATCCTTTCAAAACTAATTGATTGAGTTTGTTGAGAACTGTTTGTGGATGACTAACACCAATAGCAGCGGCAATTTCTCTGAGAGTAATACCTTCGTTGTTGGTGTTTTTTTTGAAAAATGCTATTAACGCTCTTTGGATTTCATCCAGAAGTTGTTTTTTAAGCATGGTGATTTTGTGAAAAAAATAAATTTATTAAATATGTATGAGATAAACAAAACATCACCGTTCGTAATTTACATTTCTAAACGGCAAAAAACACAAACATCATTTTAGTGAATAGTTTTATCTAACTACACCTTATATATAAAAAAAGTTTTGACAAAATCAAGAGATTTTTGACAGAATAATAGTAATTTTTGACAAACTTTGAAAAACTAGGTCTAAACTACAAAAAAAAGTCTTGATTTTTTTGAAAAAAACTCTAAAATTCTTTCTGATGATGAAAAAGAAGATTTGAAACGTCTCTGCGTTTACCTTCTTTGTAATCCTTTCTTAGTTTTACAATCTATATAATATAGTATGACCTTGCAAAAAAACAAACCACAATTGAGTGAAGCACTCAAAAACATTGAGAAGCAATTTGGAAAATGAGCCATTATGAGAATGGGAGAAAATTCAAATGTTTGATTGGTAAATACCATTCACAGTTGATCGTATGTATTAGATCTTATTATTGGTGGTGGATATCCAGAAGGAAGAATTGTAGAAATATATGGTCCAGAATCTTCTGGTAAAACAACAATAGCTCTCCATGCAATTGCTGAAGTACAAAAGAGAGGAGAAGTTGCTGCGTTTATTGATGCAGAACATGCTTTGGATCCTAATTATGCAAGAACTTTAGGTGTTGATACAGAAAACTTATTTCTTTCTCAGCCTGATCATGGAGAACAAGCATTGCAAATAGCAGAAGAATTAGCTAAATCGGGAGCTGTTAAATTGATCGTTATTGATTCAGTAGCTGCGATGGTTCCTAGAGCTGAAGTAGAAGGAGATATGGGAGATAGTTATATGGGTCTTCAAGCGAGAATGATGTCACAAGGACTTAGAAAACTTACCTCTGTATTGGCTAAATCTGGTACTATTTGTATTTTCATCAATCAAATTCGTATGAAAATAGGAGTAATGTTTGGTAATCCAGAAACAACAACTGGAGGTAATGCTCTCAAGTTCTTTTCATCTCAAAGAATTGAAATTAGAAAAGGAGATAAAATTATGGATGATAAAGAACAAGTTGGATACCTAGCAAAAATTAAAGTAGCAAAAAATAAAATATTTGCACCATTTAAAACTGCTGAACTTCCTGTAAGATGGAAAATGGGATATGATCGTATTGCAGATTTAGTAGAAGCTGCTACTATTCTCAAAATAGCTGTTAGATCTGGAGCTTTTTATACTATTGGTAATCAAAAAGTACAAGGAAAAGAAAAACTTGTGCAACTTCTTGAAACAGATGAAAAATTGAGAACTACTATAGAAAAAGATATTCAAAATAAGATCAAAGAAATGAGAATGGGTAAAAAAGTTTTGGATGATGATGCTTTGCAAGCTGTTGAAGCAGAAGTTGAAGC
>CAZUIS010000052.1:3712-6017 GCA_964620295.1 uncultured Candidatus Peribacteria bacterium
GTAAAAAAGTTTTGGATGATGATGCTTTGCAAGCTGTTGAAGCAGAAGTTGAAGCAGATAATGCTGAAGCCTCTGATTTAGAATAAGATATTTATAAAAGTAACCATTAAAATCCCTGCCTATGTGGGGATTTTTTTGTCCTTGAAAAGGTGTTTTAAAAAACTATATTCAAGGTGATGCTTTTGGTATAGTACTATATTAATAGCAGAAAAATAAGCACCTGGATCTTAAAAATAAAAGATCGAGGACAAGATTAAATTCCTATATTTATGTCAAAACCAATGAGACGAAGAAACTGGTCTAAGAGAGATCAGGCTTCACAGAGAAAAAGAACTCAAGCGCAAATCAAAAAATTACACAATAATCCCTATTGGTTATTGAGTAATGAATCTATTTCGATAGATAAGCTTGTCTCCTTTGAGAATCAATTAGATGATTCTTGGGAATAGTTCTTGTGTATTTGGTGGTGATTAGTTTATTACTAAGGATTTCCCCAATTATACTTATTCTGTGAAAATCTCATTTGTGAGTTATTCAAAATTGAGCTTTTTATGTAAGATTCTATTTAAAACCGCTGAATATCTGTCAGTCGGTTTTTTTGTTATTTTAATTTTTGTGCTTCTTTGGCCATCATTAGTTCTTCATTGGTTTCTATTGTGAGGAATTTGATGTTTGGGAGATAGGTGAAATGCTTTTTAATCTGATTACGAATAAAAGCAGATCTGACTCATATGGCACCTGAGAAAACTATTACATCCGCTCCGTTCATCAGAGCAACGTAAGAACCGATAGTTTCTACGATACGTCTTATAAATATTTGGATTGCTAATTTGGCTTTTGGGTCTTTCTTTTGGAGGGACAACAAGGTTTTCATATCGTTGGTGGTCTCTGAAAGAGCAAGGAGTCAGCTTTGTTTGGTAAGGATGTTGTCGATTTCCTTGGCTGATAATTTTTTTTGCTCTAGGAGGTAAGGGATAATTGTTGGGTCAATATCTCCACATCTGGTCCCCATAACAAGGCCTCCGGTAGGCGTAAATCCCATAGAAGTCGTGATAGGTAGTCCGTTCTTTGATGCGGTGATACTTGCGCCATTTCCTAGGTGACAGGTGATTATTTTCAGATTTTTTGTATGAAATTTTGTTATAGTTTCTTGGATGAGGTAGTGATGAGAAGTCCCGTGGAATCCATATTTTCTCACATTATGTTTGGTATATCGGTCTGATGGAAGGGCGTAGCGATAGTGCTCTGGGGTGAGTGTTTGGAAAAAAGCAGTGTCGAAAACCGCGATATTTTGAGATTTGGGAAATAATTTCTGGCAGGTTTTGAGACAAGCAGTTTGAATAGGATTGTGAAGGGGAGCTAAGGTATTTAACGACTCTAATTTTTTGATATTTTTGCTGGTTATAACGGTTGCTTTTTTGAAAAATTCTCATCCGTGAACAATACGATGAACAATCTTTAACGTTGTAGTATTTTGCTCTAATTTTAGTTTTTTGATGATAGTCTGAAGCTCTTTTTGATGATCTTTGACGTTTTCACTGTTTCCTTTGGAGATACAGGTTAATTTGTCATCAAAGATGGCATATTTGATAGAGGAGCTTCAACAGTTGAGGGTAAGGAGCATTTCGATTATAAAGTATAAATTTTTAGTCAGGCCATTTTGCCAATAAAAGATCTGGATTTTCTTCTGTTGGTTCAAAGAGTTTACTTGTTTTTTCTCATAATTTATTGGTATCTGGGGTAGTCATACGTAGTTGATCTGTTAGTTTTTTGAAATTTTCTAAACTAACTATTTCTTTGGTGTTTTTGGTTGTACAGAATGAATTAATAACTTTATAGAGATATTCTGTCTTTGATGTTTGGTTTTCATAATTGTTTTTTTCGTTTTGGTTACTGAGGTTTTTCTTGAACACTTCTTTCATTTTATTGTCTGGTGTTTGATTGTTGAGAGATGTTTCTATAAAATTTGTTAGGATATTCATATTTTTTCTTCGTTCTTCTATATCGGATATACTGTAGTTTTCTAGTGAATTATCTACTGTTTGTAACAGTTTGAAAAGATTTTTTTCTGTAGTTTCTTCTCAAAAATCCTTGTTGGTAAAAATATCTTTTCCTTCAGGAGTAAGTATTTTATTGAAATTTTTGAGTGTTTCTTGTACAGCAAGATTTTTTTGCGTAGCTCTTTCTAAGCGGACTTTAATGATTTCTTGGTTTCCTTTGAAGTTGGAAGTCAGCTCTTGATGAAGTCCATTTTCTAAATTTTTGAGATATTACAAACCCTTGTATTTCATCAATCTTTTTAACA
>CAZUIS010000052.1:6027-6674 GCA_964620295.1 uncultured Candidatus Peribacteria bacterium
GATCGGTGAAGGAACCACTGAAATTCAGAAACTGGTTATCTCCAGAAATATCTTGGGTCAAAAAATTTTGAGCGTTGTCTTTTAGTGTTGTTAACGAAGGAAGCAAAATGTTTAGATTTTGAAATTTGTTTTCTCCAATTTTTATTACTTTCTGATCGTTTTCTTGGAAAAGATGATCTTCCATAGCGAGATTTCCGTTTTGTAAATTATAGTTTACGTTAATATTTTTCCCGTTAATATTTCCTTTGAGGGAGAAGATGTTTTGATCAATACTCATATTGTTTGTTACAAAGTCATTTTCTATGTTTTCTTTTTCTGCTGTAGAAAAATCAAAATATCCCGCTAATCAACTAATTGCAGATCATAAAATTCTTTTTTGGAGGATAGTTTGAGTTTGTTGTTCTAAATCATTGATTTGGAGTAAGGTGTTTTTCTTTCGTTGAAGAAGTTGTTGTTCATTTTGTTCTTTTGTTTGGTTTGGGTTTTCTTCAGGTTTCTTTGGTAAAATTTTTGTATATTTTTCAATAAGATTCTGATTTTCTTTAAATTTTTGATTGATTTCTTCAGGGTCTTCTAATTTAGTAATAGTTTCTTTTTCTTTTTGGTATTCTTGAGTTGATGTAGTATTTCCTGTATCGATTCATTGA
>CAZUIS010000053.1:0-6652 GCA_964620295.1 uncultured Candidatus Peribacteria bacterium
AGGAATATATTCGTTTTTAAACAATTCATCTATTTTGTTTTTTGAATTTAATGTTCAGTAAATTATATGATTATCTGGTGTTTTGATTGAGAGAGCTTGTTCCATATATATTTTAAAAGTAAAAATTATTTCTTCTTCATGATATGTGTTCTAATAATAGCTCCTAGTGCGAAGAATGCAAAAATCATATCGATACCACTGAGGATAGCTGATAAGATAGCACAACCCAAAAGAATTCAGATTTTTTTTCGATTGTTGAGTTTGTTATGACCACCTCGTTTTTCTATTAAGAAATTAGTATAGAAATATACGTTGAGAAGTTTTGCGAACATCATCAATGTAATAAATATCATTAGAGCAAGTAATGAGAAAGGAATTCAGATTATTGTTATTGCCAAAAGTATTGCTACAAAAGGAAGTGCTGCATATGTTAGAAATCCTACTCCTAGTGATTCTCGAGGTTCTTTGTTGAGTGTTTCCAATGAAGGTTTGATGTATTGATGAGCAGTAAAAAGGAAAATAAGTCCGAAAATCAATAAAAATGCTAATCTAGCACCAGCAAAACTGCTGAATATTCCTAAGATTTCTTTTTTGTTGCTGAAATATTCTTGTTTAAAAGTTACTTGTCCTGATACAATTTGTTCCAATTCTGTGTTTTGATTTGGAGATTCGTAATAAAGATTTCCAAGAATTTTTGCACCAGTTTTTACTTTGATTCTTTCTGCTTTTAATATTGTATTTCCTTTGATTGTTCATTGAAGAATAATTTCTTCTGCAATAAATTCTGTATTGTTTGATATACCTGCAAAATCGATTTTACCTCCAACGATTTTGGTTTCTCATTGGATATTTGATCATTCTTTGATGATAATTTCGCCACCTGCAAGCAATAAATCTTTTTGAATATTACTTTCTATGATAAGTGTTCATCAGATAATCCTTGCTGATTCTCCGATATTTCCATTGATGAAATTTTCTCATCAAACAAGAAGAAGATCTTCTTTGATATTTCCATTGATAAAGTTTTTTCCACCGGCGATAACTAAATCACCATTGGTTGTTGTGTTGAAATTTACATTTCCTCCCGCAACATAATAATCTCCTTGAACTGGAGTGTTGAGATTAAGGTTTTCTCCAGCATCAGATGTGAATGCGAAGATGCTTAGTGGAGATAAAATTCCTAGTGTAAGGAGAACTGAGAACAGTTTTTTCATAGGTATATATAATAAATAAAAATATATTGATTTTTTATATGTTTTTTTGTATAAGACGGAACATAAAAAAATAATAATATTATGAGTAATTTGTTTTATTCCGAGTCAGATAGAATGGTTTTTCTGGTATGTCCTGTACCGGAAGTTAGTGATGTGTTGGGAATTGTTGATCATTTTTTATCTAGTGCCCATATTCTTATATCTCTAGATCCTACTTATAAGATTAGTAATGTTGAATTGTTTCCTTTACATCCAGACTCAGTGTTTTCACGTCATCAGATGTTCTGTATAAAAACAGATGTTGTTCCTTCGGGTATTGCTATAGTGTCATCTCTATCAGTTTTACCATATTATTGAGAATAATATATTGAAGCCTTTATGTTTTATAAGGCTTTTTTATATTAAAATTCTTCCTCAAGCAGTTTTCTCTATTTTACTGAGTTTGAGGAGCAATGGTTCCACGTCTTCTTCGACAGCTTTTTCATTTATTCATAGTTGTACCGCGATGGTTTTGATACCAAGGGGTCTGTCGGCGTCACGAAGGATTTCAAGATATTTTGCATGGAGGGGAGTCATTCCTCATTCTTCGATTTTGCTATGAGCAAGGAAAGCATCGAGACACGCTTGATTTATGGATTTGTGTTGGGTTTGCGTGATAGCAAAATCTCTAAGTTTGATGCAAAGGTTGTGGATTTCACGGGGAACCGCGTCAACTTTGGCAGCGATAGCTGAGAGGATGGAAGGGTCGAAATCCACCGCGTATTGTCTGAGATATTTGTCGATAATGATTTGTTTTTCAGACTGATTGTATTCCATGAAATGAAAATTGTACACAAATCTATTTTTGATCGGTTGTGAGAGTGATTCAGATTTTGTTGTTGCCCCAATTAAAGTGAAAGGATTGATAGGAATTCTGACATTTCCTCATTCGGGCATTACCATGTCGATAACGAAATCTTCCATGGCGATATAGAGAACTTCTTCGATATTTGGTTTGAGTCTATGAATTTCGTCAATAAAGAGAATGTCTCCTTTTTCCAATGAATTGAGAATACTAATAATTTCTGCTGGTTTGGTGATAGCATATCCAGTCACTGCTTTGATTCCTACACCAGATTGCTTAGCGATAATATTTGCCATTGTTGTTTTTCCAAATCCACTTGGTCCAGAAAAAAGAATATGTCCTATATGTGATTTTCTTTTTTGTCCGCTTTCAATAGCTGTTTTGAGGACGTTTTTGATATGTTCTTGTCCTATAAAGTCATCAAAAGAAAGAGGTCTGCTTGTCCCGTTGATGTTGAGGAGTTTTTCTGTGTTAATCTTCTTGATTTCCATTATTTGTTAGTGGTATAGTTAAATAGTACTATAGATAAATAGTCTATTAGACTTTGGATCTATTTCTCTTTGGTTCTCTGACTAATTTTTTTTGATTTGGTAGTAAGCAGTTGTGTTTGGAGCTTGAGAAATAGTATAAGTATCTGTATTTACTCTTGCTGTTCCTTCTAAGACAATTCTATTGCTTACAATAAAGTTTATAGTTCCTATTTTTTTGTCAGTTGAAATATCGTAAATATCTCCATATCGAACAAAATTTTTGCTAAAATATGTTTCTGTTGATGTTTTTACTACTTTGTATTTTGTAGAAAGAATTTCTATATATCCCAAATCAAAATTAGCGTTTTGAAGAAGATTGGTGTCTATGAAAATATCAGATTTAAATGCTGTTGGTTTTTCTCAAGAAAGTAAGCCACCAGTTGTTTGGATAGTTCACGGAACCGTATTGAAAATCATATTTTCTAATGTATTGGTATTGAGGTTATTGATAAGTTGGAATTTTACTCTAAATCTATAAAGAAATAATGCTACTTCATATCTCGTAATTGGACTATCAAATGTGATAGCATCGGCTGGTCATACAATACCCATATCTAAAGATTTTTGATAGTAAGCTGTCCATCGAGGATTTTTGGTTTCATCTAATTTTTTTCCCTCAACAAGTCTGATTAATGCTGTGATAAATTGTCCTTTTGTTAATGTATTTTTTGGATCAAAGATTTGACTCCCTCCTTTGAGAATATCCATTTTACATACATTTTGAATATTGGAAACTAATGTTTGATCTGCTTTTGAAAGGTCTTTGAATTGACATTCTGTAGGCAAAGTACCACTTAATTTGTCTTGTGAAAAATTAAATAATTTTGCAAAAATATCAAATATTTTTGCAGATTGTTCTCTGGTAAGAACTTCGAATGGCTTATATTCTCCTATAGTTGAAAAACTAGTCAATCCATTATCGTGCATCCATCTGATGGCTTCTTGGAGCTCTGGATCTTTTTCTACACTGATTGAATTTGCTATTGCTGAAAATTTTTGAGCTAGTTCTGACGATGTTTCTGGTAGTGTACTTCCAGTTGTCTGAGCAACTCCAGTAAGATTTTGAAGAGTTATTTGTCATTGTAGTTTGAGTGATGCATTGTTGGCGATTGTTTGTAATCTATAGATATAGAGAGCTATTTCGTATCTTGAAATTTCTTTTTCAAAGTTGTTGTTGCTGAGTGTCGTTAATCCGAGAGCTTTACCTTTGATATAATAATCAGCCCATCGAGGGTCTTTGTTCTCAAAAGAAGTCTTCCCTTCGAACATTCTAATCAAAATTGCCATGGCTTCAGGTCTAGTAAGTTGTTTTTGGGCCATATAATTATTGTTAAATCCCTTGATAATTCCTCGTTGACATACATTTTGGATAAAAGGAACTAATTCTGGATTAAATATTGATTTGTCTTTGAAATCACAATTTGTGTTTCTAATTTCTTTTGTATACCCAAGTACATTATAGGCTTCAGAAAACATCTTTGCTGCTTCTTCTCTCGTCAAAGCGTCATACATTCTATATTCTGATGGTTTATTATATTTGGTTAGTCCATTGGCATACATCCATGAAAGTGCACGTTCAAATTCTGTTCACGTAGTATTGAGTCAGGTTTGTGCTGATGTTTGAATTGTTCCAGTATTTGTCAATCCTGTTTGCGTTGTTCCAATATTTATTGATCCTGTTTGTATAGTTCATGTTGTAGTAGTTCCTGTGTTAAGTGCCATCCCTGTAATAGTGATGGTTTTGGTTACAGGATCTATGATGATTTGAGCGTCAGCATTTGCGATATTATAGGTTATTCCTAGTGATACCAAAGTTAAAGCAGTAGCAAAAAGAATTTTTTTATTCATTTGTTTTTGAAAACAGATAAAAGTTCTTGCCTTCAGAATAGTGTTTATATAGATATTTTCAAGAGTATTCGTTTTAAATCTAATGATTTGTTATATTTTGTCAAATAAAAAATTGACTAAATAGAAAGCCCTCCATTTGGAGGGCTTTTTTTACGATAGAATCAATCCGATATACTGGGCTGAATTCTTTTTTGGAAACGCTCTTTGGGACAGTATTTTGATATTCTCGCCCATTGTTTTGAGTATTTTTATAGCCATTTCCTCACTGATATTGCTGCATAATGGGTTTATGAAAACAATTTTTTGCGCATTTGTTATATCATATGCGTTGAAATGATGTTTTGAATCTTCTGTTAATTTATAGACAGAAGCTTTTGCTGTTGGAATTTGTTCCGAACAATCTTTTAACATTATTTCTTCTAGATCAGTAGAGGATATCCTCTCACATCCATTTCCAAATGAATAGAATAGTTTGTCCATATTTTTAGGTTTTATTTAGTTCATTCCTTTTTTACTAAATTATTTTTTAATGTCAAGCTTTTTGTTTTGCTTTCTTTTCCCTTTTTTGTAAAAAACATTGGTTTATTTTTTATTTTATTCTATGAAACGTATTCTTGTGTGTTGATCGATAGCTAATGATTTTATTATGTCCTATCCGTCGCATTTTTCTGATCTTGTAGTGCCAGAACATTTGGATCAATTTAATCTTGCTTTTACTGTTCCCTCTCTTGAAAAACTAGAATGAGGGACAGGACAAAATATCTCTTATAGTTTAGGACTACTTTGATTAAAAGATAATACATTATTGGTAGGTGCCGTGGGAAAAGATTTTTTACCATCATCTCGTTTGGAAGAACACATTCGTTATGACAATCTTTTTCGTGATATTGTTTTGTTTACTGCTGTGTGTTATGTTATTACTGCCTTATGAGGGCAGCAAATTATTGCTTTTCATCCTGGAGCTATGGCAAAAGCAGCAGAAATAGATCTAAAATCTCATCTTTCTGACAAATTTGCAGAAATAGCGTATGCTATTGTTTCTCCAAATGATAAACAGGCTATGCTTCGTTCTCTCAAGAGTTGTTTTCATGCTTCAATCTCTACCTTTTTTGACCCAGGTCAGGCTTTGGAGTTGTTTTCTCAAGAAGAACTTCGTTTGGCAATACACCAATCAACATACCTTATTTGTAATGAACATGAATTTGCTTTGTTGCAACGTAGGAGTTGATATACTGCTGAAGAAATTGTTGCTCAATATGAAAAAATTGTTGTTACTTTGGGAAAAAATTGAGTACAACTTTTAGATAAAGAACAGAGTAGTATTATACCGAGTATGATTATAGAAAATCCTCTTGATACCACTGGATGTGGAGATGGATTTCGTTCAGGTTTGTTGTATGGATTGTTTCATGGAAAATCTTGGGAAGAATCTGCAAAAATAGGAAATGCTGTAGGATATTTTGTGGCACAATCTCAATGATGAATGAATCATTTTTTTACTCTTGAAGAAGTTTTGGCAAAATCGTGAATATAATGTACTAGCTATTTGGAAGAATTTTTGTATAACCCATCAGATTTATTTTTTAATATGAAAATTATGGATTTTAAAGAAGGACAATATAAAGTAAAAGATCTTTATCTTGCAGAATGGGGAAGAAAAGAAATTGAATTAGCGGAAGCAGAAATGCCAGGATTAATAGCTCTTAGAAAACAATACTGAACATCTAAACCACTTACTGGTGCGAGAATTGCTGGATGTTTGCATATGACCATTCAAACAGCTGTTTTGATAGAAACATTGGTTGCTCTTGGAGCAGAAGTACAATGGTCAAGTTGTAATATTTTTTCAACGCAAGATCATGCTGCTGCCGCTATTGCTGCAGCTGGAATACCAGTCTTTGCTTGGAAAGGAATGAATGCAGAAGAGTTTGATCGATGTATAGAACAAACATTATTTTTTGGATCGAAAGATCGTCCTTTAAATATGATTTTGGATGATGGAGGAGATCTTACAAATTTAGTCTTGGATCATTATCCAGAATTGGTTACTGGTATTAAAGGTATTTCAGAGGAAACAACGACAGGAGTTCATAGATTGTATGAAAGAATGAAAAATGGAAAACTTCCTTTGCCTGCGATCAATGTAAATGACTCGGTTACGAAATCAAAATTTGATAATAAATATGGATGTAGAGAATCGTTGGTAGATGCAATAA
>CAZUIS010000054.1:0-6403 GCA_964620295.1 uncultured Candidatus Peribacteria bacterium
CAAGTGTTATTTCTCAATGGGTATACAAGAAAGATATTAAAAATGGTTTTTATGCTGGATATTGTACTTGGTATGCTGCTATTATCTCTCCAGAAATCTTTCCATATGTAGAAGAAAATAAACAAGAAAGGCCGTTTGGAGGAAATGCTAACCAACGATGTGATAATGCTAAAAAAGCTTGATTTAAAGTAGTACGAAACTCTACAAAAGATCCGGTAAAACCAGGGGTTAATTCTTTGGTTGTATATAAACAATGATGACCAAGCTATCGTTGATATGGACACGTAGGTAAAGTAAAAGAAGTGAACATAGATGATGGAACATTTATTCTTACAGAGATGAACTATGCTGGTAAGTTTATTGTTACACAACGTAAAGATTCTATAGAAAATGATAATATTAAATGTTATATATATGCCAAATAGTCAGAAAAACTCAAGATTCGTCTTGAGTTTTTTCTCTTTTTAAAATAATATCTTCTCTTGAAAAAAGTCTTTATTTTACTACAGTAGTCGGCGCATAATAAAATATGTGATTTTAGTATTAGAATAAAAACAAATGCAAGTAGGTAATTACAACCAAACAAACTACGGATGAGTTAGATTCTCATCATGATTTTCCACTAATAAAAAGTATAAATTACCTAAAGATCGAAAAAAAATAGCCGGATTAATTCTTGGTGGAATTCTTTTGATTTTTGTTTTTCGGTTTACGAAAAATGTTGTTCAAGGATTGCCAGATATTTCTGATATAAATGATATGGTATTTTCAGAATCAACAATTATTCAAGATAGAAATGGGAAAGAACTATATAAATTATACGAAGAGAATAGAGAGTATGTTCCTTTTTCTGGTATTTCATCAATGATGATAAATGCAATTATCGCTATGGAAGATCAGCGTTATTGGGAACATAGTTGATTGGATCCTATGGGTATTTTAAGAGCAGGAGTAAACAATGTTTTCAATCCAGGTGGTTGAATGCAATGAGCTTCGACAATATCACAACAGCTTCTCAAAAACTTATTGTTAAATAAAGATTTTAAAAGAGAATCATTTCAAGAAAAAGTTATTAGAAAACTGAGAGAAATGCTCCTTATTGGAAAATTAAATAATGTATTAGAAGATCAAATATACAAAGAAAATCCATCAATAAATAAAAAAGATCTTCATAAAGAAATGAAAAATAAAGTCCTCGAATTATATCTAAATTATATCTCTTTCTGAAACAATTCTTTTGGAGTAGAGGCGGCATCAAAAACATATTTTAGTAAATCTGCAAAAGATTTAAACGCATTAGAAGCATCAATACTTGCATCGATTCCAAAGAGTCCTACGATTTATAATCCTTACAAAAATAGAGAAAAGACTATATGATTGCTCTCAATTGTTGATCAAAATTGAACACAAATAGTATTGTCGTGAGGTGTTGTTGATCAGGCAATTGCTAAAATTGCTCAATCATTGGAGGCTGTAAATATATCAAAAGACGGATGATTTACAAAATCACTGGAAGCGATAACTTCTTTTGTAATAACAGATGGAACAAATAGCTACTCAGTAAAATATATTGTAGGAAGAAAAGATTTTGCGTTAATGAGAATGTACGAGGATGATTATATAACTCAAAATGAATTGAAACAAGCATTTTTACAAGGATTAACATATGAACTTCGTAGAAATAAAGTAGAAATGCTTGCACCTCATTTTGTTCAATGGGTTATCGAAGAATTAGAAAAAAAATATGATAAAGACACATTGTTCAAAGGAGGTATTATTATTAAAACAACATTAGATTTAGAACAACAAACGCTTGCAGAACAAGCTTTGGCGTCGAATCTTGCTGTTCTTCAGGAAAATTGAGCAAACAATTCTTCTATGGTATATTTAGATTCGAAAAATGGAGACGTTCTTGCTTATGTTGGATCAATTAATTATTTTGATGAAAAAATTCAAGGACAAAATGATATGGTAAGAAGACCAAGGCAATCTTGATCAGCAATAAAACCATTTATTTATGCCCTTGGTTTCCAATTGCTTCCACTGACTTTGGATTCACCAATGTTTGATATCCCTTTTAAAATAGGGAAAGATGAGCCAAATAATGCTGATGGTAAATTCTCATGATTGCTCCCACTGAAATATGCTTTGGCACATAGTAGAAACATTCCAGCAACAAAAATGATTCTTGCTCTTTGAGGAGAAGCTGTTGCAAAACCTTTTTTGAGAGATTTATGATTGGTGTGAGTAAAAGATACAGTAGAGTATTGATATACGTTGGCTTTGTGAGCTGCAGAAGTAACTATGTTAGATCTAGCTAATGCGTATACTCATCTTTCAATAAACGAACCAGCAGAAATTAATCCAATATTAGAAATAAGATCTAGAGACGGTTCTTTGATTTACCAAAAAGAAGAGAAAAAGCAAAAAGAAGTTATTCCTTCGGGAGTAAGATATTTGTTGTGGAATATTCTTTCAGATCCTGCAAACAGATTGCCATGATGGGTATCAAGATTTAATGTGCAAGGGTTGTCATTAGCGCTCAAAACAGGGACTTCCAATGTGAAAACAGAAAGAGGAAATCGCCCAAGAGATGGATGGATGGCTGTTTATAATGGAACAAAGGTTGCTGTATTTCGAGCTGGTAATGCAGATGGAACACCAATGAATAGGAATGCTTTCTGATGAACTATCCATGCAAATCCAATGAGAACATTCTTTTCATCTCTCGTAAGAAATAATTTTATCTCAAATGATACAATTAGATCGATAGATGTTACATCAGCAAGTATTTCCAAAATTACATGAAAATGAGCAACTGAAAATACTCCATCAGAATTTGTAGTGAATAGTTTAAGATATATTCAATGACCAGGATTGGAATCAGATGTGTGATGAGAAAGTTTTGAATATGATATCTTATGTAATTGAGCGCAGAGTCCAACAACACCATTGGATAGTTTAAAGAAATGATATCTTATAACTCCAGCAACAATTATTCCAAGTAAAATTGATTTAGCAGAGATAACAGAGTGGTGGAGAATTGGTTCAAGTTTTACAGGAAATGCTCCAGAAGGATGATTTGTTAGTTGAAATGTTGTATATAATTATCCTAATGTGTTTGTTAAAAAACCGACGGAATGATGTAAAGAAAGAGGAATAAAAGAAGATCTTACAATATCTGTTTCTGTTATTGCTCCTGAAAAAGATTCTACAGTATCAGCAAGATTCCCTTTGTGGTACGATATAAAGGCACAAAGAGGAGTGAAATCTGTTTTGGTTTTAGCGGATAAAGAGCAGATAGCTCAATTTAGTCACAATGGAAGGTCTAAAAATGTAAACGAGTTAACTTCGATAACTTCTTCGTTAAAAGCATGAAAACATGCTATAGAAGTTATTGCTGTTGATGTCGAATGATATTCTAATACAAATACTTTTGAAATAAATGTTGTGGAAACTGATAAAACTGCTCCTATAATATTGGAAACAAAAACAAATGTTCAACAATTAGAAAATGGAAAATATCAAGTTAGTATAATTCTTAAGGACGATCTTTCGTTTATAGAACAATGAAAAATATCAACTCCAGAAAAAACAATCCTAGAGTTTAAAGGACAAGCGGCAGTATTTACATTAGATCAATTGATGCCTGTAAAAGTGTTTGCAAAAGATGCATATGGAAACAGTGTTGAAAAAGAAATTCCATTATCATTATAGTAATAAAAACCTCCCTTACATGGGAGGTTTTTAAAAATTATCAGAGATTATTTAATAATATTTGATGGATAATTTGCATTGAGAACAACAAATGGCGTTACTGTTGCTGATGAAGTTGATCCTCAGCAATTAGTTCAATCGCTTCAAATTCAGTTAAGATCACAGTACCAAGAAAAAACATTTTCTAGACTAATTCGTTGTTGAAAATTAGTCGTTCATAAAATACTATTAACTTGGTTAATTCTTCATTGACTAGCAGATGTTGGTGTATTTAAGAAAGCAATTTTTCATAAAAGATGCAGTTTGTTTGTGATTGGTCATATATCTGAAGTTGTACTATCTTTTCCAATAAGTAATCCATTGATAATAAAGTTTCCTTTGATAAAGATTCATGAATTTGTTGCATTGAGATCAGAAGGATATCAATCTTGATTGAAATTTATTTTTGCGGTAACAGGGTTTTTGATATAAACATTTCCTTCGTCAACAAATATATCCAAAGAAGAGCTGTCTTTTGTCATGCTATTTGTTAGTGTAATATTTCCTTTTTTCACAATTATTGTTTTTCCTTTGTGGAGTTCATTAGCAAGATTTATTTCCAAGTTATCTGTATTTTTGTAGCAAAGAATTTTTTCTTGAGTGCTTGGGAGATATTGGGTAGTTGGTCCTCATTCTATATATGTTTTCCCTCTACAGAGTGTTTCCGAGTTTTTTTTGGCAACATTTATAATGGTTGCTGCAGAGCTGATATCTGAATTGATGAGAATGGTTCTTTTTTCAAGGTTCCCCAAAAGAGCTTTTTTTTCGTAGACATCAATTGCTTTAGATAAGATGACATTCCCTTGAATAAGGATATCTCGCATTGTGTCTTGGGCTTGAGAATCTCCAGAAAGTGATACAGACCAGTTTCCCGAACTTGTAGAAACGTTTCATCCGGTGGTCAAGAATGAGTTGCTAATGCTACCAGAGGTATTTAAGTAGTTAAGTAAATTTTCGCTTCATGTAATAGATCCTCCTATAAATCAGATTCATCAAACGCTATCCCAAAAATATCCCAAAGGAGTAACGTTATTGAAATATTCAAAGGTATTTGCAAATTCTGATATATAATCATTTTGTTGATAATTTAATTTAGTACCGGCTATGATATAAGATTCTGTTCCTCATCGAACATACTGAATAACTCAAAAAATTCCATATTGATCATTCGGTCAGCAAGAAGTGTATAGTCATCAATTAATTTGAAGATTATTGTATCAATATCATCCGGTTCAGGAAAGAAGTGCTAATGTTTCATTGTCCAGTGGTCGTAATCTTGCGCCTCTCGCTGCATTATAATAAATTCATCTTAATTGTTTTGTACATGTTTTTTTATTACCTTTATTGTCGGTTATTTCCTGTGGGGTTGTTAGTGATTTTATAGGAAGCCAAAAAACTCCTCCTCAAAAATCATTTCCAGGAGATGAAAAGTGGATTTCAGAAAATCTTGATCTTAATGATTCTTGATTAAGGCCTGAGAAATTTAGCATTAAACCATTGAGAATATTGTAGAGGAAAATTCCTACAATAATAAAGAAGATTGTTCATCCAGTTGATGTAAAAGAAAATTTTTTATAAGACATGGAAGAAAAAAATAAATAAATATACCTTATATATACTATATGCAAAAAAAATATATTTGCAAATTTAGAATGTATTCTGATTTTTACATTTTTATATTTATATATATAATATGTCTAGACAAAATTCTTGCTCTTTTTTATAAGGTGACTCTTTTTCTGTTTTAGAAATAGCAGTTGAGAACCGGCAAAAAAATAAAGTGAAAAAAAAGTAAAAAAAGTCTTGAAATAGGAGATTAAATTACTATAACATCTCACGCAACACTTTTGGAAGAATTCATTTGGGTGTTGATGAAGCGGATACTTAACAATAATATCATATATTACATTTTTCAAAAAAACAATAAATCTGTTTAAAAGCAATGAGAGGATGCCTTGGGTAGAAAAGAGGATGAAGGACGTAGTTGGTTGCGAAAAGTTCCGGTAAGGTGCCAACAGCCGTTTGGAGCCGGAAATGTCCGAATGGGAGAACCTGGTCCGTATAACGGATCGCCATAGTGGCCAAGACCTGGTGAAGTGAAATATCTCAGTAGCCAGAGGAAAAGAAATCGTAAGAGATTCCCGTAGTAGTGACGAGCGAACTGGGAAGAGTCCAAACTCACATAGTGTAAGGTGCTAGCCGTTGCTATGATGAGGGTTGTAGGAATGTTTTGGATTGACTAGTATCAATTCGAGGACACAGTGTCTTTTTAAGAGAAGTATCTGAAAAGGTATACCATAGAGGGTGAAAGTCCTGTATCTAAAAAGAAGGCACGGCCTAAATATTTCCTGAGTAATGTCGAACACGTGAAATTCGGCATGAAGCCGCCCAGACCACTGGGCAAGACTAAATACTTTTCTACACCGATAGTGAAGAGTACCGTGAGGGAAAGGTGAAAAGAACCCCAGGAAGGGGAGTGAAATAGATTCTGAAACTCATTGCTTACAAGGGAGTGGGAGCTCGCAAGAGTGACCGCGTACCTATTGACGAATGGGTCAGCGAGTTGTTAGTAGTAGCGAGGTTAAGGCAGTTATAGCCGGAGCCGTAGGGAAACCGAGTCTGAATAGGGCGTTTAGTTGCTATTAAT
>CAZUIS010000055.1:0-5895 GCA_964620295.1 uncultured Candidatus Peribacteria bacterium
TTTCTTATCATCCGATAAACAAGGACTCGTTGGATATGTTGACCAACTAACCTATCTTGAAGATGGGGATCTTTTGCACATCAAAAACGATGAATACACAATAACTTCCAAAGGAATCCCCACGCAAAAACCATTTGAAGAAATGGATATCAAAGAACTAGAAAGTTCCAAAGGGGATTTCAAACACTTTATGCTCAAAGAAATTTTTGAACAAGCAAATATTATTAGAAGAATTTTCAAAGGAAGAGTAGATTTTCAAAACAAATTATTAAATGCTGAAGCTTTTCACGGTATGCAGGACGAAAATTTTGAACATATTGTATTCATCGGTTGTGGTACATCATACAATGCAGGATCTCTAGGAAAACTCTGGATGGAAAACCTTGCAGGGATACCAGCTTCATGTGAAATTGCTAGTGAATATGAATACAGAAACATCAATGTAGACAAAAAAACACTCTACGTTTTTATTTCTCAATCAGGAGAAACCGCAGACAGTATAGAAGTACTCAAAATGCTCAAAGAAAAAGGAGCACATACCTTTGGGATAGTAAACGTAGTAGGATCTACTATTTCTCGTCTTACCGATTACGGATTATTTACCAGAGCTGGAGCCGAAATCTGAGTTGCTTCGACAAAAGCATTTACCGCTCAGCTAACCTGTATTCTCTTATTAGCGCTTTTCCTAGGAAAAAAGAGATCTCTCCCAAAAGCAAAATACGAACAAGTGCTGCGAGAACTTGCTAAGGTTCCCACAATGATCGAAGACCTCCTCGCAGACCAAGCACAAATCAGAGAAATAGCCCAAGAACTAAGTAAATATAACAACTTCTTTTTTTTAGGAAGACATTATCAATTTCCTATTGCCAACGAAAGTAGTCTCAAACTCAAAGAAATCACCTATCTTCACTCCGAAAGTTATCCTTCTGGCGAGTTAAAGCACGGACCATTAGCACTCATTGACGAGAAAATTCCGAGTGTGATATTCTGTCCACAGGATTTTCTTTTCGAAAAAAACTTGTCTTCAATCCAGGAAATCAAAGCAAGAAACGGGAAAGTTATTGCAGTTTCCGACAAACAAATAGAAGGTGCTGACACTACAATCAAAATCCCAAAAACAATAGACGACATCTACCCATTTGTCACGGTTGTAGTTGGACAGTTACTTGCCTATCACACAGCAGATATTCTCTGAAAAAACATCGACAAGCCAAGAAACCTCGCCAAAAGTGTTACCGTTAAATAAACAAGGAAAGACAAGAGAAAAAATCTCTTGTTTTTTTTCTTTTTTTCTTTATACCTACACCATAGGTATAGGATTTTAATTTTACACGAACTATATGAAAAAAAATCAAGAAAAAATACTCATATCGCTTAAAAAAGCCAAAAGTTCATTAGAGAAAATCATCTCTATGATCGAAAGCGACCAGTATTGCATCAAAGTAATCCAACAAAACCTAGCCGTAGTAGGACTCCTCAAATCAGTAAATCTTCAACTTTTGGAAGATCATTTGGGATGCTGTTTCGTGGATTCTATCAAATCCAACGACAAAAAAAGACAAAACGAAATGATCCAAGAAATTCTTACTATTGTAAAGACAGCTCAAAACAAATAATTTATCACTATACTAGCATGAAAAAACTTTTCGGCATCATCAGTATAATTATTTATTTTGCATCAACCAATGCGCTCACCCACGCAAGTATGATGTGAATTTTGCCAATGCATCAAACCACAATGGAACATTGTCATCAGGATACAGCAAACAAAAAAACCGATACCAACCAAAATAACGATTGCCACAAACTTGTACGTTCCAACGAATATTTTACAAACCAAATAGAAATACCAAATCAGAATAATATTATTGCATATGCTATTCCAACACGAACACAAACAATTAATGTTCTCAATACTCACGAAGAACAACAACTAACAAATCATGCACCGCCTGGACAAAATACTGACAACAAATACACCACATTTTCTGATTTAGTCTGAATTATCACTAAATTAATATAAGATATATAATTTTCTCAAAAGCTTTGAAGAAAGCCAGAGTTTTATATATTTTTTTTACAAATGAAAAAAACAATATACATCAAAGGAATGCATTGCGCATCATGTGAAATGATTATCAAAGACCGCGTAGAAAATATAAAGTGAGTACACGTACAAAAGATTTCCGCAAAAAATGGAAAACTTGATCTAGATATAACCAACGAAAATCTTCTCAAAAAAGTTAATGAAGAAATTCAAAAAGCTGGATACACAACAACTAACGAACCAATACAACCAACAGAACAAAACAAAAAAACAGGAACGATTATCATAGCCGGTATAGTTATTTTTTTGCTCATATTATTGGGAAATAAACTAAATATTACACAACACATTCCCTCTTGAGATGGGAAAATATCCTATGGAATAGCTCTTCTCACAGGACTTATTGCTTCAGTTTCGACGTGTTTAGCCATAGTTGGAAGTATTGTCCTTGGGTTTTGAGCATATGCCGACAATACCAGATGAACCAAATGACTTCTCAAAACCCACCTCTCATTCCACTTAGGAAGAATAGGAGGATTTTTTGTTGGCGGAGCAATACTTGGATTGCTGGGACAAACCTTTTCTCTGTCATTAAACATGACAAGCATTGTCACAATAATCGTAGGAATTATTGTCGTACGAATGGGTTTACACATTCTAAAAATCGTCCCAAGTATAAGCTCTTTGGGTGTTCATCTTCCAAAAAAACGAACAGAAAACATACTTACTACAAAAAATCCTCTTTTTGCGCCAATAGTGGGAGCACTAACCTTCTTTCTTCCCTGTGGATTTACGCTTTCTATGCAATTAATCGCAATCACTAGCGGAAACCCTCTCCAAGGAGGATTAATAATGGCGATATTTGCTTTAGGAACAGTGCCGGTTTTGTTTGCTCTATGACTAGGAAGTTCTTATATCAAAGAAAAGAAATTTACGCTCTTACATACAATCATTGGAGTAATAATTATTTTCTTTGGAATTTTTATGATCAATAACGGACAAACATTACTTTGAACAACAGGACAAAAACCAGTTCAAGAAGAATTTAGTTCCAATATACCCTATGAAACAATACAGGTAGAACACGACGGATATCAAACAATTCCAGAAAAAATCCTCCTCCAAGCAAGCAAAAATTATGAGCTTATTATCACACCAAGAAGTAATGGAAGAGGATGTATGGTAAATATGATCATCCCAAAATTAGACAGAACTATTCGCCCTATCAAAAAAGGAGAACCTATTGTCTATAGATTCACCAATATCCAAAGAGGACAATATGCTATTGTCTGTGGAACGATGGGAATGTATCAAGGACAAATTCTTGTCCAATAATTTATTTTTTACTACAACAGCATCATGACCAAACCAAAAATAATAACCATAGATATCGAAGGAATGCATTGTTCCTCTTGTGCTCTCTTTATAGAAAACACTCTCAAAAAAACAGAAGGTGTACAAGAAGCCAATGTAAATTTTTCTTCTGCACAAGCAATTATCAAAGCCAATGAAGGCATCGAAAAAACAATTATAGAGCTAATCAACAAAGCAGGATACAAAGGAACAATAGGAAACAATCAAACAAACGAAATCGAAAAAAGAACAAAAGAAACAAACTATCGAAAAAGAAAATTCTGGATTTCCTTCTTTTTAAGCGTACCCATGATCATCTTTATGGTCTATGATCTTTTTCCAACACTACTTCCTGGAAAAACGATAATTATGCCACGAGCTGCAATTATTTCGCTCATATGTACAACACCAATATTATTTTTTATAGGCGCTGATTTTTTCAAAGGGGCACGATCAGCACTCAAAATGAAAACATTCAACATGTATAGCCTAATAGCCATAGGAACAGGGGTGGCTTATCTTTACAGCATATATCACCTAGGAACATTCTTTTATCAAACACAATCAATATTCTGACTCAATGGAATGATGGTTCCCAATATCTATTTCGAAGTCGCTGGATTGCTTATTATGTTTGTTCTTCTAGGAAAATATTTGGAAGCAAAAGCCAAAGGCTCCACCTCCCAGGCTATCGCAAAACTCATCGGCCTTGCTCCCAAAACGGCCAAAGTAAAAAGAGGGGATACTTTCATAGATGTAGCAATTGACGAAGTACAACTATGAGACATTATCCTCGTAAAACCCGGTGAAAAAGTACCAACAGATTGAGTCATTATCTCAGGACATTCCAGTATCGACGAATCTATGTTGACCGGAGAAAGTATCCCCGTAGAAAAAAATCTTGGATCAAAAGTTTTCGGCGGAACGATAAATAAACTAGGAAGCTTTGAAATGGAAACAACCAAAATAGGAAACGAAACAATGCTCGCTCAAATCATCAAACTGATCCAAGAAGCTCAATGATCCAAAGCACCTATCCAAGGATTCGCAGATAAAATATCAGGAATTTTCGTTCCTGTTGTAATAGGTATCGCTGTTATTACTTTTTGAATCCGATACTTTGCTCTGTGAGCAAACTTTGAAACTTCACTATTATATTTTGCAGCAGTAATTGTGATAGCTTGTCCCTGTGCTTTGGGACTTGCTACACCAACAGCTATTATGGTTGGGACAGGAAAAGGAGCAGAAAAAGGCATTTTAATTAAAGGTGGAGAACCCCTGGAAACCCTTTGTAAAGTAGATACCATTGTCTTTGACAAAACAGGAACCATAACAGAATGAACACCAGAAGTTACCGACATCATTGCAACCAATGGACACGAAGTAACAAGCATTCTTGAAATAGCAACAAATTTAGAAGCTAATTCTGAACATCCATTAGCAGAAGCTATCGTTAAATATGGAAGAAAAGAAAATATTGAATCAAATAAAATAAACGATTTCCAAGCTATACCAGGAAAAGGAATAACAGGGAAGATAAATAATCAGTATTATTTCTTAGGAACCAAAACATTGTTATCTGAAAAAAACATTCCTATCACTCATCTAGAAAAAATTGACAGTTTAGAAAGGGAAGGGAAAACGGTTATGCTCCTAGCTACCGATAAGAAAATGATAGGAATAATTGCGGTTGCCGATAGATGTAAAACAAGTTCAGCAGAAGCAATCAAAAGACTAAAAAACATGTGAATAAAAGTATATATGATTACCGGAGACAACAAAACAACAGCACAGGCAATTGCTAAGCAAGTAGGAATTGAAAATATTTTTGCTGAAGTACTTCCACAAGACAAAGCATCCAAGATAAAAGAACTACAGACAAAGGGCTGGAAAGTTGCTATGGTAGGAGACGGAATCAATGATGCCCCAGCCCTTACGCAAGCCGATGTAGGAATAGCAATGGGCTCAGGAACAGATATTGCTATGGAATCAGGAAACGTCATTATTATGAAAAATGATCTCAACGACGTCATCACCGCTATCAAACTCAGCAAAGAAACCGTAAATAAAATCAAACAGAATATGTTCTTTTCATTATTATACAATAGTTTAGGAATTCCTATCGCATGATGAGTATTCGCAACACGAGGACGAACCCTCAAACCAGAGTTCGCAGGTTTAGCTATGGCCTTAAGTTCAGTATCCGTTGTTCTAAACTCTCTCCTACTAAAGTTCTTTAATCCAATAAAAAGAAACCGAATATCTCTCTTTGCTCCCCTTATTATGACCATCACCTTCCTTTGACTATTCCGAAATTTTGCTCAAATAGGAAACGGACAACAATTAATCTCTTCAAAAATAACTTCAGGACAAAAAGTGGAAATAGCAGAATATATTATCAATTCACCAAACAAAATCTGATTTACTCCCGACGGTATTCCCAAGATTCTTTTGGGAAATAATACTACTCTAGATTGACTTACTATCGCAGAATG
>CAZUIS010000055.1:5905-6326 GCA_964620295.1 uncultured Candidatus Peribacteria bacterium
TTTCGACTGATCTCAAACTGCTCAAATGATCATAGGATTTGCAGAAGCTCAAATGATGAAAGACGAAGGATTGATCAAAGGAGTTGGAGATACACTCTCTGGATTTTTTGGAATCCCTACGATAAAAATTGTGGGAATTATCGCTCCCACAAACACCTTCTTGGATGAAATTCACATCTTAAATACAAAGTGATTTGAAACATCAACCATCCAAGATTCCTTCTTCCTCACAAAAAATCCAGAAAACGATATCAAGATATTCTACCTCTACGACCAGCAAAATATTCCTTTGAAACTCAAAAAACATATCAATCTTCAACAGACAACCTATGAAAAAGAGGGGACAAAGTACATATCTCTTTCTCTCTGATACGACGAAGCTCAAATGATGATTAGAGAAAATTTATTTCAAAAAGTGTGA
>CAZUIS010000056.1:0-6280 GCA_964620295.1 uncultured Candidatus Peribacteria bacterium
GAACGCAACAATTGCTGGATCTAGATCTCCTGATCTTGTTCCCATAGTTAGTCCTTCAAGTGGGGTAAATCCCATAGATGTATCAATAACTTTTCCACCCTTGATAGCAGAAACACTTGCTCAATTTCCCACATGACAAACAATAATATTCATATCCTTAATATCTTTTCCCAAAATTTCAGCAGCTCTATGAGAAACATATTTATGAGAAGTTCCATGAAATCCATATCTTCTTACTTTATATTTCTCATAATATTTATACGGGATAGAATACATATATGCACTAGGTTCCATTGTTTGATGAAATGATGTATCGAAAACTGCAATATTAGGCACATTTGGTAAAATTTCTTCTACCGCGTGAATTCCCATTAGATTTGCTGGATTGTGCAAAGGCGCCAATTCACAAAGCTCATTAATTTTTTCTTTTGCTCCTTGATCAACTTTTGCCGATTCAACAAAATGTTCTCCTCCATGCACTACTCTATGTCCAACAGCGTCTATTTCTTCCAAAGAAGCTAATACTCCATGGGTAGGATCTACAAGCAAATCAAGAACTTTTTTCAAAGCAACACTATGATTTTCCAGATTTCCCGCAATTTCCACTTTCCCCTCTTTTCCAACATGCTTAATAACAGTCCCTTCTATAGCAATCTTATCAACCAATCATTTTGACAACACATCTCATTCTGGCATAGATATCAATTGATATTTCAACGACGAGCTTCCAGCATTCAATACTAATATTTTCATCTCACATTTTTTACAAACTAAAAAACAATTTTAAAATAAGTTTTTAACGATAAATTTGTTTAAAATTATAGAAATTTAACATCTAACATTTATAATCTAACACCTAAAATTTACTCCGTAAATTTTAAACAATTTCTCCCCATGCACCAGCACCAAGTCCAGCTGCATTAGCTTCTTCCAAATCAATATGCATATCCAATGCAAAATTATCACCCGCTCTTACAATCACATTTTCAAATACTAATCCTCTTTCTCCATGTACTTTAACTTTTATTTCTTGTCCATCTACAAGACCTGCATCTTGGGCCTGAGCAACCGTAATGTGTAAATGCCTTTTAGCTACAATACATCCATGATCCAAAACAATTGACCCAGCAGGTCCAATAACTTCACAACCAGGAGTTCCTTGAATATCTCCAGACAATCTTATTGGTGCCTGAATTCCCAATTTAAAATTATCAGCTGACAAAAGTTCAACCTGCGTTTGTTTTCTACAAGGTCCAAGAACCCTTACCCCATCAATTTGACCTTTTGGTCATTTCAAAGAAACAGTTTCTTGATAAGCATATTGACCAGGCTGAGAAAGGTCTTTTATCGTAGTAAACTGATACTCCTTTCCAAAAAGTTTCTCAGCATCAATCTGAGATATATGAATATGTCTATTGGAAATTCAAATAGGTAATCTCATAAGAAAAATGAAACAAAAATAAAAATCTGACTTCCGTCAGACTTTGATATATCTTTTTAATGCAAAAAATCAATAAAATTTATACTTTTACTCCAATAAATAAAATATCATCCGTTTGTTTAGTTGCTGAAGAACTATGTTTTATCCAGCTTTCAATAAATTTCTGGACTTTTTCTTGCTGTTGATTTATAGGATAATCTTCTATAGTAAGAAGAAAATCTTTCAATCTTTGTTGTCCTATTTTTTTATCATCAGGTCAACCAAATTGATCTACAACCCCATCAGAAAAAACATACACAAGGTCTCCTTTTTTTAAATCAACAACCACTTCTGGTATTCAGTCGTTCCTTTTATATTTCATAGATCACAAATCTCACTTACGACTTTGATAAACTTGAATTTCACCATCTCTCAAAATCCAAACAGGCCTTCCCGCTCCACTATAATGAAGTTTTGTATATTTTTGATCAGAAATATTTTTACTTACCGCATTTTTTTCAAAGAAACAAACAGCAACTTCCATACTATCATGAGATAATGTAGATGTTTTCTCATATAATAATGAAAATTCAAGAGGATTTTTATCAAAAATAGTTTTTGCTGCAACAACAATTCTATTGATATTTTCAGATAAACACTGATCATCTGGAGCTATTGATTTCATTGTGGAAATAATTTTTTCTAATTTAGGTGGAAATTTTTTGATAAATTCATCAAAAGTTTTATAGTCATCAAGACCATCTATAAGACGATTTAATACAGAAACACTATTTTTAAGTTCCGGATAAAGATCATAAAGAGTATTCATATTTTTTACAACATTATCTATTTCCACTGTCATATCAGCATAAAATGGAAGATGTAATCTCGTAAAAATTTTATGAAGATCTTCTACAACATCCAAAGGACTTTGAGCATTTTTTAGAGACTCATCTGTCTTTTCTACACCAAAAATTGTCAACATCGCTCCTGGCACACCATGTCATGTACAATCCCCCAAAACCAAAACATCAAAATTATTTTTCTTTTGCGCATAATAAAAATCTCACCCTAAAATATCTTTTGGTTTAGACAAAGCAAAAGCATTTGTAAAAATAGTAGAAAAAACATTGGTATTATCAATCATCAGGTTCTGTATTTTCTTAGCATATTTAATACTATCTTCGATATTATTAGTCTTCGACTCTAATTCTTGATAAGCCTTATCCAATTTTGCTTTTTGCATTTCTACAATTTTCTTCTGATCCTCTGCAACATTCTTTTGTTCTGTAATTATTTCATTTTTTTCAACTAATTCATCATTAATCGCCCTAATCTCTTCGTTACTTTGTTGAAGTTCTGATTTCTGTTGTGTAATTATTTGATTTTTTTCAAGTAATTCCTCATTTTTTTGTTCTTCAATTTTCTTTCTTTCTCTTACATCTTTTAATCGTAATCACAATGAAATAATTAATGCAAAAGCAACTGATCATATAATTTTCATATAAGTATTCTCTTTTTCTTGAGCTTTAATTTTTTCTACTTTTTTTTCAGTTTCATTAATAACTTCTTGAGCAACCCTTTGTCTTTCAGCATCTATATTTATTTTTACATGATAAATACTATCTTCTATTTCTCTATACATTAATTGATTTTCCAAATATTTAGGATCTTTTTTCTCAGAATAAAGTTTTGAATAAGTATCTTTTATGACTCATGAAAAATAAAAAATATCCTCAATACTGTTTATTTCTTTTGATAGCTCAAGTCATTTATTATAATAATCTAAAGTCTTTTCATAATTTATATCGTTTTCTAAAAAATCAGGTTCTCAAGAAAGAACATAAATCTGATACTCAGTATAATTAGTTTCTTCTGCTATACTTTTCAATAAATCGAAATATTTTTTTGCTTCCTTTTTATCGTTATAATAAGAAAGATATAAATCACAAGCATTTGTATAAACCAAAAAGGATATAGATTGAAATTTTGGATCGGAAGAAGCAAGTTCTTTATTGTCATCAATAATTTTTATTGCATTATGTAAGGATTCCGTTCGTTTCGCAACATCATTTAATGATTTATATACCAAAGCAATATCATTAAGATTTGAGACTTTAGAAGTTAAACTAATTTTATCTGCAATATCTATTGCTTTATTATAATATTCTAAAGATTTATCAGCTTTGTTCCAATAAAGATATAACAATCAAAGATCACTGTATGTACTCCACAAAGAGTCTTTATTTCACGACAATATATCTTTTTTTTCCTTTTCCAAATAAAGTTTAAGAGCCTGATTATACAATCATTGGGTAAAATAAAATTTTGCAGTCAAAGAATCATTAACAACACAAACTTCATTAGAAGCTACATTTCAATTATTAATATTGAAATTAATTGATTTTAAATTCTCATCAAGAAAATTTCACTTATTTTTTTCGAAACTACGATCTTGAGATAAGGTAAGAGCAAAAAAAAGAGCTAGTCAAAAATTGGTAACCAAATATTTTGATTGTTTATATTTTCATAATCATTTATCAACTTTTCATGACAATTTCATATAAAAAAACATAATAATAGATAAACACATAACTTATATTTTTTTATAAAAAAATATCAATACATTTATATATTATAATTAAAAAAGTTAATAATAAAAAAACATTTCTGTAAAAAAGAATACAGAAATGTTTTTTTATTAAAAAATTTTATTGAATATTAGCTTCGATAGCTGTTTTACAAGAAGGACAAAAAGAACCTCAAGCACCACCAGTTTTTATGGCACTAGCATTAAGTCCTAATGTAACAATTCCAAACACTACCATAGAAACCAAACCGATAACGATCCATTCGAAGATATGAAGACCACCAACTACTGAATCTTCCCACATATCAAATCTATGAGGAGCTTTTGAATTTGTTTTCTTTTTTTGGTACAAAGGATGACTAATAATTGCTTTTGCAATTTTACGTTCTTTTGGATGTTTTTTTTCTTTTGCCATTTTGTTTTTATAAGGAATAAAATAAAAATATAACATATTTATTATAATCCATTTTTTTATTTTGTCAAATTTTTAACGACTTTTTATTTTTTATTATGTAACCACCAATATGCCATACCAACAAAAACTGCTCAACCTATTATATTACCTAGAGTAACTGGTAATAAATTATTCACAAAAATGTATTTCAAAGTCAAGTGTGTGGTATCAATATTCTCTACCATAAATCCAGAAATTTTCAAAAGATAAGCAAATGGCAAATAAAACATATTAGCCACTGAGTGTTCAAATCCTCACGCAACAAAAGCCGTAATAGGAAAGATTATTCCAAGAACTTTATCTCCTGTAGATCTTCCACTCCAAGCCAACCAAACCCCAAGACATACCAAAATATTACATAAAATACCCAAGCTCAACGCCTGCACAAATCCATAATCTAATTTATGAACTCCTATATTCAAAGCTGTTTCTCCAATACTACCATTTCCAAACAAATACCATCCTCAAACATACACCAATCCAACCACAATCAATGCTCCAATAAAATTAGCACACCAAATTAACATCAGATTTTTTATCATTTGGAAACCAGAAATTTTTTTATTTAACCATGATATTATAAGCAATGCATTTCATGTAAACAATTCCGCTCCAGCAATCATAACCAAGATAAGCCCTAGAGAAAATGCTAACCCAGCAATAATTTTAATAATTCCAAAAGGAACTGTTCAAGCCAGCCCAGAGATACTTGTAATCGAAAATACGGCACCAAAAGCAATATACATACCAGCCAGAATTCAAGAAACTAAGGTGTGCGAGAATTTTCCAGTAGCTTTTTTATAACCAACTTCGTCAGCTTTCGCAGTAATTTCTGCAGGAGTTAACGCATCCATTATTACATAATGTTAGATGTTAAATGTTAGATGCTAAATTACTTAAAATTTAACACTTATAATTTAAAATTAAATACTAAGCTCTGATAACAACTTTTTTAAAATAGTTTTCTAATAAATTTTTAGCTAATTCAGCCTGTTCTATTTTCGTAGCAGGAACTCCTTCGAGTCAATATTTCCAACCCATTTCTTTCCATTTATGGACTCCAAGCTGATGATAAGGTAAAATTTCAATTCTTTCTATACAAGAATAAGATCAGATTTTTTCGCCAAGCTCTCTAATATATTCTTCTTGATCCGTCCAACCAGAAACCAAAACATATCTAATCCATATTGGTTTATTTTGAGATTCAAGATATTCAATAAGATTTAACGTATTTTCATTAGATTTTCCTGTTAATTTTTGATGCCAATCATTATTAATATGTTTTACATCAATAAGGAAGAGATCAACTAAAGGAATCAGATTTTTCACATCTTCATTCCAAGGAAATCCATTAGTATCGACTGCTATATGAATTCATTCTCTTTTCAACTCTTGAAACAATGGAAACAAATCTTTTGCTTGTAATAATGGTTCTCCTCCAGAAACAGTAAATCCTCACTTCCCACGAAAATACGGTTTTACCTGAATAACTTGTTTTACAATATCTTCAGGACTCATCATTTTTCCTCATTCCAAAGGAATCGTATCAGGGTTATGACAATATAAACATTTAAACAAACATCCTTGCAAAAAAAGAACAAACCTAATCCCAGGTCCTTCATGCGTTCCAAAACTTTCTATCGAATGTACTCTTAACATTTTTATATCTGATAAATTTGAGCAATAAAAAGAACACAACAATAAACAAATATATAACAAGTGAACGCTTACATTTTTAGGTAAAGAAAACCATGAAGTCGAATTTGTTTGTGTTTTCTACCGTTAAGAAAATGTAACAGTGAGCGGTTATATATTG
>CAZUIS010000057.1:0-6236 GCA_964620295.1 uncultured Candidatus Peribacteria bacterium
GATTAGAATATACTTTGTACAGAAAACTTCCCTACCCTACTAATATCCCAACCGTATACAACACACCAAATGCAGACAAAGAACTAACTATTCTTTGAAAAACGGATTATAGAGGAGATGCCATTACCTTTGGAATTAGAAAAGAAGATAAATTTAGACATATGTATATTATCGGTAAAACAGGAACTGGTAAATCTACGTTAATTTCCAATCTCATCGCTAGTGATATGCAAGCAGGAAATGGACTTTGTTTGCTTGATCCGCATGGAGAATTGGTAGATACTGTACTTGAATATATTCCTACCCATAGAATCAATGATGTCATTTTGTTTGATGTAGCTGATTCAGATTTTCCTATTGGATTCAATCTTTTGCAAGCAGATACAGAAGAAGAGAGAAGCTTGGTTGCATCTGGGGTTGTTTCTACATTTAAAAAATTATTTGGAAATAGTTGGTGACCAAGATTGGAATATATTTTGAGAAATATTGTCTTGTCACTTGTGGATTACCCTAATGCTACACTAATGCATATTTTGAGAATGCTTACCGACAAAAACTTCCGTGAAGAAGTAGTTTCTTGTGTAAAAGATGCTGTGGTATTGAAGTTTTGGAATAATGAATTTAATAAATGGAATGATAAACAAAGAGAAGAAGCTGCCGGACCTATTACCAACAAAGTTGGGCAATTCCTTTCTTCAAAACTCGTGAGAAATATCTTTGGACAACCAAGAACCAAATTAAATCTCAGAAAAGCTATGGATGAAGGAAAAATCATCTTAGTAAATCTTTCCAAAGGAAGAATAGGAGAAGACAATGCAAATATGATTGGATCGCTGTTGGTAACCAAATTTCAAATTGATGCGATGTCGAGAGCAGATATTCCAGCTCATATGAGAAGAGATTTTTATCTCTATATTGATGAATTTCAAAATTTTGCCTCAGAATCATTTACGACTATCCTTTCGGAAGCAAGAAAATATAAGTTAGCACTTATTGTTGCGAACCAATATATTTCACAATTAATTCCAGAAATCAGAGATGCTATCTTTGGTAACGTAGGAACAACTATTTGTATGACGATTGGTTCGGATGATGCTGCACATATGACAACTCAGTTCAAAAATATGGCACAAGTAAATGATTTGATTTCTCTGCCAAAATACACAGCTTATACAAGACTTATGATTGATGGTATTTCATCTGATCCGTTTAGTATGAAAACATTGCCACCAATCAAAGCTGAATGATCGCTAGAAACCATCGATAAAGTGAGAAAACAATCTCGTCAAAGATATGCTATGTCGAGAGATCAACTCGAAAAACTTATGCAAGCGTGGAGTAACAAAACATTCTCTTTACAAGAAAAGGTAGCAGAAAAAGCAAAATTTGAATCTCTTGGAATATCACCAGAAGAAGCTGAAAATCTTCAAGATATGTTTGTTCAACAAAACAAACATTTATTCACAGAATATGCTATCGATGGTGTAGAACCAGATGCTATCTTGTTTGATACTGAAGGGAATAGTCACAAAGCTATTTGGTACAACAAACCCAAATGATTGGAAGATCAAGCAAACAACAAATATAAAGTAGGACAAGAAATCCAATTACCTGGTGATAAGACAATGAAAATTTCGTTGGATATGTACCAGCACCAAACCATGATGATAGATAAAACAATCCCACTGGCAATCCGAATTGGAAGCAAAGAACATGTAATGGAACAATATACTACCATGCTTTGACTTGCAGGAAACGCAGAAAAATTTAAAGAAATATTTAAATTTTGTCCAAATATAGCCAAATTGGAAGCAACACTCGCACCAAAAAAAGAAGAAACAGCAACTGGGGCGACAACGGGGACTAGTGAAAAACCTGTTGGAGCAAATCCTTCAAAACCATCTTATCCATCTGCTCCGCAAACGGAGTGAGCGTTTGACATCTCAAACATCAAACTCGGTGAACGATACGAAGGATATGTAAAACTCAGTTATAATTATGGGATGTTTGTGACGGTCAAAGGAGTTGAAGGATTGCTCCACAAAAATTTCATCGTCGCCCCAGACGGAGTCGACTGGAAAAAGTACTATAATATCTGAGATAAAATCAAAGTAAAAGCATCAGAATTCAAAGAAATCAATGGAGACAAAAAAGTTGTTTGGAGTCAGAAATAATATTATAAGAAAAAGAGCCAAAACGGCTCTTTTTATCTTATATGTGCTTTCAATAAGTTCTTTACAAGAACCCATTGATTTTCGATCGTGTACAATCGTTCAGAATTAAATTTTCTTTTCTCATGTTTTGATCGAAGGAGACCGATACTACATACTTTTTGAGTTGTAGTATATTCTTTTGCAAAATCTTCGATTAACCCAGCTATAATATTCTTATCTTCTATAAAATCTCTTTTGAAAATAATTCCTACAACTGGGTTTTCTTCAATCAATGAAGCTTTTGCAATTTGTTTAAAAGCAGAAACTTGTTCTGCAGCATGAACAATAAAAAATTGATCAGCTATTGTTTTCAAGGGGATTTTAAGGGCGGTGTATTCTTGATCATCCCAGCCTACAAATAAGATTCTCTTTTTCATATATTTCTTTTTTTGCTTTTTGTATATAACTATTCCAAATCATATGTCAATATAATATATTTAATTCTATTGATTTTAATAATATAATACCTATAGTTCCTTCTTGTTGCAGAAATAAAAACTAAAAAAGAATACTATGGAAGAAATGTTTCCTCGACTTGTGTTTATTACAGGTCAATATGGGTCTGGAAAGGATACCCATGAACAAACAATTGCCAACATGTTTGGCATAAAAAACATCATTGGTATGAGCACGTTGCTTTCGCCAAATCCTGATGCTAAAAAATACATCGATCAAGGACTATTGGTCCCTGATGATCTAGTCTTTGCTATGCTAGAAAAAATCAATCTCAAGAACACCTGTATCAATGGGTTTCCGAGAACCATAGAGCAATCGTTGTATATCTTATCTCACTTTAGAGAGAAGTTTAACGTCTCTATAGTAGTATTGGATATCGATCCTGATGAGGCCTTGAGAAGGATGTCTTTACGGATCACTTGTGATCACTGTAAGAAATCGTTTTCTATGGAAAGCAACAAAATTGCTGACCTCTGTCCAGTCTGTGGCATAGGATATCTCGTTAAACGGGCTGACGATGAGATAGGAAAGATCAAAGGAAGAATCGATTCTTTTGCCGAGAAAACGGTACCTGCGATCAAACAGCTTCCCAAAGATGCTGTGTATTATTTTGAAATTCCTAGTGAATTTTCAAAGAAACAAACCAAAGAGTTACTTGAAAAAACTCTAGTAAGCGTACAAAAAACAAACGTATAAGAAAAAGCGGAGGGATTTTCCCTTCGCCTTTTTTTATTTTTTCATCGCCTCACTTTTGAACTCTGGGGGCATTTTTTCTATTGCATATCTGAGGGCTGTCCTGGGCATCACTGCTTTGTGAGCCATCACATAGTCGAAGACTTCTTGTTGATGAGCTTGGCTCGCTACCTTGAGCATCCATCCGTATCCCTTTTGGACCATATCGTCAGAATCCAGTAACAAAGTATCCGCTATCTGGAAAATCTCCGTCAGGAACAATCATCTTCTCGCTGGTACAATTAGGCTCACAGCAGAAGCCCTTTTTACTCGTCTATTTGATGACTTGCTTCGTTTATGTAAATACGAAATCAGATCAGGATATTGCATAATCAACTCCCCTACGGTATGATTACAAAAGGTATCACATTTTGCTCGGTTATTGATATATTTTTCTATCCAACGTTCAAACATCTGAATATCGTCACGGGTATATTGTTTCTTCAACGCATAGCTTCGATTGCAGGCAACGAATACTTCTTCACAATAATCAGATTTAAATAATTCTTCACAGAGTCAGAATATTTCTGATTTGGAAAGATCTTTGATCTCCTTAAATTGTTCTTTCGCAAGTTTCTCTACCAAAGCACTTTTGACTCCATAGGCAATCACTGGTTCTTTGAAAAAACGATGGAAACTTGCCTTGGTTTTGTGGTCTGAGAGGGATTTCAATGTTGATCTGATATCGGAAAGAAAGGATGAGGAGTTGTGCATCTATTTTGTCATTAGTAAGTATTTGAAAACGAATACATTATACAGATAAAATAGGAATTGCAAGTAATTTTAACTTGTAAAACATCTTATCTATAATCTTCATACAAATCTGGTTCATCAAGGAAAAAATCAAAAGTATTTGACGTTTTTTGATAAGATAGTTTTTTTGTTGCGTCATTTTTTAATAACGACTTCATTTGAATAATAGCCATTTTATTTAATAATCCGAGTCTTTCTGGTTGTTTCACCCCTAATGAAATATATTCAGCATTCATAGATTCCATATTTGCCAATATTATTAATTGTTCAATAGTTGCATAATCTCTTATATTGCCTTTCTTTGATATATTATTATCTCTCCGTTGTTTTGCTGTTTGTCCAAAAAGTGCAATATTTAATATATCTGCTTCATCTGCATAGATATTATTTATTTGTTCGAGGGAAAGTTCTTGGGGTATTAAATTCTCCTTAATTGCATCGGTATGTATCCTATAATTCATTTTGGTTAAAAATCTTTTTACATCTCGATCCATAGATTTGAGTTCTTGATCGTTTAATCTTTGAAACTCTTTGATGAGATATAATTTAAATTTTGGACTAATCCGCATTCAAAATTCAAAAGCAATATCTTTATGAGCATATGTTCCTCAATAACGACCTGAATGAGCAATAAGTCAAATAGCATTAGTTTTTTCTGACCAATCTTTTACACTTAATCTATAACTATTTAATCATATCTGACTTTTAATTATGGCAGATTCGCCACAATTAAAATTAGGGTTGTGTAATTCTTCTCGTATAGATAAATATTCAACAGTATTTCTATTTCTGAGCCAATCTGATATAAAAAAATCACCTTCTTTCGCTTTGAGGATATCTGTCAGAGAAATATAATCTTCTGATTTTATTTTAACAAGAGAAACATCTATTCATAATACTTGAATCTGTTGTGTTTTTTTCATTTTATCTAATGAGAAAATAAAATCATTTTCTCGATTGTAAAAATCTCCATCTATTTGTCAAATCTATTTTTGACAGAAACTAATCTTTTTTCCTCTTGCAATTCTCCCCTATTCCTCTACATCTGCAGATAGTTTTATCTCCTTATTTGATTGACCATGATCTGAATAGGAATAATGATCTTGTGAGTTATTATTTTGGCTCTGATAATTGCTGCGATTGTTCATGGTGTCAAAGAAGAAGAGGAAGCCGATAAAAAGAAAAAATAGTTTTTTATATTCTTATCATACAACGCTATGCCATGTTGTAAAAAACCTGCTGCTAAACCAGTAGCAAAAAAGACTCCTGCAAAGAAGCCAGCTGCGAAAAAAACTGTTGCAAAGAAGAAATAAGGGAAAAGCCCCGGATGGGGCTTTTTTATGATTATTTTATAATCTTTTTTAATTCTCACACTATTCACGTAATTCTCTCATTATTTTTTTCTATATCTTGTAAAATTTCTTTTGGATCTCTATGGATGGTTTCTTTTATTTTGCTTGGATTCTTGGCTGAGAGATCATAGTCTTTGATATCTTTTGCATTTACTAGCCAAGAATTTTCTGTGAGTTTTTTTGTTGGGAAACACTTTAAGAAATCTCACATATCTTCGAAGGTTATTGGTTTATTTTTAGTTAACTTTCTATCAAGATTTACTTCATAATACCAGATATCTTTGGTTTGTCCTACTTTATCAAAAAAGATAATATTTGTTTTGACTCCAGAATAGGGAAGAAAAACACCAGCTGGTAAACTTACTATCGTATGCAAATTAAATTCATCCAACATTATTTTTTTAATCTCTTGGAAAGCATTTCATGTATTAAATAAGACTCCTTCTGGAACTATAATTGCAGCTTTTCATCACAGCTTAAGTTTCTTCATAAAGTGTTGTAAGAAAAGCATTTCTGTTGCATTGGTTTTGATAGGAAAATTTGCTTGGATTTGATCTTTTTCTTTCCCTCCAAATGGTGGATTTGCCAAGATAACATCGTGTCTATCTTTTTCTTCAAACTTTCTAATATCTTCTGTCAGTGTATTTTGTTTACTTAGATTTGGATTTTCTATTCCATGAAGAATCATATTCATAAGACCCATTACATAAGCGAGAGGTGTTTTTTCGTT
>CAZUIS010000058.1:0-6170 GCA_964620295.1 uncultured Candidatus Peribacteria bacterium
TGTTACTGATGGAATAGAAATAGCTTCTCTTTTGACACTTTTTTCAAGAACTTCTTTTGATCAATCTTTATACGTTCTTTCTATCAAAAGCATTACTTTACTTCATTTTGGTCATCTAATGAGCTTAACAGCTTCTTGTACTGAAAGATCTTTTGTTTCGCCAGAACCTATTTTTATAATTCTATCTAATGGTTGGATTCCTGCGATAAATGCAGGAGAATCTTTGATTATTTCTTCTACAAGAATATAGTAATCTTTTTTACTTATAACAGCTCAAATTCACTCAAAATTTGCTTCTCATTTTAGATCTTCTTGAAATCAAGAATTTGTTTCACTATCTAAATATACGGTGTAAGGATCATCTAAGGCATCTACATAGGCTTTAATAGCATTTTCCATCATTTTTCCCGTATTTATTTTTTCTTGATCATAATATAGTGTTTGAAGTACTTCCAAAACTTCATCAAAGCGAGTGTATTCATCATTTTGAGGCAAGGTATTCGCTTTTTGTAGTTCTTGATATCAAAAAACTCCCACAAGAACTCCTATAATAAAATATATTCGAGAATAGTTTTTTTTCATACAAAGGTTAGTTATTGCTAATATTTTCGTAGTGATGAATTATAGCGTTTTCTTTTACAAAAACAAGATCAATGCGAAGTTGCTTTTGGGTTGGATAGTCATGATTAAAATATTGGATAGTTTTGTAGAGTGTTTGTAGCTTTTTTTTTGAAATATAATTGTGAAGGTCTTCTGTTTGATTTACTTCTTTGACTTCTACAAAGATACGACTGTTGCCTTTTTCTGCGATAATATCTAATTCTCATCAACGAATAGTATAATTCTGATGGAGTATGTTGTACCCATTCTCAATTAAATATTGTTTTACTCTATTTTCAGCTTGATATCAACGTTTTCTTTTATTCATGTTTCTTGTTTGATATAATATAGATTATAATTTCTTAATGTTACTTTTTGCTGCCGGGTCAAAAAGTAACCAAAAACCCCTCGTGAGCTGTTACATTTTCTTAACGGTAGAAAACACAAACAAATACGACTCCATGTATTTTTTTTACCTAAAAATGTAAACGCTCACCTGCTTTGTGTTTTCCCTTATATTTTATTTTGTAAGAGCTGTTTTTTGCTTTTTTTATTGCTCATTTTTAGAGATTAGACTCTTTATCAATTATAATTCTTTTCTACGAAATCTCGGTTAATGAGTGATCGAATGTTGGTAAGGTATTCAGGTCTACGATTTTGGTAATCTAGATAGTAAGCATGTTCCCAAACATCGATAGTAAAGAGAGGAGTGTATTCCTTATTTTCTTTATTTCCAATTACAGTTTCTGATCTTATTGGAGTTCCAGCATTTGATGTATTTATGATTTCTAATTCGTTGTTTGGTCATTTTGCGAGCCAGGTTCGACCAGATCCAAAATTATTTGTTCCTTTGGTGATAAACTCTTGTTTGAACGTATCAAATGATCCTCGTTTTTGCTCGATGGCTTGCAAGAGATTTCCTGTTGGAAGATTATTCTCTTGAGCGGAGCGAAGAGAGTCTCGGTAAAAAGTGTGGTTTCGGATTTGGGCGGCATTGTTGAAAAGTGGTCATGCGTCAGCAGTTTGGATAATAGTTTCCAAATCCGAGTTTTCGAAAGGTGTTCATTGAATTAATTCATTGAGTTTGTTTACATAGGCTTGATGGTGCTTCCCATAGTGAATATCAATAGTCTTGCTATCTATAATCGGTGCTAATGCAGTATTGGTATAAGGAAGTTGAGGTAGTGTTATCATGAGTATGGTGTTAAAACATAAAAGAGTATATCAGAACTTGGTTTCGTCATTAATTGTCGTATCTTATTTGTATTGATTTTGTAGAATTGTAATATTTTAGAAATCTGATTCAATAGATTCGATATATATTTTGTAATTTTGTGTGAAATTGTCAATCCTTTCGTGATTGTATAGTTAGATTTTTTTTGATTTTTTTAATTTGTAGGTATACTTGATATAGAGTTTTATCTCGTATAGTATTATCATGTTTGTTCATAAAAACCTTGTTCATCAACAATATGCGCTTAGAAGAAACAATATCCTCAAAGGACTTGCTTTGTTTTTCTTGTGAGCTTCGGCAGTTTTGTTATTCTCATCTGCTGATTTGATTTTGAATCCATATATTTCTAATTCTTTTGTCTATCTTCAAAAAATGTTTCTTTCTCCAAATGGAACATCAAATATGCAAGCAACAATTTCTTTTGATGGTGGTTCTGGAAGTATAGTTGCAAATAGCTTTTCATGAACAACTGTCTCTACAGTAAGTATGAATGCTTCAGCATTGACAGCTGCAGTTGCTACATTAACTAGTGTGAAAGCATCTCAAATATGTGATACTGCTTGAGCAAATTGTTTTGCTCCTGTTTCAGTAGCACCTTTATCTGGTGATGTTTCATCACTTTCTGGACGCTTGGCACAGCTTGAAGCATTGGTGCAAAGTCTTTCGGGTAGAGTTTCTTCTTATCATCCATAAGAAAAACTCGCTTTATTGTACAAAAAGCCCTCTGAGTAATCAGAGGTTTTTTTATATATAAAAAAATCCGGATTTATTTCCCAGATCTTTTGTAAAAAGATGAAATTAACTTAATTTTTGTTCTAGGATATATCATTTTTTTTGGATATATTGTTCGCAATTATTTAGGTGTTGATCATAATCTCAGTCTGGATTTCGTTCTTTTCTTCTTTGTATTTCTTGATAAGAGGCGATAGATATAATTTCATCGTCTGTTATACAAGGATATACTTCGTTTATTTCGTTATCTATAGATAATCAAAGTTTTTCTAATAATTTTTCTGTGTTTTTGGTGTTTTCATTATTACTTTCTAGAATATTTTGATCGCCAATAGCTACTTTATAAGCTATATTTATTGGATGAGATTCTTCTAGTTTTATGATGGGAAATATCGAAAATCTAGCATATCAAGATTCTAATCAGATTTGATTGTCGTTGTATATTTGAGCTAAACATGTTGCGGTTTTGTTTTGATGTTCTTTGTCAACTCCTATAACTAATATAAGATTTTTATTTAATGGAATATGATCATCACCTCAAAATCAACTATCACTTAAAATTGATTTGGTAGTATGAGGATATCCTATAATCTTATATTTTTCCCACACTTTGTAATTTCTACGTTGAAATTCTTGTTCGAAATCTAAAATTTTATCGAAATTTTGTTGTATATCTATGTTATTTATTACTATTTGAGGTTTTATTCAAAGTTCTATTTCACTTCTTTTTATAATAGTATTTGTTGAATTTATGCTGTGATCTTTGTTTTCTAAGATATCTGCCGCATCTATACAAAACAAAATTTCTATTTGATCTTTTAGTGGTGCGAATATATGTTTTTGGCTATCAGCAATATATCATGGTAGAATTCTTGCTGCATTTGCGTCTTGTAAAAATTTTCCGTCAATTTCTACGTATAATTTTCCATTTTTCAAAAAAGATATCTTTTTTATGATAGCTTCTCTTTGTTTTTTTATATATTCTTGTCCATCGAATCCTTTCTTTTTGTATAAGATGACATCTGTAGAACTGATCATGTTTTTGTTTTTGTTATAAAATAGTTTTTTAGTTCTTGGTACTTAATATGCTTTGTATCAAGAGTTTTAACTATTTTAAGTATATTGAGAAATTTGCTTTTTGTCAAATTTTAGAGAACTTTTAATTCTTGGAGTATTGTTTCATATTCGTTATATTCTCCTTGATATTTTTGAGCGATATATTCTTTGAGAAGATGTTTCCAGTCAGCAAAACTTTGGTTGTCTTTTGAAGAAAGTTGTAATTTTTCAAGTAATTCATCTGTAGTAACTGACTGTTTTTTGAATTTTATTTGATTCAGCTGGTTTATTATATTTGCTTCTACATGATTTTCTATGTTTTCGTAATCCAGAGTGTTTCATACGATGGTAATTGCTGTGTGTTGTAGTGGATATATTTCAGAGTTTTGCACTTGAATCTTTTGATTTCCTATAAAATTTTGTTTACTTTTTTCTTCTTGTTGTTGAAATGTTTGATGGATGCTTTCCTGAGAAATTTTTTGTCCTTCTTCATATTGGAGATATGGATTTATACGGATTGGTGTTGCTTGGTACTCGTTGTTTGTATATTGAAAGAGGAATTTTTCTTGATTGATTTCCAATGGACTTGTTGACCAGATACTTCCTGTGCAAAGATAGTTTTTATACGAACATGCTTGGTGTAAATGTCATGAAAGAAACTTTATAGTTGGAATATCAAGTAATTCTTGATTTAAAGCGATATCTTTATAAGAAAATTGAGATTTTTGTCCTGGGAGTTTCGTCTTATTGAAATAATAGTGATGGATTACTAAAGAATTTGGATTTTTTTCTAGGTAATATGCTAAATTTTGATTTATTTTCCATGATATTTGTTCGTTTTTGTTTGATGATGTTGCTAAATATTCAACGGTTTTTAATCGGGAAGGTGTTTCTTTTGGTTCGTATTGTGGTATTTCTAACATAAAAGGGAAAAAAAGGACGTTTTGATTATCAATAATTTTTTCGGTTGGTTGAGTTATAAAATGTAATTTTCCTTTGTGATTGTTATCGTATTTTTGAATGATATCAAATGCTTTTTGAGCTTCCTCAAAAACGAAAGAATTTCCCAATCGATCATGATTTCCCGCGAGTATGTAGATTGTTTTTCCTTGCTCAAAAAGTTCTACGAAAAAGTGATACAGAGTTAAAAGAGCAGTTCTATCGTAAGAAAAATGATATACATAATCTCCAAGAAAAATGATAGTATTTTCAGAATTATTTTTTTCAATAAATGATCTAAGTTCTTGGATTATTCTGTCTTTGTATTTTGATGTAATATGGATGTCTCAAATAAGGAGCATGTTAATTTTACGGAGTAAAATTAGTATTAAGTTTTAAATGTTGAGTTCTAAATTATTTAATATTTATAATCTAACATCTAAAATTTAGCATTGATAGTTGTATGGTAGCGAAAAGGGTAGTGTTTTTCAAGGAATTAAAAAAGACGCTTTTGGGCGTCTTTTTCTTATTTGAAAGAAATTATGCGTTATTTTCTTTTCTAAATCTTGGGTAGTGAGTGAAAAAAAGTACTGTAAACAAAATTGCTCGTATAGCTCCTCAAAGAACAGTTTCTTTTACATCAACATTTCTTCAAAGAATCATTTTTTTTGTTTTGTCTTCTTCACATGTTTTTACTTGTTCTTCTGTTGGTTTTCGATTTTCTTCTTTTTCTGTTGTTTTACCATAATAGTAACGATCTTTACATTCTTGTAGTTCGTAATATCTTTGTCCATTTACATATTCTTCGTTGGTGATAATTAATCTTTGTCCAAGAGATGTTAGTCCAACTCACAAAGAAACTAGTCCCCCAATAAGTCCTACAAGACTTGCAATAAGAAGGTACACTTTGTAAATAGTCCAGGTCTTTTTTGTTTCTTCCATAATAATAATTTTATAATATAAAATGTATTAATTCGTGTTTAATGATTTCTTTCTTGTATGCAATCTTTTATTCATAGAGCAGTTCTCGCCCTTGTAATGTTTTGTCTGTGAGAATATAGATATCGCGTTTGTTACAATCTCCTTTTTCTATTTCATTTCCTTTGTTATTGAGAATATCGAGAATTTCTAATGTTCCCATACTCTCTTTTGCGAGGTATTTTATTTTCATTCCTCTGGTAATTTCTTCTTTTGGGTCTATTTGAAAATATTTTTTGCCGTTATGTTCGATGTATTTATCTGTGAAAACTCAGAAATTATTACGGTTGAAAAGAGGGCCTCAGGTTGTCAGAGTAGTCGAGGTTTCGGTGGTTTCGGCTGGCCCTTCACCTTCTGGATAATCCGCTAATTTATTGAAAACAAATCCTGATCGGTATTGTCTGTGAGGAATTACATTAACTAGATTTTTGATGTTTTCATCAATTGGCGTACCAGCAATGATAGCGTCACGAACGTGTTTGTATGCTTTAACAACCGAACCTACATAAAATTCAGATTTAGATCTTCCTTCAATTTTCATGGCATCAATATGTGGCATAAGTTCAGCTAATCTATCGATAGTACAAAGATCCTTGGATGAAAGAATATGAATTCCATCTTCGTCATCTTC
>CAZUIS010000059.1:0-1860 GCA_964620295.1 uncultured Candidatus Peribacteria bacterium
TTGACGAACAAAATCTTGATCAAAGATTAATCTCAAAGTACTTCTTAGTTTAACAAATCCAGAAGCGAGAAGTTTTCTATATAACAGATTGCTTATTGTTTTTGGAATATCACAAATATTCCCTAATTGATGATGAATTCTATATGCTTCTTGTTCGTGTTCGAGATAATATCAGATATGATTATGACGATAATTTAGTTGATCAATATCATTGAGAGGATTAGCCAAAATCGAACGTAAAAGCCTTGATCAACCAGATGTTTTAGTATTGTCCAAAATTCCAATCAGACTATATTTTTCGCTTCCTTCATAACTTGAAGAAAATATTTCTAGATTTTTCAGGGTCACTTCATCAAGCAAAACTGCCTTATCAGTACTGTGAAATGAAATGCGAGAAATATTGGTCAATGAGGTTTGTTGCGTAGTTTGTAAGTACGAAAAGAGGAGTGCCAATGCTTGTCATCTTCACTCTTCAACTGCTTTTCCATAACTTGCTAAGGTCTGAATTTTGCAATGTTCTAATAAATATTCTTCATATCTATGGGGTACATCAGCTATGGAAATTAAACAATTCTGATATTTTTTTATCAATTGGGTTAGCTCATCTTTGTCAGGAAATTCTATATCAACGATCACTTCTACTGGATTCACGATTTGGATAAATTTTTGCATATCTTCGATGCTTGCAAAACTCTTCGTCCAGTATTCTCCCAACGCGAAATCTCCCCACGCAAGGTGAAAGTTATATCCACTTTTCACTGGCTCAAATCCCACTGCAAGCATATAGGTAAATGATTTTTTTGCCTCTTGAATATATGTTCAAGGAGTAATGATCTGGGTGATTTTTCTTTCAACAATCTTGCCAGGAACTGGGTCAGTAGTCTGTTCAGCTATAGCAACCTTATGTCCGTGATTAATAAGTTTTGGAATGTATTTATCGACGCTATGATACGGAATTCCAGCCATAGGAATAGGATTTTCAGAGTCTTTGTTTTTGCTAGTTAATACTAAATCCAAAATCTTACTACAGATTTTTGCGTCTTCAAAAAACGTTTCATAAAAATCCCCCATACGAAAAAAAAGAATGCAGTCAGCGCATTGCTTTTTGATATCAATATATTGTTGCATCGCAGGTGTATAGGTTGTCATTATTTATCAAGTTTATAAAAGTTATCAAGTTTATAAAAATATTTAAAACCTTATAAACCAACTTAAACTTTTCTTCTCAAAAAGCAATAAAAAAAAGGAAAGTGAATATCACTTTCCTTAAATTGTAGATTCTTCAAGTTCTTCTTCGGTATCTTCAATTAATGAACATACTTTATCTGAAGAAGGCATTGCAATATCTAGAGAGTCTTCTTGATACGCAAGAACTTTTAAACCTTGCAAAAATGGCTCAAAATCACGTTCTATGCTTACAATAAGAGAAAATAATTTGTTTGTGGTTTCCTGTTGTTTTACAAATTCTTCATTAAAAGAGTTTTTCTCTTTTTTATTACCTTGTAGTTCAGCCAATCTTTCTTCAATTCTTCCAGATTCTTGGATTGAATTATTAACATCTTTTTTGTAACGAAGAAGATACTCTTTGAAATCTTCTAATTCTTGTCGAAGACTTTTTTTTCTTCTTAGGTAACGAAGTATTGTTCCTCCAATAATCAAAAGGGAAAAACTTATGTTTAATACAATGTTAATACGAAAAAAGATATATAAAACGAAATATAATCCGATAGCAAATACTATCATATACAAAGGAAATTCTTTATTAATTTCCTTTGTGAGTCTTGTTTTCTCATCCTGAAGAAAAGCAAGATCATTTTCCAAGACATCAATATTCATAAATTTTTGTTTTAGTTTTTTTTA
>CAZUIS010000059.1:1870-6121 GCA_964620295.1 uncultured Candidatus Peribacteria bacterium
TCAATTTGTAATTAATCTTATAAATAAATAGTAGTAAAAGTCAATAAAAGATTTTAAAATGAAACTAGGTAGTTGGTCTTGTATTTTTAAAACAAATCGATAACTATTGGCTATCAGATTTTTTTATTTTTATCCGTTTTTCATGAATCTTGAAAAACTTTTTGGAAGTAAAACTAAGGTAGATATTCTTAAATATTTGCTTTTTAGAAGACAGGGAATTTCTATGAGAGCATTAGAAAGTGAGTTAGAATGGACGTTTCCAGCAATTAAAAAACAAGTAGATGCTCTTGAAGATGCAGGAGTTGTTGATGTAAACAAAGAAGGACAATGACGATCGATATCTCTTAAACCAGATTTTTTTGATAAAATCAGAGACATATTCTTTTTTTGACTAAAACAAGAACTCGTTGCATTATTTAAAACATACGATGTAATGATAGAAAAATATTATTTTGGAAAGAGATTTTGAATGGATCTTGATATGGATTTAGTGGTTATTTATAAGAATGCAGAAAAACCTCAAATAGACAAAATTAAAGATGAAATTAATACTATTTTTAGAGAATATTTTATAGAAATAGTATATGTAGTGTTTATGTCTACAGAAGAACGAGAAAAGCGTTATAGATTGGCAGATAGGTTTGTTCTTCAAATTATGAGAAGTATCCAAAAAACATAATTTTTATGTAAGAAGTGAGTAATTGTATGATTATTTCTGACGAAAAAAGAGCTCAAATAATGTCTTATATTGTTTATGCAGGAGAAATCCTTCAGGAGGATAATCATTTTCCAAAAAGAACATATAAATATGCATATCTTCCTCAGTGACCAGAATTATATACAGGGACATTGAAGGCTTGATGATATTTATTTCTTGATAAAAAATTAAAAAGAGCTGTTTTTGTTATACAACAAAATGAATATCCAAAAGAGATAGTATATTATTGAAATGAAAATGAATTCTTAATTCGATGATGTCATATAAAAAATATAAAAAATGAGAAAAGAAAAGTATTAGATATTTCTAATGAATTATTTGACCAATTATTATATACAAGACTTATAACAGAAATAGACACTATTTCTTTGATAGGAGTGTGAGCTATGATAAAAAAAACAGTTCTAAAAAAAGAAATAGATAATCTTTGATCTGATGATTATTGAATAATTGTAATAGGAAAATCATCAGAAGAATTATGATCAAAAACAGAAGATATGATAATGATTGATCATATGATAAACAAAAAATATTACAAAAAAAATGTTAATTGGTTGGGAAATATCTTTATCTATATAGCTAAATTATATAAAAAGGATCCAGAATTAGTTGCATATATTCACTCTTCTGAAATATGAATAAAAACAATACCTCAAATCTGATATATGTGTATGGTTGCATAAAGCAAATTTTCTCTTGCAAAAGGAAAGTAAATTCATAAAAAATACACACGTTTCTTTATACATAATTTTTTTGTAATGATGAAATTTATTTATGATAGTTTAGAGACTGTCAAAAAATTAAAACACCCAACAAAGAAAGATTTTATAAATATTACTATTGCAATTTTTGTAGCAGTAATTATTTCAGGGATACTATTTGTTCTTTATGATACTATTTTTACGGGATTGTACAAATGGTTTTATAATATTATGAAATAATAAAATAAAATTTATAACGTAACAATATCATATGCAAAAAACAGAAGTAAGTACTGTTGAGATCAAAAGACAAATAGAAGATAATTCGTGTAAATGGTATGTATTAAGTGTAATTGCAGGACAAGAAGAACTAGTTATGGAAAATCTCAAAGAAAGAATTAAAAAACAAGATCTTCAAAATGATGTGGTAGATTTTATGTCTCCAGTGGTTCATGAATATGCAATCAAAAAATGAGAAAAGATAGTAAAGACAAAAAAGTTATACCCATGATATGTCTTTATAAAATCGAAAATGAATGATAAAATTTGGTATGTGATCAGAAATACTCCTGGAGTAAGACTTATCGTAGGGGCAGAAACTCGTCCAATACCACTAACAGAACAAGAATATCAAGATATAATCAAGCAAATAGAAAAATCACAAGAAAGATCTGAATTAGTTGTCCCTTACAAGATTTGAGATGTAGTTATGTTAAAAACAGGGGACTTTAAATGAATGAAGTGAGTAGTCAAAAATATAGATGAAGAAAAATGAACAGCTATTGTTAATGTTGAAATGTTGTGAAGACTAACTCCTGTTGTGATAGATATAGACAAGATTGAACTCATGAGCTAAAAATATATGATAGATAAAGAATATGGCTATCCAGATAAGATGCGCAAAAAGGATTCCATAAACTTTTGCTTCTCTATCGTTTTATTTTGAGATTTACCATGCATCAAAAAGAATTACATGTAGTAAGGTTTTCGATGATTGTGCTGTTCTCTGCATTAATGATCGTTTATTTGTTACTTTACCAAATTAAAGGAGATGATATAGTAAATCAGCTTAGTATGATACAAAATGGGGATATATCTATAACGCCATCTGAAAATGAAACATGATACGAGGGTCTTTATGAAGATCAATCAGACATAAATTGAATAGATGAAGAAACTTTATTGTTTGAAGAAGATAATGCTTCTTGAACAAAAGAAAATGAAATTCAAGAAAAAACAGATTCGTTATTTGAACAAATACAACAAAAAAATCAAACATGAAATGCTATAAATAAAATCATAATTCTTTCTTGAACCAGCTTGTGGTATGGAAGAGTGGAAGCAGTAGAAAAGCTTTGAATTAGTTATCAATATGCGCTAAAAGATCAAAAAGATATTTATTATGTCTTTCTTGATCCTCAGAGATATAAATTTGATGAAATAGTAAAAGCGCTTTGATGAAGCATATATACAATTACAACGGAAAAAGAAATGGTTGAGAATAAATTGTTTTGAGACAAAGTTACCTTTATCAACCTTCCTGAATACAAAGAAAAGAAAGTAGTTATGTTAATTGAATATGAAAAAAAATTACGGTTAATTCAAGTTGATTATCCAACCTATTATAAATCAAAGTGATATATTAAACAATTATTTATAAATTAACAAATTAGTAGAATGGCAAAAATTATGAACACCTTATATTTGGAAATTCCAGCTGGTAAAGCTCAACCATCACCTCCTCTTGGGCCTATGCTTTGAGCAAACGGAGTAAATATTGGACAATTCATCAAAGAGTTCAATGATAAAACAATGGATATGATGAAATCATTTGGTGGAGCAGATGTAAAAGTAAAATGTAAATTAACAATATTTGCTGATAGAACATTTACTCTAGAATTAGGTAAACCAGTAACTTCAAATCTTATTTTATGGAAAATAGGGCAAAAAATATGATCTGGAGAGCCAAATAAAAAAAATATTGGAAAACTAACAAGAAAAGATTTAGAAGAAATAGCTGAACTTAAAAAAGGAGATATGAATACAGATGATGTAGAAGCTATGATTAAAATTATTGGAGGAACTGCAAAAAATATGGGAGTTGATGTTGAAAAAGGAGCAATTAAATTATAAAATAGTAATGTAGTTAAGTAGTACTAAAGCGAAATAGTTCTCTTTTCCTTTGGCTCTCTATTGCTATATATCTATATATTCAGTGGCAGGTTAAACGCCGCTACGACCACTTTTATTATTAATTATTATTACATGGCAAAACACGGAAAAAAGTATGTTGAATCAAAAAAAACAATTGATTCATCTAAATTGTATTCTGTTGCAGAAGCAGTAGAATTGGTAAAAAAAACACTTTACACAAAATTTGATCCTACTATTGAAATTGCAATAAACACCTTTGCAAATCCAAAATATAATGATCAAATGATCAGATCTACAACAATACTTCCTCATGGAACAGGAAAAACAAAAAAAATTGCAGTTTTTGTATCTGAGGATAAAGCTGCTGATGCTAAAAAAGCTGGAGCAGATATCGCTGGAACTGACAATTTATTAAATGATATTAAAGCAGGAAAATTTGATTTTGACATATTGATTACAACTCCAGATCATATTAGAGATTTGGCTGTAGTTGCAAAACAACTTGGACCAAAAGGATTGATGCCATCTCCAAAAGCTGGAACTGTAGTTCAAAATATTGCTCAAGCAGTGGAAGAAGTAAAAAAAGGAAAGATAGAGTTTAAATTAGATAAGACAGGGAATATCCATGCTCCTGTTGGAAAATGATCTTTCGATATTGTAAAACTTCAAGAAAATATT
>CAZUIS010000060.1:0-2075 GCA_964620295.1 uncultured Candidatus Peribacteria bacterium
TTTTTAAAACAAGAAAAAAAGACACACTTTCGTGCATCTTTTCTCTTTTAAAAACCATTATTCTTGAAGCATAGCTTTTCTTTCTTTTTTGTACTTTCCCATAACAAGATATGCTAATGGAGCTGACATAAATAACGATGAATATGATCCAGCTACAACTCAAATTCCAATAGTAAATGCAAAATCTTTTACTGCCCCTGTTCCAAAGATATACATACAAACGATTACCAAAAATGTTGAAATAACTGTTCAAAAGGATCTTCTCATTGTTTGTCGAAGACTATCATCAAAAACTTTTCCATAAACAATATTTTTTTCGTTCTTATTCTGAAGATTTTCTCTAATTCTATCGAAAACAATAATCGTATCGTTGATACTATATCCCATATTTGTTAATACAGCAATAATAAATACTGTGTCTATAGTTACTGAGTGATTAAACATCATTAGTAAACCATATGCTCCAGCAGGTATTGAAACATCAAAAATCATCGTAACGATAGTTACTGTTGCCAATATTGTTGGAGGAACAGATTTTCTAATAGTAGCAAAAGAGAACATCATATATATCGCCATCAAAATTAATCCAACAATGATCGCATTTTTTGCTGACCTTTGCATATAGTCTCCTACACTTGGTCCTGTTATAGATTGTGCTATTATATCATCTGTTGATCCTATATAATCACCATTTATAAGAAACTCTTTTATTTGTTTTGAAAGATCGTTAACTTTCTCATCAGTTTCTACATCTGTTCTAATAGATATATCTGTTGTTTCTTCGTTATTTTCTATAAGAACATTTCCATTTTGATAGTTTTTTTCCTTTAAATAATCCATTAATTCTATTTGTAACTTTTCTTGGTCAACTGTTGTAGCTATGCTTATTTTTACTCATCCAGTAAATTCTTCTGAAAATCTCATATTAGTAAAAAATAGTGTCCAAGATCCAACAAGGAGAATTGCTCCAAGAGTTAATCGAATGTAGGCTCTTTTGATAATAGAAAATCTCTTAATCATTTTTTAACATAAAAAATAAAACGTCAGTATCTTTTATAGATTTGGTGTTTTTATTCAATAGTAATTTGTTATGACTACAATTATATGCAAATATTAAGGATTATTACCAAATATCGAAGTATAATAATTTTTTGCTGCAGCCTCTTGAGCCTTTTTTTTATTTGGACCAAATCCTTCTGCTAGACGATCACTTCAAAGATATATTTCTGATCTATATGTAATATTGTTTGTTTTTTCATCAACAATATGTTCATTATCCTTGTATATAGGTAACTCCTTGTATTCTTTTTGAACATATTCCTGAACCATTGTTTTATAGCTTTTTACAGGATCTTTGCTAATTGTTGTTATTTTATTGAAAATATATGTTTTTATAAATAACTCTACTATATCATTTCAAAGATCTAAATACAAAAAACCCAAAAGAGACTCTAAACAATCTGATAAGATCGCATTTTTCTTCCTTCATTGCATTTTTTCTTCACCCTTACTCACAAAAATATATTTGTCTAGTTCTATTTCTCTTGCCACTTCTGCTAATGTTTCCTCTCTTACCAATGCTATTTTATATAGTGTTAGATCAGATTCATTATATTCTGGGTAAGTTATAAACAAAAGTTTATTAATTATTGCTGATAATACACCATCTCCCAAAAACTCTAGTCTTTCGTTGTGAAGAAGCATCTGCTTATAATCAGCTGCGAAAGATTTATGAACAAATGTTTGGAGTAATAGATTTTCATCTTGAATATTTTCTACAGGAATCTGTAATTTTTTTAGAAAATCTTTTATATTTTGCTTTTGATTAAGTACTTCTTTTGGAAGCATGTTCTAATTTTACAAAGTAAAATTAACTTTAATGTTGATTTTTTATTTATCCAAAGCCTATTATTTACCATATAACATTTTGATAACTATTTATAATAATCAAATTTCTTTCCTTTTACTCTATCTATATAGTTATTTCCTAAAATTAAAAGTAATTCTGTTCATGTTAGTTGTTCTTGATAAAGTTCTTCTGGTCAAAGAAATGGTTGTTCTGGTGTTGGTTCTGT
>CAZUIS010000060.1:2175-6073 GCA_964620295.1 uncultured Candidatus Peribacteria bacterium
ACATAAAAAGCAAAGTTATTTATATATGAATAAAAAGAAGTGTTTGTATGATCTGCTCAAACGGGAAGAATAACCGCGGCTCATCAGAAATTAGCGGAATCTGGTGCATAAAGAAAACATCATGGATAAGAAAATCTATGAGCAACATTACTACAGTCTGTTGTTAATCCGTAAGAAAAAATATTTTTTAATTCATCAGCATATTGAGCCAAACCAAGCATTTCATCCAATGAAATATTGGTCTTTACCATTGCTGTATAATCTTGGTAGAGTTGTTTTATTTTTGCTGGTTTTAGTCATTGTTTCATAAATTTTTCTACAATTGCTTTAACGATTTCTTGTTGTCTGAGCGATCTATCAAAATCTGAAGTAGAATGCCTTGATCTTGCATACATCAATGCTCTTTCTCCACTAAACAACTGTAATCATGTATTTACATGAAATGTCATATATCCCATATTTTCTGTTGGATATGTTGTATCATGAATAACTTTTTTTACCTCTATTTCTATTCAACCCAAAGTGTCTATGACATTTTTAAATCATGCGAAGTCTATAAGGGCATAATAAGGGATTTTGACACCCATTATGTCTTCTAATTGTCCTATCATAGCTTTTGCTCCTGTATCAAACTCATGTTTTCTTCAAACACCTCTTGAAAATACTTCATTTATTCTTCAAAAAACCCTTGTTTCTTTATTGGTAACATAAAAATCTCTAGGAACAGAAAGCATTGTTACTGCTCATAATTTTTTATTCCAAGAAGCAACCATTATAGAATCAGCTAGATATCATCAAGCATGATTTGATCATCCATATCATATAAGCATCACATTTACATTTCCATATTCATCTTCTATCATTTCTTTTCAAATACTTTTACTTACAATATTTACTGTGGATTTTCCTATAGTATGTATTATTGATTGACCAGCTTGGATGACAAATTTTCCTAGATATCCAACACATAAAATACAAAGAATAGTTATAAAAATATTAATCAGACTTTTCTTTTTTGATGGAGAGGTTACCATATCTCCATATGTTGTATATTTTTGGATTTCTCAAATTCTTTTGTGAACAAACTTATTTCTCATTTTATTAAAAAAACAGGTATAAAATTTTAGCGTGTTGCATTATACAATATTTATGTTTAACATCAAGAGAAAAAAGTCCTCAAAAATTTGCTTTTTTTTTATTTTGTGAGTATAATTAGATTAGGTTATAAAAGTTCGTAAAAGTTATTAAAGTTTATAACAGTTATAAACCTTATGAACTTTATAAACCTTATGAACCTTTTTATTTATTATATTATATGATGGCAACGAACTTTGATATAGAACAAATTCTTGCTCTTATTGAAAAAAATGTAAACATTTCAGATCTTCATCTTTCTGGTGGAGAAAGTATTGCTTATAGACTCAATGGAGAAGTAATTAGAGAGGAACAAGCAGGAAAACTTAGCAATGAGAGTATGGAACTTCTTTTGAGACAACTTCTTGCAGGAAATCCTCAAAGATTCGATAAATTCTTGTGAGATAAAGAAGCTGATTTTGCTTATATTTCAAAATCTGGAATTCCTTATAGAGTAAATGCTTTCTTTAAAACAGGAAGATTGGGAGTTGTTATGAGAAAAATCAATGGAACAGCTAAAAAAATAGAAGAATTAATGTTTACTGATATTGCTGAAAGTATCAGAAAAAATGTTTTAAATCAAAAAAAATGATTATATCTTGTAACTGGGCCTACGGGTTCCGGAAAATCTACTTCTCTAGTAGCAATGCTTGAAGAAATTAATCAAAATAGATCTGAAAATCTTATTACTATTGAAGATCCTATTGAATTTGTCTTTTCTCCAAAGAAATGTATTATTTCTCAAAGAGAAATTGGTCATGATACTTGGTCTTTTGCAAATGCCTTGAGAGCAGCTATGCGTGAGGATCCAGATATTATTTTTGTAGGAGAAATTCGTGATAAAGAAACTGCTGAATCTGCATTAAGTCTTGCTGAAACAGGTCACTTAGTATTTAGTACACTACATACTAATTCAGCCGCAAATACTGTGAATAGATTTATTTCATTTTTTCCTCCAGAAATTCAAAATAGTGTATGTGATAGGTTAGCGACTTCTCTTGTTGGAGTTCAATCTCAGATGTTGGTTAAAAGTAAAATGGGAAGTAGAGTAGGAATTTATGAACTTATGTTAAATACTACTTCTGTAAGAAATAATATTAAAAAAAGAGAAATTGAACAACTTGATAATATTATAGAAACATCTTCTTTGATTGGTATGATTAATCTCAAAAAATATGCTCAAAGACTTATTGATAAACAAATTATCGATCCAAAAGAAGTTGATTGGTTGATAAAAGGTACAGCTCTTTAAACTATCTAATTGTTTACTATCTAAATATTATAGAATGACGGATATGATGACTAGTTATAGGGGAGGATGACAAATAAAACCACTTACCAAAAAGGAAATTGAAAAAATGAAAAAAATTATGAAAAAAGTCCCTATAATAAAAGCAAAAAATGATGAATATCATGAAAAAGAAGAAAAAAAGGCTGATAAAGAATTTGAAGATAAATTACATAATTTATAATTAAACATTTAACATCTAACATTATTATAAGTATGGTTAATATTGATCTTATTCAAAAAAAATTACCTCAAGAACTATGGGATATAGCAAAAAATTATACCATTTCTGATGTTTTTTTGGAAACAATGACTGATGTTGTTGTTTTGATTTTACGTTCAAAATCATTGGATTCTCAACAAGAAAAACAATCCTGGTTTGATCTTTTACCGTTGATGAACGAGGAACAAGTTACTAAACTTCGTGATATATTAACTAGAGAAAAACAAAAATTGGATGAAATAGAAAAAAAATATGAACAAAAAAAAGATGATATTATCAATAAATATGTTCAGAATTTTGATGAAAATGCTTATCAAAACAAAATAAATCAACTTCAACAACAAGAAGCTGCTCATGAAGAAAAAGAAGATCAAGAAGCTGATGCTCTATTAAATAATTTATAATTAATAATATATAATGTATAAATATAGTAAAAAAATTATAATTTCTTTCTTTTTGTTTGGTATACTCCTTATTAATATAAGTAGTACTTTTGCTGTTAGAGATATTATGGATATTATGTTTGAACCTGCAAAAAGCTATGAAAAAATTATAGATTTATGAAATGATAAAAATGCAGTAGGAAATGAGGTATTTAAAGAATCTACTCAATTGGGTTTTAATGAAAACTTTGGAAATGGATGTTTTGTAAACGGACAACTTGTTCCAAATAAAACTCTTCAAGATCAAAAAAATCAAGCTTGATATCAATGAAGTGATAAAAGTTTTTGTCAGGATATTTTGTGATGAGATATGGATGTTTCTGTTATTGATAGTAAGACACAAGCTCCTCTTATTGTAAGAATTACTAAGTTTTTACTTAGAATGACTGTTGTTTTGGCTATTACTATGGTATTATATAATGGTATTTTGTGGATTGTAGAATCTGCAAAAGGTGGTGATGTTAAAGATGCTAAAGATAATATTATATATATTATTTGAGGTATTTTATTAGCATTATCTAGTGTAGGTTTAATTAATTTAATTAGTTCTATAACTTTAAGTAGTTTAAATCCTGAAAATATGCCAGAAAAAAACAATGATACTATTGTAAATACAACTACAACCCCAAGAACAAAAACTTCATGATGATCTACTAATTATTCACCTACTGATAATGAAAACTCTAGAAGTTCTGTTACTAGAACCCAAGAAGCTGCTGTATCAGTTGAATAATATTTTATTTTGTATTTATTATCATGTTTAAACATATTTTTATAAGTTTGATTTGATTAATTAGTTCTTTATCTTTT
>CAZUIS010000061.1:0-5819 GCA_964620295.1 uncultured Candidatus Peribacteria bacterium
TCAAGGTGGAGCATTTTGAAGATTACCTAACTATGCTTAAGGTTTGTACAGATATAGTGGGCAATAAAGAATTGTATGAAAAAAATGGTTTAGCTGTGAAAAAGCAAATTGAGGATATTATAGGAAAAATTAATCAGAAAAATAGTTCTTTCATCAACTATGGGACCTGGAATTCAAATAGTTTGTTAATTATATTAGACAATAATAAAAAAAGCAGCCAATTGGCCGCTTTTTTTATTATTTCATATTATCTTTTTAAATTACGAACAATAGTATAGGAGAAAATAAGTGTAAAGATAAGGAAAAGAACTATTTCTCATAAGAATCATCAAATGACATATCGAATGCTAGATTGAGAAAATATATCTACGATTCCTATAGCAAAAAGGTTATACAAAGATACGCTTAATGTTGACCAGCTAATTACCAATAATCAAAAGCACAAAGTGAATCAAATAATAAGTGTGGAAGCATTAAGAACTAAAAATTCTTTAATAATATCAAAGTAGGATCAACCCAAGAGCGTTTTTATATCAATTTCTTTTTTTACATATTGAAACATAAAATATGTTTGATATCACAAGAACGTGAAGATAACTAATACAAGGAAGATAACAATAATTAGAGAAAGAAAAATTATAAAGTTATTTACATCAATAATATGTAATATTCTACTTTCTTGTTCTTGTATTGTTTTTGATTGAGTGATATCTTTGGTATTCAGAATAATATCTTTATATTCAAGAATAGTTGTTTTTAAAACTTCATATTCTTTATGAGAAGTAAACATGACATAAAGTGTTGCAGGGAGCGGATTTTCCATACCAAATTGCTCAAAGTTTTTGCTTATTTCTGGTAATTTGTTTTCAAGAAATTTCATAGCATCATCTTTTGATGAAAACATAACTTTAAGTCATTGTCTTTGAAGCTTATTTTGAAGATCTATTACTTTTTTATAAGTTATATCCTGAGTTTCAGGGCTTTCTTTAATATAAAAATACATTCCTAATCTTTCTCTGAGTGTATCACTGAATGAATTTGTATAACTAGAAATTCCTACAAAAATATTGAGAAGAAATAAAAGAAATCAAATCAGAATCCCAACTCATAGAAGTTGTTTCCAATGATATTTAAGTGAGTTATAAAGTCCTTGCTTAAGGAGATTGTCAGACATAGTCATTTTATGCATGTAAAGGAGTAAACATATGTTGTGTTGTTATAAATTTTTCAAAAAGAGCAATTTTATTATCATAATATCAGATTTCTTTATCTATAGTTTGAATATTCTTATGATGTTTATAAAAATAAGAAATCATGCTTTTCGCTTTTTTATAATTTTGTTCTAGAATATAAATTTCTATAAGATTATAGATTACTTCTGCATCTTTATTATTTAAAGAAAAAGAATCTTTTAAAAGATTTATTCATTTTTCTCTATTTCCGTATCGATATTCACAAAGACCATAGCATCTAATGATTTCATGATTTTCTGCTTTTGTTAGTTCTAAGGCTTTTTTTAAATATTTTTTTGCATCAATCCAGTTGTTTTTTTCCATTTCAAGAACTCATTTTATATACAAACCCAAAGGATCTTCATGATTTTTCTTTGCATTTAAAAAATCAATTGCTTTAGCCGCTTTTCCTATTTCTCCTTGTCTGTATTGAATATCTGTTACTTGTAAAAGAGCATCTTCGTTGCTAGGATCTTTTACAAGAATAGTATTTATTTTTTTTATAGCTTCGTCAAATTTATTAAGTTCTTTCAATTGTTCAATTTCATCAAGGAGTTGTTCTGGAATATATGCGTTCATGACTATACGTATCGATAAAAAGAATAAAAAAACATTACTACTTAAGAGTAATCAAAAAAAAGTTTTTTTCAAATATTCGCCTTATCTAACAAAAAAAGAAATTTACATTTTTTATAAAGAATATATAACTATAATGTTTTTTGTCATAAAACAACAGGAACAGAAATGATACTATCTTCCCTTTTTATAGTAAAAATAACAGTTTCTCAGGGTCTATATGTATATAAATAATAAAGAAGTGGTTTTTCTAACGACAATATACGTTTATCTAAAGCAATAATTATATCTCAAACTAACAAATTATCTTGTACAGGAGATCAAGAAAAAATAGTATCAATATGTGCTCATGTCAACGTATCTGTATAAATAATTCCCAAATATGGTCTAAGCAATGTTTGATGCTTTTCTAGAATCTCATAGGTTGTAGAGATAAGTTTTTGGGTAAGAGGGAGTGCAAATCAAATATTATTTCCGCCACGTGAGATAGCTGTTACCATTCATAATACCTCTCCCGAAAGGTTTACAAGTGGTCATCAACTATTTCATGGATTAAGAGCAGCATCTGTTTGATATAATCACGCATAATAAGGAGTTTTTTTTTGATCAATTGATAAACTTCTCCCTTTTCAACTAATAATTCACAAAGAAATAGTGTTTGGGTATTCAGAAAGAGAATTTCCTATAGCAAAAACAAATTGTCAGAGAGAAACAGAGGAGTCAATATCTATAAATATAGCAGGAGAAAATGATATAGAATTAGGTAGTTCTAAAGAAAGAATTGCCATATCTAATAAATCATCTTTCCATATTTTTTTTACAGGAAAAGTGTCTCATTTTGAAGTAATAACAAAATAGTTAAGATCTGTTGCATCAATAACATGATTATTTGTTAAAATATATCAAGACCTTGAAACAACTATTCCACTTCCTTTTTTAAGAAGAGAATTTGTTTGCTTATCTTCTGCAACAATTTGAACTACGGTAGGAAGGACTTTTTCTGTCGATTGTATTAAATTTTCTTCCAAAGAAACGTACTTAACTGGATTATAATGGAAATCTTTAGAAGAAGATTCTTTTCAAAAAGAGAAAAGGATAGCAATAAAAGAAATATTTATGATAAGAAGTCGCCAAAATTGTTTATTCAACATATAGTAAACAAAAAGATAAAACTATGCTTCTTCAGAATTTGTATCTTCATCAGAAAAATCTGTTTCATTGTCATTATCAAATAATCCTCATAATTTATCTCATTCTTTTGCTGCTTTTTTTCTTTCTTCTTTATATTTAAGATTTTCTTCTTTTTCTTCCCAAGGTCTATAAATAATATCGATATGTTTTTCTACCATTTTATGAAGAGGAGTTTCTGGCTCATCAAGACGAATATTGTTAGAATGAAGTGTTTGTAAACTTCAATCTTCGAATCTGATTCTAATAGCTCATTCTACAATACTAATACCTCCCTCCAAAACTTCACTTCCTGTCATAATTACTTGTCCCTTTCTTGCTCTTTTCCATATTTTAAGATCTTCAAGACTAAGCAATTTACCGTTTTTATCAGAATGTACCAAAATAAAAGGTTCATCTTTGTGAATAAACATGTTAGCTACTTCATCTCCTTCTTGAAGTTCAATAGCTTTTACTCCACCAGCAGTTTTTCCCATTGGTCTAATATCTTCAGATTTGAAGAATAGTCCTCGTCATTGTTTGGTAATAATTCCTAGGTGATCTCAATCATTTACAGGAGAAACAGTAAGAATTTTTTCTTTATCTTCAAGTTTCATAATAGTAGTAGGAAATTTTTTGAATGAAAGAACAAGTTCTTTTTTTGTTTTCTTAATACTGTTTTTATTCGTCAAGAACACGAGATAATTAAATTCAAAGTGTAATGTTTTTGCGAATATAATTTTCCCTTTGAGTCCAAAATGTTCTTTGAGGTTAACAGCATTTTGTTTCATAACAAAACTTCCAAATTCCTTGAGTCTTTGTACTACCAATTCTCCAATATCTGTAATAATAATGAGTTTATCTTGATTGTGTGTATAAATAAGATCTAGTGTTTCATCTGGTATTACTTGGATTCTTGATTGATATAATACTCTCATAGAGTAATCATTTCCAATCCATACAATCACATCTTCTTTTACTTTATCAGCAGCATCTTTGAATGCTTTCAAACTTGAAGCAATACTATATACACTAAGATCTTGAGAAAGTTTAGTTTTTCTTTCATCACCATATTTATTTTTCATATAATCCATTTCTTCTCTAACCACTCCATCAAGTTTGAGAGGATCTCAGATAATTCCTTCAAGATATTCGATAAGTTTCTTTTTTTCTTCAATTTCTTCAATAATTCTTTGAATTTCAAGCCCAACCAATGATTGTAATCTCATCATCAAAATATATTCTGCTTGCATATCAGAAAATCAGAATTTTTCCATCAAATTATCTTTAGCTTCTTGTTTTGTTTGTGATTTCTTGATGGTATCAATTACATCATCGATGATATCAATAGCCTTTTGTAATCCTTCCAAAATATGGAGTCTATCTTTTGCTTTATTTAATTGAAATACAGATCTACGATACACTACTTGTCTTCTAAAGGTAACATATTCTACCAATAAGTCTTTGATGTTAAGAAGTCTTGGTTGTTTTGCATTTTCGATCAAAGAGACATTATTGATATTAAAATTAGTCTGGAGCTCAGTAAATTTAAATAATTGTACCAAAATTTGATCAGGATCAATACCAGATTTTAAATAGATTGCAATTCTGATTATGTTTTTACTAGATTCATCTCTAATATCAGTTACTCATTCTATTTTTTTATCAACTACCAATTCTCCGATCTTTGCTACAAGTGTAGATTTATTAACTAAATACGGAATTTCATCAATAATTAAAATAGATCCATGTTTATCATGTTCAACGTGAGTTTTTCCTCTAACGACAATACCTCATTTTCCTCTTTTATATACTTCTTTGATATTATTAGAATCAAATATTACTCACCCTGTAGGAAAATCAGGTCCTTGGATAATTTCCATAATATCATCAATAGAAACACTATATTTTGATGTTACTTTTTGTCAATTTTCATCAATTGTTTCAACTTCTTTTCCTTCTTTTTCCAAAAGTAATAAACAAGCATCCAAAACTTCATTGAGATTATGAGGAGCCATATTGGTTGCCATACCTACAGCAATACCCATCGTTCCATTACAGAGATGATTTGGAAATTTTGTAGGCAACATAACGGGTTCTTTGAGAGATCCATCAAAATTTGGTCTTCGATCTACGGTATCTTGTTCTATATCAGCAAGCATTTCTTCTGCTATTTTGGTAAGTCTAGCTTCTGTATACCTCATTGCAGCAGCACCATCTCCATCAATAGATCCAAAGTTTCCTTGTCCATCTACAAGAGGATATCTCAGTGACCATGATTGGGAAATACGAACCATCGCTTCGTAAATACTACTATCTCCATGAGGATGGTATTTTCACATTACTTCTCAAACGATTCTCGCAGATTTTTTATGTTTTTGATTATAAAAATTATTCATTTGGTACATTGCGTACAAAATTCTTCTGAGTACTGGTTTAAATCCATCTCTTGTATCTGGTAAGGCACGAGAAGAGATAACCGACATGGCATAATTGATATATGAGTCGCTAATTTCTGTTTCTATAGGGTGTTGTACCACAGATCAAAGGAGAGTTTGAGATTCTGACATAGAAATTTTTTAACAAATAAAAAATCACGAACAGCAAAGAGTATAAGAAAAATAAGCATGAATTCAAGCGTAATAAAAGAGTTTACACTTGACAAAAAATAGTTATTTTTTGATGAAAAACAATAAAATCTCTTGAAAAAGAGAAAAAAAAGGAAATACTAAAGACAGCTTTATTTTCTAACCCCATGGCCATGAAAAAAAGCAAAAAAAATCCTTTAATTGATACGAAACAACTCGAACGAGAACTTAGAGAAAATGGGTATAACGAACGGGA
>CAZUIS010000062.1:0-5437 GCA_964620295.1 uncultured Candidatus Peribacteria bacterium
CGTCATTTCATTTTTGGTTAACGTTCCTGTTTTGTCCGTACAAATAATATTTACTGATCACAGGGTTTCTACTGATGAAAGCCTTCTCACCAAAACATTCTTTTTGACAAATCTTTTGACTCCAAGTCATAAAGAAATGGTTACCACCGCAGGTAATCCCTCTGGAATTGCAGCAACCGCCAAAGCTACCGCAATCAAAAATGCCTCTTGAATTTGTAAATCTCTGAGAAAATAATAGGTAAGAAAAATAATAATACAAATCACGATCGTTGCAATTCCAAGTCCTTTACTTAGTCCATTAAGTTTTTTTTCAAGATTTGTTTTTTTATCTGGAGTTTCTTGCATCATTTCAGCAATTTTTCCTATTTCTGTAGCCATTCCTATTGCACACACTACTGCTTTTCCTCTTCCTTTAGTAACAATGGTTCCACTAAACACCATATTTTTGGTATCTCAGAGCGCGCCTACTGTTTCCAATGCTTCTGTATGTTTCGCAACAGATAATGATTCCCCGGTAAGAATTGATTCTTGAACTTCCAAGTTAACAGCTTCAATTATTCTTGCATCTGCGGGAATTTTATCTCCCGTATCAAGAAGAATAATATCTCCAATAGTCAATTCTGAAGCATCAATGATATGTTCTTTTCCCTCTCTTATCACTTTTGATTTGAGTCCTGCCATTTTCTTGAGTGATGCTATAGCTTTATCGGCTTTATATTCTTGGATAAACCCAAAAATAGCATTTAACACAACTACTGCCAAGATAATCGCAGCATCAGTTACCTCTCCAATACTTGCGGAAACAACTGTCGCAGCTATTAATATCAATACCAAAGCAGAAGTAAATTGGTGAAAAAATATTTTCCAGGCAGAATTGGTTTCTTTTTCTTTGATAGCATTGGGACCATATTTTTCCAATCTCAAAAGCACTTCTTGAGGAGACAATCCCTCAATATTTGTTTCTAATTCTTTATATAATGAAGCGATGGATAACTGATAATACTTCATAAATCGTTATGTAATGAAATAAATTAATGATGAGATAATTCATCTAATTTCTGATTATCAATCAGCAAAATAAGAATTCCCAATACCAAAGAGATACTATAACTAATCAAAGGATAGTTAGGAAACAAAAAAGTATCAAGAATTCCCCACACTCCCCTCCAAATCATCACTACCGCAATAGCAATGATAATCATATTGATATTAGAATCTGATTTTCTTAATTGAATAATTTTCTTTTTGAGACGACGAATCATTGGTTTTTTTTACAAAATAAATTAGGTATTTACAAAATATTCAGTTAGGACAAAAGTTAGCCAATAGAGAATCAAGAAGAATCCTTCTCTTTTGGTAAGTACTTTTCCTGTATGCATGAGATAAGAAGTTATAAATGCTGCCATCATCATAAAGGCGCCTGTAATTCCGATAATTTTCCAAGGAAAATAAAACGGTTTAATAAGTGCTACAATTCCAACTACGATAGTGGCATCTGCAAGGACTGTTCCCAAAATATCTCCAACAGCCAAGGAATCATCATATTTTCTTACCGCTTGAAACGCAAACAAAAGCTCTGGAATTACTGTTCCCAATCCAATAATTAAAATTCAAACCAATACTGGACTTAATCCACATGCATTTGCTATCCAAACACCAGAATCTACTGCAAAATGTGCTCAAATCAATAATAAGGAGATACTTCCTACCAAATAAATAAAGTTAAGTAAACGATTTCCTTTTTCTCTTATTCCTGGGGCCTCGTTTACTCCATTTTTAAACGCATAATAATAAAAAAATACGCCTACGAGAATAAGCCCTAACCCTTCCAATCGTCCATAATGACCATCTAATCATAAAACAATAGGAAGAAGGAGAAAAAATGGATAAATAGCATTTGTTTTGAGAATTTTATTTTCTATTTTGATATTTTTTCTTCCAGAAAAAAGCACAATAATTCCAAACGCAAGCGTAAGATCTGCAACATTAGAACCAAACAATGTTCCCAACGCCATACTAGGAACCCCCTCAAAAACCGCATTAATAGAAACAAATGTTTCTGGCAAAATAGAAATCACTGCTACGATAATCAATCCAACGATAAATTTTGATATTTGAAAATTTTCTGCAAACCTAACTGCATACTTGGTAGAGAGCATAGCTCCTTTGATAATAAAAAAGATAGAAACGGCCAGGACAAAAACTTGAGTCAACATCAAAGATTTTTTCTAAAAAATAAAGGTTTTCTTATTATATTACAACCTTCTGTTTCTGTCAAAAAAAAACGAACCAAAAAGTTCGTTCTTTATGTATTTTTTCAAAAAAATGATATAACTACAAAAAAACATTTTTTATTTGCTATTGCTGTGAGTTTGTTTATATTCTCTATACTAATTTATTCTTTTTTTCTCGTCATGGAATCTTCAAAAGACCTTGTCTGTGAAAAAGGATTACGTTTCAATGAGCATCTTGGTATTATAGATGTTTCCTCGCATAAAATTCATTTTAAAAAAGAATGTACAGAAAATCTCATTAAACTTCTCTGCATGGATTGTGACGAAAAAAAAAGAGAATGATGTCCTGTAAGAAAAAAAATTGAGACTTTATTAGAATAAATTTTTTAAAGAAATATGTTGTAATTCATCCCAATATTTTTGTATTTCTTCTTCTTTTCCCTCTGGCTCTTTCATCATAGCAACTAATTCATTAATATATTCAATTATACTTGCGAAAAAAGTATCATATCTCTGGTGAAGTTTTGGGTGTTTCATCAGTATTTCTACTATGTTTATTTCAGAAAACAAATCAATTTCTTGATAAATCCTTTCTCCCTTTTTTAGTTGATGTTCTACTTTTGCCAGAGCCAACGAGATCCTTTGCATAAGGAAAAGCAGTCCTGCTTTTGTTAAAAAATCTTCTACAGATTGCCTTTTTATTGCATCAACAGAATCCCCCAAATAACGAGAAATTTGATTAAAAAATGTTGCAAAAGGATCAGGAATATAATCTAGTTTTCACTTTGCTGCAAAAAATTTTTCAAAAGCAAATAAAATTTGTTCATTTTTTGATCCATCAAAAGCAATATTATCAAAAAAATTTGCATGAAGCATTTTTATCAAATATTCTCCCTCATGGAGGATGTTTTTCATTTCATTTGTTTGGATATCTATCATTGCGACGTGCTGGGTAATATCAGCTATTCTCTTGGAAAATTTATTCTTTGCTCATACAAGATGTTGTTTTTCAATTTCTGGATGTTGACCCATAATATTGTTTAAATTATGGATTTGTGCTGCAACGATATGATGAGATTTTGCGTTTTGAACAACTTCTTGGATTGTATCAAGCTTTCTTTTTATTTCAAAATTTTTAATGTCAAATTTAATATCGTGAATCAATTCTACAATTGTTTTTTGAATCATTTTGATATCATTTACACTTTCTTCTTGTCCTTCCAAAATATATTCTTGGCTTCTAATTGCATCATATATACTTTCGTAGGTATTGAAATATTTATTAGTATCATATTTTCTTTTTTCTCCTACTGTATTTGGTTGATCATAAGAAAGCATAGTTTTGACTGTTCTAAATATAATAATCTTTCATTGATAAAACAAAACTCTGTTAGTATATCTTTGTTTTGTTTGATAAACATAACGTAAAGGCTTAGCTAATTTGAAAATATCTTTGATATTTTGCGCTTGTGGATCGATTTCTTTGATAGCAAATTGTTGAAGAAATGACGGCGGAAGTGTTGAAGGCACGATAACGACTGAATCAATTAATTCTTGATAAATTTTGCGATTATTTTGAGCTAATTGTTTATCAAAAACCAATCTTCCATTATCTACAAAAAAATACTTGGGATCAGAACATGCAATCTGAAGTATTTTATATAATTCATTAGTGTCTTGCTTAGCTTTGAGATTTTCTGCCAATCATTCCATCTTTTTGATGCTTTTGCTAATAGTCAACTTGTTTAATTTTTGCTCTTGATTAGCTACTATTTGATCTTCATCTGATTCTGACAAAACTTTACGAATTGGCTCTCCACTTGCAATTTTGTGATATTTTTTTGAAGAATTTGATCAATTTGAAGGTGTGTTAATAGACATATTACCTTTAAAAAAATAAATCTTGTTCTTAAATTCTATCTATTTTTAATATAAAGTCAATATTTTTATTCTTTTCATTGATTTATTAAACAAAATTCTTATAATGATAAAAAAACCAAAAATATGAAGACAAAACTTATTATCATCATTCTTTTTTTTTGTTGTTTCTTTTCGTGCAAACAGCAATCATCTAGAACAGTAAGTAAAGCAGATACTCTTCTTCAAAATAAGCTTGATGTCTTGTTATCAGATGAAGTTCTCGTGCTTACTGAAGCAAAATACCCTGACCTTTTTCGCCAATTAGATACCTATGAAAAAGAAGGTAAAATAAGGCTTGGATTAAAGGAATATTGGGTATCCCAAGAAGGTAATGAATACATCTTGGAGGATGATTCAGAAAACATTTTCGATCATATCTCTGAGGTTAATGACTCGCTTATCTTTACTGATCTATTTTATTTCAGGATTAAGCTTCTCGAGGACTTTCCTATCACAGGAAGATGTCTCCATGTGAGAAAGATTCCTGACCTTAATGAAAACGATTAATAAATTAGTGACGCTGAAATCAGTGTCACTTTTTTTGTTTACAAAAAAAAACGCTGCACAGGGCAACGTTTATTGATTTTAAATGTTAAGTCCTAAGTTTTAAATTTAAAATATAACATTAAACATTTAGAAATACATTAGGCAGCAGCTTTTTGTTCTCCTGCTTCTGAATTCATATTTACTCCTTTTGCTTCTACGTGTTGATCGATTTTTGCTTGGAACATGTTTTTTGGCATAGCTCCTACCATAGCATCAACTACTTTTCCTCCTTTTACAAAGAAAACTGCTGGGATAGAAGAAACTCCAAATGATCCTGCCAATCCTGGTTGTTCGTCTACGTTGATCTTTACGATTTGAACATTTTTTCCTGCATTATCTACAGCAAGTTCTTCCATGATAGGTCCTAGCATTCTACATGGTCCACACCACTCTGCTCGGAAATCAATAACTGATAATGTATCAGATTCTAATACTTGGCTTTTAAATTGTTCTGTGCTTTCAATATGAAGTACGCTCATTGGTATAATAATTAATGATAAAAGACTTATTTGTGTTCAGACACTCGTTTTTCAGCTTCGAGAGCTGCCATACAACCGGTACCTGCAGAGGTAATTGCTTGACGATATTTTTTGTCTTGCACATCTCCTGCAGCGAAGACTCCGGGCACAGAGGTTTGCGTGGTCCCTGGAGTGGTAATGATATATCCCTCTTCATCAGTTGCAACTTGTCCTTCTAAGAATCTGGTATTAGGGGTGTGCCCGATAGCGTAAAAGAGT
>CAZUIS010000063.1:0-2125 GCA_964620295.1 uncultured Candidatus Peribacteria bacterium
TAGAGAATTAGAATGATTTTTTGATTGGTTTATTATTGATACTATTGTCCCTTGTAAGGTTTCTTCTGGCATTTCAGAACAACCAATGAGCTTAGAAGAAACTATTTTATGAGCTACAAACAGGGCTAAAGAAGCTTTTAAACAAAGCCCCTGTGATTTTTGAATTGGAATAGAATCATGATTAATGCCTTCTTCTCAAGCAGGAACTTGATACTTTGCTTGTGAAGCCTGTGTTTTTTGGGATGGCAAAAAAGAATATATATGAATAGGTGGTGGCTTCCAATATCCAAAACCTGCTTTAGAAAGAGTAATTACTTATTGAGAAGATTTAAGTACAGCTTTTAAAAACGCTTGATTTACAGAAGATAACTGGATTGGAAGTAAAGATTGAATCATAGAAAAGAATATACAAAACAAATTACAATCTACGCTCTTTCTCAAATACATCACAAACATTTATTCTAATAAGATTAGTTTATGCATAGACTACAGTTACCTGAATTATTTCCACTTTTTGATAGGTTACAACTGGAATATGGAGAAAAAACATTAGCTCCAGTATATGGAGCTGGCTGTATCAAAAAACCGAAAATACTTTTTCTCTTTATGAATCCCACAGGGAGAAATATATCAGCACAAAAAGATCGAAAAGGGCTCCGTGCAGCCTGGCTTGGGACCAAGAATATCTGGAAACTGTTCCTTGCCGTAGGTGTCATCTCCAAGCCAGCATTTACTACCATACAAAGCTATAAACCCAACCAATGGACACCTGAATTTTGTCAACAAGTTTACCAAGAATTGAATCAGAATAAAATTTATGTAACCAATCTTGCAAAGTGTACACAAATTGATGCAAGACCGTTACACAACAATGTTTTCAAAGCATATCTTGAGGCGATCGAAAAAGAAATTTCATTAGTTCAACCAACGCATATTATTTCTTTTGGAAATCAAGTAAGTTCGTTGTTGTTGAGAAAAAACATCAAAGTTTCTGACTATCAAAAAAATGAATATGAGATCTTTGAAATTAATTGAAAAAAATATACCATCTACCCTACCTTTTATCCCGTAGGACAAGGGATGAGAAATATCGATAAAGCTATTGAAAGAATAAAAAACATAGTAAACAATTAACTTTAGATTGAAGATAAAACATCAATCCTTACAATGAAACCATGCATATAGCCGGAATTCAAAAATCAACATTAGTCGATTATCCATGACACGTAGCCTGTGTTATTTTTACGCAATGATGTAATTTTAGGTGTCATTTTTGTCACAATCCAGAATGTGTGCTTCCAGAAAAAATGATGTTGTTCAAAAATGACCTCATACCTGATGAAGTTTTTTTTAATTTTTTGGAAAGCAGAAAAGGATTTTTGGATGGAGTAAGTATCTGTGGTTGAGAACCGACGTTACAACCGGATTTGTATGATTTTGCAAAAAAGGTAAAAGAGATGGGGTTCAAAGTTAAGCTCGATACCAATGGAAGAGATTATAAATTAGTCAAAAGAATGATTCAGGATGGTATTCTGGATTATGTTGCTCTTGATCTTAAACATGCTATTTACAGTTATGATGACGCTGTTGGAGTTCCTCAGACTCCAGAGTTCTTCTTAAGCTATCAAAAGTTATTACAAATGCTATTGGAATGAAATATTGAATATGAATATAGGACAACGGTAATCAAAGGTATGCATACCGCTGACGATATTGAAAGTATGGCGCATTTTATTAGAGGAGCAAAACATTATTATCTCCAAAACTATATTGGAGGGAACACCTTAGATCCAAATTTTGGAGGACAACCATTCTCTGAAGAAGAACTTGAGGAATTCAAAACTATCGCAGAAAAATATGTGCAGCATGTAGGAATTAGGAAGTAAGAAACAAATTAATAATGTATAAGAACTATTCAACACCTAACATTTAACATAATGGTAAAAACCTTGGCAATAGAAACTAGTTGTGATGATACTTCCATAGGAATAATTTCTTTTGATGGAAATCATTTTTCTGTTGAGAAACTCCTCGCTTATTCACAAGTACAAGATCATCAAAAATTTGGTGGAGTAATGCCAGAAATTGCGTCGAGATTACATAGTGAAAAAATATTGGGAGTATT
>CAZUIS010000063.1:2179-5348 GCA_964620295.1 uncultured Candidatus Peribacteria bacterium
GTGTCGACACTATCAGTGTAACTACCCACCCAGGACTTCCTGGATCACTCGTGGTAGGAAAAACCGTTGCAACAACACTTGCAAGCTGGTACAATAAACCATTGTACGAAGTAAATCATATTCACGGACATATCTTTTCTTTGCTTTTGGAAAGAAACCTTGATGAATTTCAATTTCCTATGGTCGTATTGACTGCAAGTTGAGGACATAATGATATCTATCTCATTACTATACAAGAAAAAAAATTTCATATAGAACATCTGGGGAAAACATTGGATGATGCTGCCGGAGAATGTTTTGATAAGGTATCAAGGATGCTTGGAGGACCGTATCCATGATGATTACGAATCGGAGAAATGGCCCTCAAACACAAAAAACGTCTTGAAGAATTTGGTTTCTGTAATAAATGTGAACTGGTAAGTTCTGGCATTTCTTTTAAAAGAATATTCCTTGGTAGAGAGTCGTTTGACTTTAGTTTTTCGTGAATGAAAAGCCAAGTATCGATTTTGTTAAAACAAATGAACGAAAAAAATATGCCTCTGACAGAAGATCTGATTTGTGAAATTGCTTATGAATTTCAAGAAGCTGTGGTTGAAGTGCTTGCCAAAAAATTAGTAAGAGCCTGAATAAAATATGAGGCAAAGACCTTGGGAATTTCTGGTGGGGTTTCTGCAAATGATAGACTTTGGGAATACGCTAATGGATTAATTAAACATAAAAATTATATCAATCAGAATTTTGCGTTGGTAAAGCCTACTAAAAAAGTTTACTCTACCGATAACGCGGCTATGATAGGAGCTGCTGGTATTCTTCATTGTCAGCACATGCTTTAATTTTTACGTATTTCTATGAAAATTTTCCAGCATCTTTTTCAAAAAAAACGCAAGACATTAGTTATTTCCTGAGGATGAGTAAGATGATTTTATGCATTATGAGTTTTGAAGGCATTAGAAGATCTTAATAAGAAAAAAGAGATTTCCTCGATTTATGGAGTAAGCGCTGGTGCTATCATTGGCGCCTATCGAAGTGCAGGATATTCTGCTGATTGGATTTTTGAAAGATTTTCAAAAGTATCTCTTTTTGGATTAAAAACATTGAATCTTCTTTCAAAAAAAAGTCTTTTAAAAAACGATTTTATCCAACATATTTTTGAAGAAGATTTACCAAAAACATTTAAAGAACTTTATATTCCTTTGGCTATTTGAACTACTGATACCAAAACAGGGAAATATATTCTTTACAAAAAAGAAAGTCTGATTCCTCCTCTTCTGGGAAGTATGTCTATTCCTGGAATTTTCTCTCCAATTTCGTTCCAGTGACATACCTTGATGGATGGAGGCCTCATCAATAATTTTCCCGTAGACCTCGCAAAAAAAGACCATCCATCCAACCGCATTATTTGAATATTTCTCAACAAATTCACAGAAAATCAAAAAACTTCTTCACTTATAGGCAACCTTTCTTTGAGTTATGAAATTCTTATGAGAGCTAGAGAAATAGAAAAATTTGACCTTGTTGATGATTTATTTTATGAAGATATTCCGGTTTCTCTCTTGAGTACCAACAAGCAACACATGAAAAGTATTTTTGATATGGGATATAAAAATGGAATCAAAACATTTAAATAAAAAAAGCCTGCTAAAAAGCAGGCTTTTCAATATGGAAACAGGGATTTAATATGCTTTTTCCCATCTATCTGTTATTTGTCTCGCATATTCATTGATGATCGTTTGACCACCTTTGACTGGACGAGCACCTTTAGCATAATAGACTTCAGCATTGAGGTAGTTTGAAATGCCTCTGTTTCCTTGCGATAAATAATACTTGAACCCTTCTCGTTCTTCATAAAGGAATTCACCTATAAGGTAATTCTTTTTATCTACCTCTTTACGAGGATCAAACGGAAAGGGTTCGACTTCTTCTTTTTGAAATGGGCCTTTTCCCAGGAGATATGCAGCTGAGGCCGCAGCATACAACTCATGAAATCGCTCTGCAATAATTTGTAAATCAGACGCAACCTGCTTTACAAAATCTTTTCTTGATTGATCAACGAATTCCTTCGTCCACTTCTCCGAATATTTTTGAAGTTCTTCATTTAACTTCTTACTAACCTGCTTTTTCAACTCTTTTTTAGAGTTTTCAGACCAATTAATAGTCGATGCCCAGTTTTCAGAAGTATCTTTTTTTACAATATCTTGAGAAAAAGATATCGAGGTTGCCAGCATGATAATTATCAAGGTGGAAACCAAATACATTAGTTTCTTCATATTTTAATTAGTTTTAATTTAACATTTTATTTACTACCTCTTTTTTAAAATAACTATTTTAATATAAAAGTCAAGTCTATTTTATAAAAAACATATTTCTAAGTTTCAAAGTCTGGTTTTATTATACTTTTGTCAATTATTACCACCATATTTTTATCAAATATAAACACATAGATAGCACCCAATGTAAAAAAGTGATAAAAAACTTGCAATTTTAAAAAAAATTACTAATATAGCACGCGTTGATTTTTCGTGACACTCTTTTATTTTATTATAATTTATTATGGCAAAAGTAATTGGAATTGACTTGGGAACTACAAATTCGTGTGTTGCCTACATGTTGGGAGACAAATCAGAAGTAATCGCCAACGCAGAAGGAAACAGAACCACTCCTTCTATAGTATATATCAAAGGAGATGAATTATTGGTTGGAGATCTTGCAAAAAGAAAAGCGATCTTGGAACCAAAGAACGTGATTTATGAAGTAAAAAGATTTATTGGAAGAAAATATAGCGAAATAAAATCAGATTTAAAAAACATTCCTTTTGATGTAAAAGAAGGTTCTGATGGTGGAATTTTGATTGTTGTTGATGGAAAAGAATACAAACCAGAACAAATTTCTGCATTTATTTTGAAAAAAATCAAGGATGATGCGGAAAAATATTTGGGAGAAACCGTTTCTCAAGCAGTAATTACCGTACCTGCATATTTTAATGATTCACAAAGAAATGCCACCAAAGCTGCGGGGGAAATTGCGGGACTTAAGGTAGAAAGAATCATCAATGAACCAACTGCTGCATCATTAGCTTATGGAGAAGGAAAAAATAAAGATGAAAAAATAGTCGTTTTTGATCTTGGATGAGGAACCTTTGATGTAACCGTTTTGGAAATCTGATCAGAAG
>CAZUIS010000064.1:0-5304 GCA_964620295.1 uncultured Candidatus Peribacteria bacterium
AATTCGTTCGAAACTAATTGCTTGATCTACCCATTTTTGGATAGTAGCAATCATATCTATGACTTCTGGCATTTTCATATGTACATATTCTTTGTAGAATCGGGTATTTTCTGGGTTTAGATTTGGAGCTACGTTTACGCTAGGCGCGATGCTATTGGTTTCCACGAAATATTTCTTATAGATTGGGAGAAGCCCAGCCGTTGTCCCTACAACGAGAGATGTTGATGTGTTCGGAGCAGGAGATAAATGATATGCAAATCTGATTCCTTTTGTTTTGATATTGTTAATTAATTCTGATCGTTTTTCTTTGAGATGAGTGTGTTGTGTGTACCATGATTCATCTCTTCCAAATAAGATTCCTTGTTCTCGTTGGCTGCCTTTGAAGAGTTCGTAAGCGCCTCTTTCTTGAGCTAATTCGTTTGATGATTTGAGGGTTTCGTAAGCATAAAGTTCAAACAGTTGATCGATATGTGTTCTTGCAAAAGCAGAATCATATACCATATTTTTGGTTGCTAAGTATTCTGCTAATCCTAGAAATCCTAGTCCTACACTTCTATATTTCTTTGCAGTGATTTCTGCTTCTTTGATAGGGAAGAAATTGAGGGTGATGACGTTGTCGAGGATACGCATGGCGATCGGGATATTCTTTTCAATTTCTTCGGGAGTATGCACTTTTGCGATATTTATCGACGCAAGGTTACATACGACAGAATCCCCAGGTTTATATTTGATATGGATTTCTCCGTTTTCTTCTGTTTCTTCGATAAAGCTTGAAGGAGAAGTATTTTGTGCGATTTCGGTACAGAGTTGGCTGGAATAAATTTTCCCTGCGTGATTATTGGGATTGGTTTTGTTTACCGTATCACGGAAAAACGTATATGGCATACCTGTTTCTACCACTGATTTCAAAAACTTTTTGAACAGATCTTTGGCAGGAATAGTTTGTTTGAGGGTTATTGTTGGGTCTTGTTCGAGTTGTTCGTAGAAGCTTGTAAAGTCGTCTCCGAAATGATCTTGAAGTTTTTTTCCTATGGTATCATTGATTTCTTTCGGGTCGAAAAGCGTCCAATCTTTGTTTTCCATAACTCTTTGCATAAAAAGATCGGGAATGCTCACAGCAGGAAATATATCGAATGATTTTCTTCTAATATCTCCGGTTTCTGTTTGCATATCCAAGAAATCTAAAATATCTCTATGCCAAATATCAAGAGTTACCGAAATTGCACCGGCTCTTGCTCCAAGTTGATTTACTGCGATAGCAGTATCGTTGATAACTTTTGTCCAAGGGAGAACTCATCCTGAAGCGCCTTTGACACCTCTAATATCTGATCCTTTGGACCTGATGTTTCCGAGGTATACTCCAATTCCACCACCGAATTTTGAAATCTGGGCCATATTTTCGATGTTGTGGTAGATTGATCTGAGATCGTCATCAACATTGAGTTTAAAACAACTGGAAAGCTGATGAAAATTGGTTCTTGCATTCATCAGGGTAGGAGTTGGCAAGGAGATTTTCTGGGTAGCACAGGCATCGTAGATGGCGAGAGCTGTTTCTAATCTGGTTTCTTTGCTCTCGGGAATAGCGAGGAAAAGGGCTATTGCCAGGTACATTTCTTGTGGTAATTCGTGAACAATATTGTTTGGATTGAGCAAATAGCGTTTTTTGAGCATAAGCGCTGTTGTATATCCATACTCAAAATCGTAGTTTTGATTGAGATGAGAACCAGCTTTTTGGATGTCTTCTGGGGTATAATATTCCATAAAATTTTGGTAATATTTTTTATTCTGAATATAGTTTTGGAAGTGTTGGCTAAAATTTTCGCTAGAATAGATGTGTTCGATGGGGATATTTCTATTTCTACTTGCTTGTTTGTATAAATCCATAATGAGAATTCTTCCTGCGATCGTTTGCCAATGGATGTTTTGGAGAGAAATCAGATTGATAATTGATTTTATCAAAAGCTTAGTAATGTCTTTAGTAGAGATACTTTCCATGAGATATTTTTCTAATTCTTTTTTTACTTCTTCAAAGCTGCAGGTTGTCTCAAATCCTTTTGCTGCTCTTTGAAATGTTTTTTCAATTTTTTCCCAGCTAAAATTTTCTTTTGCAGTGTTGTTTTTGGTCACGAGGAAGAACATTTGTCAATGTATAATTTATGATATAAAATGAATAATATACTAGATATTGTGTTTTTTTGTGATGTAATACTACTAGATATTGTGTTTTTTAAAAAAGTGTGATGTGTCTGTATAGGAAAATGAAAAAGAAGTTCAAGAGAAAAATGAAAGAAATTTTTTTGGTTGTTTTTTGGAGGGAAATATTTATTGTTTTTTTGCAAATAACGTAGCACCAGGGAAAGGGTATTTGTTATTAGTATATTACTAGTTAGTTTGTTCATAGAGCACCTTTATTTTTTTCCCTGGTGCTTTTTTTGTTTGCTTTTTTGCAGTAAAAGTATAAGAAACAATTGTAAAAACCAATAAAAACGAAAAAATATGATTGTAAAAAAAATTAAACAAGCAAGGATTCGTTTTTTTAATCTTGCTGAAATTAAATTGTCGGATACTGTTTCTTCTGATATGTTGATTATCGTAAGAACTGATAGAAGACGTTTGAAAATAACTATTTACGAAATTTTTGGTTTGAAGTTTATTCTTTCACATAAGACTATTTGTAGGAGAATCTCTTTTTCAAAAAATTTTGTTGATATCTATTATTAATTTGATGCACCAGGGAAAAAGGTGGGCCAAATTTGTTGAACGTTTCATCGTTGATGGCCTTGTACACACCGCACCTTTTGTTTTTATCCCTGGTGCTTTTTTTGTTTGCTTAAAATTTCTTGTATTAAAAACATCTTTCTATAAAAGAGAACTGTTTATTTTTTTGAATATTTTTGTATGTACAAGGTTTTTTGATGTAAGGTAAATAAATATTATCTCAATAAATGGTTGGCGTATTTTGAGCAAAACAACCAAGATCTTTCTAATGATTTGATTATTGCAACCTGTGTGGTGACTGATAGAGCAAAAAATAAGTGGCTGAGAGAAGTGAAAATTGCGTTGGAACAAGGACAAAAAGTATATATTACGTGATGTGGAGTTTTTGATCAAGGACAAAAAATGACTGACGAACAATTCTATGCTATCTATCCAGAATTATCAGGATGTAAAAATATGATTGAATTGTTGTGAGAAGAGCCAGGAAGAACTGATGCTCGTGAAGTAGCTACGCATGAATTTAAAACCACAAATCTGTATACCAAAAAGTTTGTGATGATTCAAAATGGGTGCGATACGCATTGTACATTTTGTCTTACGATTTTGAAAAGAGGAAAAAATAGAAGTAGAGATTTGGAAGATATTATTATGGAAATTAATGAATTTGTTGCTGGTGGCGGGAAAGAAATTGTCTTGACGTGAATTAATTTGGCTGCATGGGGAACTGAATCAACTAGGAAGCCAGAACAAAGTAAATTTTCAGAACTTTTGGAATCTATTATCAAATATACCTCGGTACCGAGAATTAGAATTTCTAGTCTTGGACCTGAATTTTTGGATGAAAGTTTTTTTGAATTAATGAAAAATCCGAGATTTTTGAATCATTTTCATTTTTCGATTCAAAGCTTTTCGGATAAGGTATTGAAGTTGATGAATAGAAATTATGATGCAGCCTTGCTTGATCGTGTGTTGACCCGTATCAGAAACATTGAAAGACCTGATAAAGCATTGATTAGTATAGGAGCTGATATTATTACGGGATTTCCGGGAGAGACGGCAGAGGAGTTTCAGAAAACGGTCGAGGGTGTGAAGAAATATGGAATTACGAAGTTACATGCGTTTCCGTTTTCTGCGCATGAAAAGTGAGAATCGGTCCCAGCTGCTAAGCTGCCAGAGCAATTACCGTTTTCTCAAAGAAAACAAAGAAATGCTGAGTTATTGGCAGTAGGAGATGAAGTGAGAAATGAATTTATCGTGAAAAATAAAGGCGTGAAACATAAGGTCCTTATTGAAGAAAAAAAGTGATGAAAATTTCACGGATGGACTGAAAATTATATCCAGGTTGAATTGGATGGAGAGTATAAGAAAGGTGATGTGGTGGAAATTATTTTATAGTACTTCAACGATTTCTATTTTCTTGTTGGTGAATTCATAGAGTTTGGCAGGTCTATATTGTACTCAAACTTCTTTTTCTCCGGTTTCTTTTACGAGACCAAGCTTGTCTATTTTCTTTCTAAAATTTCTTACATCGATTTCTTGGTCGAGGACAGTTTCGTATACTTTTTGAAGTTCTGAAAGGGTGAATTTTTTTGGTAAAATATATTGGGCTACATTGGTGTATTCCATTTTCCATTTAATTCTTTGGATTGCATATTCTAATACTTTTTTGTGATCAAAAGCCAGTTTTGGAAGTTTGTTTACGGGAAAAAATTGTACTTCTGACGCATCAGATCCTGGTTTGATAATAATATTTTCTCTCGCTACCAAAGCCATATATGCACAAGAAATTACTCTTCCTCTTGGATCTCTGTTGACATCAGAAAAGGTGTAGAGTTGTTCTAGATAGATATTTTTTACGCTGGTTTCTTCTTCGAGTTCTCTGTGAGCAGCTTTTTCTAAATTTTCATTTTCCAAAACGAATCATCCTGGCAAGGCTCGCATTCCTTTGAATGGTTCTGCTAATCTTTTGATTAACAATACTTGAAGTTGTTGATCTACAATACTGAAGACGATGTTGTCTACTGATATAAGAATACTTTGTTTGATCATTTGGAAAAATCAGAATTAAAATCTGTGGTGTGATTCTATTCTTTTTATAATGAAAATCAATATTTGTTATATATACAATTAGTTGTTGTTTTATAATCAAGAAATTTCTTGTTCAAGATTGATTTTTGCTTGATCTTGGTATTTATCTCTAAAATGTTCTGTTTGGAAAATATTTTCTTTATCTAAGAAAAACTTTAGAATATTTTTTCTTCCTTCTTTGTATGTTTTTTCTGGTATGGTGTAATATTCTCTCCTGATATCTTTAGCATATTGTTGATATTTTCTTGGGTCTTTTCCAAAAATAGAAGTATCAATATCTACCAGGTATTTTCCATCTTCAGTATCTGGCGTTTTGTTGTGTTTTGTCAAAAGAATATATCTTTTTACTTCTTCTATAAAATCTTTTGGTAAGCCTCGTTTTGTTAGTATTTTTTCTGCAAATTCGGCACTATCTTCTTCATTTTTTTTGGATCCTGGAGTATAGATAATGTCATGAAACAAAATTACACATTCGATAATGTCAGGATTCTTGATAAG
>CAZUIS010000065.1:0-5188 GCA_964620295.1 uncultured Candidatus Peribacteria bacterium
CTCGACAGATTTTACTTGACATATTTTTAGTAATATATTTTTGTTTGTGTTTTCTATCGTTAAAAAAATGTAACAGTGAGCGGTTATATATTGTTTATTATTAAAATCAAACTACGAACAACGATTTTTTTGTTGATAAATATCTTAATTATTGAGCAATAAAAGGAATAAACAAAATAAATTACATTATCAACAATACAACATCATCTGTAACCAAAGCAGGAATTCAACAATAATTAGACGTTATATCAGAACAAAAATATTGCTTTGATGGTTGATGCATTTTGTTTGTTTTTTATTGCGAAAATATATTTTTTATATCTTATTCAAAACATCAAAAAACTTCTCAATATCTTCTTCATCATTATAAATATACGTACTCATTCTACACGTACCCCCAATTCCCAATTGTTTATGCAAAGGATACGCACAATGTCATCCACAACGAACAGCAATAGTATGCTCAGCAAAAATTTCTCAGATTTTATTAAAATTTGATTGATTTTTTACAACAAAAGAGAAAGCCCCTACCCTCTTTTCTGCGTCAAAAGTTCAAATCAATTCAACTTTACCAGCAAGAGCTTTAAACCCCTCCAAAGTTTTCTTGACAAGCTCTTGTTCATGTTCTCGTATCTTTTGCATACCACCAAGAGTATCAATATATTCAATTGCTTTCAAAAGACTTACTGCACCAATAATATTTGGAGTTCCTGCCTCAAATTTATCTGTTCATGAAGCAAAAGTATGTCCTGTAATACTTACATCTTCAATAGTTCCTCCACCAGCAATCATTGGAGATAAGGTTTTAATCCAGTCTTTTTTGAGATATGCACCACCAATTCCTGTATAGGCCATCATTTTATGCCCAGTAAATACCAAAGCATCACACCCAATATCCATGACATCCACAACAAAATGAGGAACCGACTGAGATCCATCAATCAAGAAAAATGTATCATCACGTAATTGTTCTTTAACCCTTTTTACATCATAAATCTGACCTGTCACATTGGAAACATGACTACAAGCAACGACTTTTACATTATCAGTATATTTTTTATCAAAATCATCTCGATCAACGCTATAATCATCTTGTATCCCAAAAAACTTCACTTCAAAACCATATTCTTCTGCCAAAATTTGCCAAGGTAACACATTTGCATGATGCTCCCAAATTCCAAGCAAAACAGCATCTCATTTCTTAAGAAATTTGGATTTTGCTAATGCTCCAGCAATAATATTTATAGCATATGTTGAGTTATAGGTATAGAAAATTTCACTCGCCTTGCAGTTCAAGAGATTAGCAACAGCAATTTTGCTCTCATGATATGCTTTTTCTGATCTTTCAGACAAATCATACAATCCTCTATGAATATTTGCATAATCATGGGCAACAAATTCAGAAACACCATCAATCACGATCTTTGGCTTTTGACAGCTTGCTCCATTATCAAGAAATACGAGTCATGGATTATGTTCAAATATGGGAAAATCTTTTTTCATTTTCAATAGTTAAATAGTTAAATAGTGGCATAGTCAAATAGGCTTTGGATCTATTGTACTATTTTTCTTTGGCTCTATATTATTAATAAAGAATTTTATCCTGTTTATCCGCCCATTTTTGAAATACTTTTATCGCTTCTTCACGAAGTAATTGTTGCATAGGTAAATGTCTTTTGTCCAACGGTCTATCTAACTCTTCATAAATGTATTTATCATCAAAATTTATATCTGCAGCATCTTGCTTGGTATTTCCATAATACACTCTATCAAATCTTGCCCAATAAATTGCTCCCAAACACATAGGACAAGGTTCACAACTCGTATATAATTCACAACCATCAAGTTGAAAATTTCATAAATTCTGACATGCATCACGAATAGCTACCATTTCAGCGTGAGCTGTTGGATCATTAGTAGAAGTTACTTTATTTCGTCATCTTCCAACAATTTCACCATTTTTTACAACCACAGCCCCAAATGGCCCTCCAGCATTTTTTTCCATATTTTCAAGCGATAATCTAATCGATTCTCTCATAAATTCTTGATTCATAGTTTTAGTAATAAACAATGTAAAATAAATAATTAGAAATAATTCTAAAAAATAATATTGCTTTGATAATTAATGAGTTTTCTTTGTTTTTTATTGCGAAAGAATTCTATATCTTATTTTTTCACAATCACCTTATCACTTTCCAAACTTCCCAAATCTATCTCTTTCAATAAATTAAATTCTGAATAATATTTTTTTAATAACTGATAATTGATAATTTGTGGTTGAATATCAATAGCATTATTTATGTAGATTTGCCTATTAGCTCATAAATGAACAATCATTCTGTGTCATCCTGGTAAATAAGATAATTTTTGAATTTCCGGAAATCATTCTTTAATAAGACGTATATCATCTATCAAATCGGTAGGAGTCTGTAAAAAGAATATTCACGTCAACGCTCAACCAGAATTAAAAGACAACACTTCAAGATTAACAACTCAAGAGGATCAAAGTGTATTTCAGGAAAGTAGTTCAAATAAAGCATTGTTATAGACTCAAAATTTTCTCTCTTCATGTTTTAGAATAAGCTCTGGTGACGAGAAAATAACTTTTACAAGAACAGTATATGGCGCTTTATAGACAATAATAACATCTTCCACAAATGGATATTTTTGTTGAATTGTTTCGGCAATACGGTGAGAATTCCAATCAAGCAAATAGATATTTTCCCCCTTTATAAGAGAACTAATATCTTTGTACAAATAAGGATCATCATACATTTTAACACTACTTAAAGCATAATCTATTTTAGTAATACGATATTCCGGCACAAAAATAGTATATTTAAGAAGCAGAAATCCTCAATAAAAGAAAAATAAAATTCCAAAAAAAATCCAAAAATAAATAACAGGTATTTTACGAAAAAATCATCAAGTCTTTTGAGCTATTCAAGAAGACAAAGAAAAAGGTTTTGATGATTTAGTAAATTTTTTTTGAACAGCAAATTGCACCATAGACGAGAATAAATAATTAATAATTTAAAACCAAACAGAGAAATTACTACAAATAAAAACAATAATAAAGAATATAAGTCAACAAAGATCAAATTACAAATCATCATAAAACTTCAAGTGGTGTATGTCAAAGTCTTTCTCTAAGTTTTCCTGTTTGTTCTTTAAGAAATATTCATTGAAGTTCAGTTCTCAATTTATTAATCAAATGAGCATGCTGACCTGTTTGAAATCTCAAATTCATAGCATCATAAGCAAATAGCAAAGCAAAAGCAGATACTACAACAAACAACACACTATCAAATCCATATTCAAGCAATACCAACATCATAACACTACTGGATAATCAAGTATGAAAAGAGGGAAATCCTCAAGAAGAAAAAAAATGATGAAAACGAAATTTTCTATATTTAAACAAATCTATAATAACTTTGAGTCATTGAACACAAAAACCAACCAAAAACACAAGGAAAAAAGGATTCATACTTATTCCTTGATGGAAATATTCCCTTATAGACTCCATAATATAAGAAATCATGAAGAATTGGTTTAATAATAAACTGCCGATTATTAACAAATCGGTTACTCTATACATACAAAGTTTCGACAAAAAAGCAACTCCATTTATTTGATAATCAATGGATAATAGTTAAAATAACACCAAGTTTTTATTCTTTGCAATTTTGTATGAAACACTTCAAAATATTTATAATCTGATGTATTGTAACAAGCCTAATTGCTATTACTCATGCAGATTACAAAACAATAGTAACAACCGTACTCAACGATATCCAAACAACAAATGCCAATAAAACCGATCTTCAAAAAAAACAGACTTTTGAAAATTATATACCAAAAATCAAAGCGTTAACTATTGTTGATCAAAGAGTGAGAGATGCTTTGATAATTTATCTCAATGCAAAAATAGAAGAATTAGATAAAACAGTTAAAACAACAATCTACGAATCAAACATTACCAATATCGACAAAACCTTAGTTGAAAAAACACGGCTCGAACGACACAACACTGAAAGAACCTCAGAAGGACTGGCCGCATATACAATCAGTCCAGAGCTCAACAACACCGCCCAAAACCGAGCCAACCACCTAGCTGAACTTAATTATTCAACACACAAAAGACTTTCCACAGATGGTTATTATAATTATGAAAGTATAAAATCACGATTTACAGACCTATGAATAACTTTTCCAAAAGAGCAAAATGGTGTCGCTAATTTTTCGGAAAATATAGCTTATCAATACCTCAGTTGTAACAAATCAGACTGTACAACAGAAGTTACTGCAGCCCTCAAAAAATGCTTTGCATTTTTTATGAGTGAAAAAACAAAAAAAGGGCCTCACTACAAAGCTGTAGCAAGTCCTTATTTTACAAAAATGGGATATGGAATAGCAAAAGTATGAACAAAGATATTTGTCGTGACTCACTACTCTGTAGATTTCTAAAGAAAAATTAATTATATAAAAAATAAAGATAGAACAAGTGAAGCCTTTATATTTTAGGCAGAAAAAACACAAACAAACCGGCTCCATGTGTTTTTTGCCGTTAAGAAATATAAACTGCGAACGGTTCTCTCTTTATTTTTTGAAATTTGTTATCTTTTATCCTTATTTTAACAAATCATAGGTTTCTTTTGCGATCATATATTCTTCATTAGTAGGAACAACCATCAAAACAGCTTTAGAATCTGGTGTCGAAATAATTCTTTCTTCTCCTCTAAAATCATTTTTTGATTCATCCAAAGTAATACCAAGCCATCCAAGTTTATCAGCTATCATTTTTCTAATATACGCTGAATTTTCTAAGGTACCAGCAGTCAAAACAATAGCATCGCATCCATTTAATACAGCAGTATAAGAACCAATATATTTCACAATCTTATTTACATAAATTTCCAATGCTAAAGTTTCTTGTGGTTTACCAGCAATATGTCCATCTTCAATATCTCTCATATCACTAGACACTCCGGAAATTCCAAGTACTCCACTTTGTTTATTGAGAACATGATCAATTTCATCAGCGGTCATATTTTCTTTTCTCATCAAAAACGCAACAATTGCAGGATCTAAATCTCCTGATCTTGTTCCCATAGTTAGTCCTTCAAGTGGGGTAAATCCCATAGAGGTATCAATAACTTTTCCACCCTTGATAGCAGAAACACTT
>CAZUIS010000066.1:0-5095 GCA_964620295.1 uncultured Candidatus Peribacteria bacterium
AGTATATAGAGCTAGAAAAGTACAGAGATTCTTATCTCAACCTTTCCACGTTGCAGAGCAATTTACAGGTCTTAAAGGAGCTTTAGTAGATATCAAAGATACTATCAAAGGTTTCAACATGATCATCGATGGTGAGTTAGATCACTTACCAGAAGCTGCTTTCAACTTGAAAGGAACTATCGAAGAAGCTATCGAAGCAGGTCAAAAAATGCTTGCTGAAAACGCTTAATAAATTTTAAATGTTAAATTTTAGATTTTAGATTTGATTTCAACAATTTAAAATTTAAAATCTATAATCTATAATTTGAAAAGAAATGAATATTAAAATATTAACTCCGGAATTTGTAGTTTTTGATGGCGAAGTAGATTCAGTTCTTCTTCCTGGAAAAAATGGTGATTTCCATATCATGAAAAACCACGCCGCTATTGTTTCTTCTTTAGTGAATGGTAAAGTAAGAGTTTTCACGAATGAAATTCAGAATGAAAATTTTGCAAAATTCTTTACCAAAGAAAACGAAAAGAACAGTGTTTTTTCTTATTCCATCAACAGTGGTGTAGTAGAATTTAGTAACGATAAAGGAATTATCCTTTGTGATTAAAATTCTTCACAATAAATTAAAAACTCGAGCAATTTTGCTCGAGTTTTTTGTTTTATAAGGTTAAGATGACTCCGTTTTCTTTCAAAATTTGAATCGGTTTAGAATACCAAAACAATTCAAAATCATCAAAATTTAATTCATATTTTGCTTTTAACTGGTTGAAAGTTAAGTTTTTATTAGAATGAATAGAAATTTCATCAATGGTTTCAAGAAGCCAAACTGCTTTTTCTTTTTCTAAATTGATACTAAAAACATTGGTCTTTTCATGGAAGGTAAGTGTTGCCATTTCCCAAGAATTTCCTTTTTTTGACTTCGTGAAAAACTCTACCAAAGGTTTCGCTCCTGCCCAAATAATTTTAGCATTCGGTTTGGTGCTAAAGTGATCTTCTTCTAATAGACAATCGTGAATATAATCAGGATGAATTGTGGTTTTTGGAATTTTAAATTCAAACCATTCTTGCAGCGGATTTTCAAAACAAATTCCGTGCATATAATTAAACAGCGATTTTTTGAGTCCGAAACTGAATTTACTGTGGTCAATTCCGGTTTTGTCTTGAAATTCTATATCGTTATTGGCAAAAGTAATCTCTTTCAAGTGAGGAACTACGCCAAATTCTTCAGGATTTTTTCCAACAGGAGAATGCGCAGTCATGGCAAATTGATGCCAAAATCCACTTTGTAAAATTCCCATTTCAAACATTTGACGAACCATTTCCAAAGAATCGATGGTTTCTTGTTCTGTTTGTGTAGGATAACCGTACATTAAATAGGAGTGAACCATAATTCCTGCTTCGGTAAAATTTCTGGTGACTTTGGCAACTTGAGAAACCGAAACTCCTTTGTTGATGAGTTTCAATAATCTGTCAGAAGCTACTTCTAGACCGCCAGAAACCGCTACGCAACCCGAAATTTTCAGTAAAAAACATAAATCTCGTGTAAAACTTTTTTCAAATCGAATATTTGTCCACCAAGTTACCACGAGTTTTCTTCTCAAAATTTCAAGAGCCACTTCTCGCATTAAAGCTGGTGGTGCTGCTTCATCTACAAAGTGGAAACCGTTTTCTCCTGTTTTTTCAATGAGTTCTTCCATTCTGTCAACCAAAATTTTGGCAGCAATAGGCTCATAAATTTTGATATAATCGAGCGAAATATCACAAAAAGTACATTTTCCCCAATAGCAACCATGAGCCATTGTGAGTTTATTCCATCTTCCATCGCTCCACAAACTGTGCATAGGATTCGCGATTTCTATTACAGAAATGTATTGATCTAAAGGTAAATCTGTGTAATCTGGCGTCCCGATTTCGGCTTGTTTATAATCGTGTTTTTCGGAATTGTTTTTATATACAACTTCTCCGTTTTCTAATAGGAAAGTGCGTTTGAATAAAGATTCTTCACTCTGCTCAGAATGACAAATGTTTTCAAAAAGTAATTCTATCGGAAGTTCACCATCGTCTAATGTGATGAAATCAAAAAATTCAAAAACTCTTTTGTCTTTTAAATCTCGGAGTTCTGTATTGGCAAAACCACCACCAAAAGCCGTTTTAATTTTTGGATAATGATTTTTGATATGTTGAGCGCATCTAAACGCTGAATATAAATTACCAGGAAACGGAACGGAAAAACAAACCAGTTTCGGCTGCGTTTCGAGAAGTTTTTTATCTAAAATTTCAAGAGTAAAGTTATCTACGAAAGTTTTGTCTGATTGGAGTTTTTGATACAACTCGTCAAATGAATTAGCACTTCTTCCTAATCGTTCTGCATATCTGCTAAATCCAAAATTTTCATCAATATTTTCTACAATATAATCTGACAAATCTTCTAAATAAAGGGTAGCGAGATGTTTTGCTTTGTCTTGTAAGCCCATGTTTCCAAAAGCGTATTCCATATCATCTAACTGATTAAATCTGGAAGCTTCTGGCAAGAAATTCATACTGCAAATTTGCCTTGCAAGTGTTGGTTTTTTGTTTTGAAGAAAAGCAATAACTTCATCTATGGTTTTGATGTATTCTTCTCTCAAAGCAAAAATTCTCTGAGCGTTTTCAGATAAATTTTCAGGCTTTACATTAAAAATTTCAGTAACTCCTTTTTTGGAAAAAATTTCTAAGATGACTTCAATTCCCAAATCGATTTGATAACTCGAAATATTTTTGGTATTGAGAAATCCTTTCAAGTACGCAGTTGCAGGATACGGCGTATTGAGTTGGGTAAATGGAGGAGTGATGAGCAGTAAATCTTTCAAAAAATGAATTTTTGCAAAGGTATGATTTTCCTATAGATTTTTGGAATAAAAAAATCCGTCAGAAGAGTTTCTCACGGATTATAATTCATTGAATTTTATAAATCAAAATCTCCAGCTGCTTCTGGCTGATAAATAAGATCTACAATTTTTATTTTGGTCATTCCGCCAGGAACAATCCATTCTATTTCGTCACCAATTTTGTAACCAATTAATGCTGTAGCAATAGGTGAAAAAATGGAGATTTTATTTTCTTTTAGATTGGCATTTTGTGGATATACAATTTTAAAGGATTGCTCTTTTTGAGTGTTTTCAAAAAAAAGTTTTACTTCAGAATTCATAGTGACTACATCCTTATCAATCTTTTCTGAAGGTACAATTTCTGCTTTACTTAATTCAGACAAAAGCTTTTCGGCCTCATTGCTGTTAATGGTTTTAGAATTTTTAGCATCAGTGATGGCTTTGTAAATTCTAGTGTAATCATTCTTAGTTAAAGTTACTTTTTTCATAATATTTATGCATTAAAAAACCGTTTGGAGTTCCAAACGGTTTCAATTTTTTATTTTAATAAAAATTAAAGCGGTTTAAAACTCAAATTTTGTTCTTCTAATAATTTTTCAGCTTGTTGCTTGTAAACACCATTCACTAATTTATCGTGAATAGCTTCAAAAGCAGCAAGAGTTTCATTGATTTCAGCATCTGTGTGAGAAGCTGTAGGAATTAATCTTAATAGAATGCTTCCTTTTGGAATTACTGGATATACTACTACAGAAGTGAAAATTCCGAAATTTTCTCTTAAATCTTTAACTAAAAGAGTAGCTTCTACTGGTGTCCCTTGCATGAAAACAGGAGTAACACAAGTGTTAGAATTTCCAAGGTTGAAACCTCTTTCCAGTAAACCATTTTGTAGTTTTTCTACATTTTCCCAAAGTTTAGCTTTGATTTCTGGTCTTGTTCTTAAAAGTTCTAATCTTTTTAAACCTCCAATTACCATTGGCATCGTCAATGATTTTGCGAAAATTTGTGAACGTAGATTGAATTTTAAATATCTGATGATTTCTTTGTTTCCAGCGATAAATGCACCGAAACCAGCCATAGATTTAGCAAAAGTAGAGAAGTACACATCAATTTGGTCTTGGCAACCTTGCTCTTCTCCAGCTCCAGCTCCAGTTTTTCCTAAAGTACCAAAACCATGAGCGTCATCTACTAATAAACGGAAACTGTATTGTTTTTTGAATTCAGCAATTTCTTTAAGCTTTCCTTGTTGACCAGTCATTCCGAAAACTCCTTCAGTAATTACTAAAATACCTCCGCCGTTTTCTTCTGCAACTTTAGTCGCTCTTTTGATATTTTTCTCGAAGCTATCCATGTCGTTATGACGGAACATGAAACTTTTTCCCATGTGAAGACGAACTCCATCTACAATACAAGCGTGAGAATTAGAATCATAAACAATTACATCATGTCTAGAAACCAAAGCATCAATTGTAGATACCATTCCTTGATAACCGAAATTCAATAAATAAGCAGATTCTTTGCCTACGAAATCAGCTAATTCTCTTTCTAATTGTAAGTGTTGTTCTGTTTCACCAGACATTGCTCTAGCTCCCATCGGATAGAACATTCCGTATTCTGCAGCTGCTTTAGCGTCAGCTTCTAGAACTTCTGGGTGATTACAAAGTCCTAAATAATCATTTGCACTCCAAAAAATTACTTCTTTTCCTTGGAACTTCATTCTCGGGCCAATTGGACCTTCTAATCTTGGGAAAATGAAATAACCTTCACCATAATCTGCAAATTGACCTAGAGGACCAGGATTTTCTTTAATTCTTTCAAAAATATCTTTCATTTCGATGATATTGTAGATTTGTATTTTAAATTTTAAAAAAATCAGATGCCAAGAAGGACATCTGAATTCTATATTTATTTAATGTATTCTGTTTTAAAAACTTCTTCGTAATTATGGACACAATTATTGATGAATCCTTGTTCTTCCATCCATTTATCGCTGTAAACTTTGGTAATGTATCTAGAACCGTGGTCAGGGAAAATAAGGACAACTAAATCATTTTCAGAGAAAGGATTTGCATTTGCATATTGTCTAAGTGCTTGTAAAACCGCTCCAGTAGTATAGCCTCCCATAATCGCTTCTTTAAGCGCGATTTCTCTAGTACAATAAGCGCTCATTTCGTCATTTACTCTTACAAAATGGTCTATTCTGTCAAAAAGTAAAGCGGATGGAATAAGATTTTTTCCT
>CAZUIS010000067.1:0-5010 GCA_964620295.1 uncultured Candidatus Peribacteria bacterium
AAAACTTACCATTTAACATATAATATTAAAACCTGAAACCAATCCTCTGACTCGCCCCCATGGACGGATTCACCGATGCTGCCTGCCGCAGCATAGCCCAAGACATCCGAAACGAATACTGAGACAACCAGTATGATTTTTTCTTGTGGACAGAATTTATGACAGCTGATTGATTTTTTCGCAATCCTGAAGGAGTTATTCATCATCTTGAAACAACTCCCAATCAAAAAAACCTCATTGCTCAAATCTTTGGCGGCAACGAGGAGACCTTGCTTTACACAGCAAAAACACTCAATAAAGATTATAAAGATCGCTTTATCGGTATCGAACTCAATATGTGATGCCCCGCAAACAACGTGATGAAAAGTTGAGGTTGAGCAGAACTTATCAAAGATAAATCAAGAAGTTTAGAAATAATAAGAAATCTTAGAAAAGTAATTGATATGCCGTTTAGCATCAAAACAAGAACAGGAACAAACGAGCAGGACAAACAAAATCAGACTGAATTTTTAATTAAAGCTAGTGAGTATGTAGATATGATAACAATTCACGGAAGAACTACTGCCCAATGATACTGACCACATCCTGACCGAAATTTTATTTATCAACTCAAAGAACAACTTCCTAACCAAAAAATTATCGGAAACTGAGGAATTACCAGCTACGAAGACATTGAGACAATGAGAGGTAATCTCGATGGGGTGATGATAGGACAAGCCGCCATAGGAAACCCATGGATCTTCACGCCTCATCACCCCACCCCTCAAGAAAAATTAGCGACTATTCTTGAGCACATACAGCTGATAAAACAAAGAAACATAACAGAAGAACATCTTCAACGCTCACTTATGGAATTTAGGAAACACCTCTACTCATACGTAAAAGGAATCCCCGGTTCAAAAGAATTCAAAACGGAATGTAATCAAATCAAGGATTACCATCAACTAGTTGACCATATAAAAAAGTTTTTTAATTAACAAAAAAGAGCCTTTCGGCTCTTATTATAAAATAACTAATTATTCTTCTGATTTAGCAGTTTTTTTTGTTGTCTTTTTAGCTGGTTTTTCTTCAACTGTTTCTTCAGCTAACTTTTTAACAACATCTTCCAATCCTTTTTTTGCTGGAGCTTTTTTTGCAACTGGTTTTTCTGCTACAGTAGCTTCAACAGTACCTGTTGTTTCATTTACTCCTTTCATACTCAATCCAATTTTTCTATTTTTAGGATCTAATAAGATAATTTTTGCTTTAACAATTTGTCCTAATTTTACTACTTCATTTGGATTTTGAGTAGATTTGTGAGAAAGTTCACTCAAGTGAATCAATCCATTGATATCTTGAAACACTCTGATAAATACTCCATATGGTACATATCTCACCACTTCTCCTTCAAGAATATCTCCAACTTTGTGATGTTTTGGTAATTCTGTCCATGGATCATCTTTCAATTTTTTACTAGAAAGAGATATTTTTCCATTTTCTAGACCAATAACCTTAACTTTGATTTTATCTCCAATTTTTCCTAAGTTATCGATATTGTTAACGTGTCCATATGTAATTTCTGAGATGTGAACCAATCCTTCAACTGTTCCTCCAATAGTAACGAACAATCCATAAGAAGAGATACCACTCACCACTCCTTCAAATATTTTTCCAACTTCCAATTCTTTCAATACTGATTCTCTTTCTTCTTTCAAAGCTTCTCTTTCAGACAAGATAATTCTCTTTTCTTCCTCATCGATATTGATGATTCTCACTCTTAATTCTTGTCCAATAAGATCCAATAATTTTTCGAAAATAGCTTCTTGATCACCATCTTCTACTCTTGGATAGTGGATAGGTGCCAATTGAGACAACGGAACGAATCCTTTGATACCATGCATATCAACCAACAAACCTCCAAGATTTGCTTCAGTAGGAATCACAGTAATAATTTCATCATCCTCAAATTTTCTCAAGATAGCTTTCCATACATCGTATTGTAATAGTTTAGTAATAGATACAATGTAATATCAATCTTCATGTCTAATATTTGGATTTACTATTTCTAATTCAATTTCTCTTCCTGGAGCCAAATCATATCCTGATCTTTCCAATTCTTTTACTTCTTTTGAAAGAATAATTCCTGTAAAAGCAGCATCTGCACAATCAACTAAAACTCCATTACTAATTTTTTTCAAAACAATTCCCTTTACTTTTTGACCTTCTTTGATCAATGGAATTGAAAACCCAGCAGAATTTTTAACTTCTGCACCTTTTTTTGGTGTCATAAAAATAAAACGTTAAAATATAAAAGTTTTTAATAGCAACAAAGTTAGATAGACAAATAGAATCAAAGTTAATAATTATATGTCCTATTTTTCTATATTTCTATGCAACTATATTTCTATAAAATTTATTTAATACCAAATTTCTTTGAAACAGCAACATAGGTATCAAGATTTTTTTCTTTAAGATATCTCAAAAGAGATCTTCTTTTTGCTACTTTTTTCAAAATACTTCTTTTTGCATCATAATCTTTTTTATGAGCTTCTAAATGAGATTGAAGCAAAGCAATTTCATCTGATAACAAAGCAATTTGAAATTCTGGAGATCCAGTGTCTTTGTCATGTCTTTTAAAATCAGACTTTGTTTTTTTTACAACCATGTGAATATAAATAAAATAAATAAAAGAATATAAACACAAAACCAACAGATGGTTAGACCGTTATGGCATGTATTCGTTGTTTACCCCTGACAGGACTCGAACCTGTATTTACTCCTTAGGAGAGAGTTGTTCTATCCCGTTGAACTACAGGAGCCTGCAGAAAGCGTTTTCTTATAAATTTTTCTCCACAAAAATCAACCCCAAAATCAACAAAAACAACTATTTAAACAAATATATAAATTTTGTCAACAAATAATAACAAAGAAAACACTTCGAGTTTGATTTTTCTCAATCAAAGGAATATAATTAATTAATGTTAATTTATTGATTCCAAATTTTAAATTATTTCTATCAAGACAAATTTAACATTTAGCATTTAAAACTTAAAATTATTCGATTATGAAATCGCATCGAAAACAGTACTTTAAATTTACCTCTTTCCTCTTTGTCATAACATTAGGCTTACGAATCACCCTACAGTGATATATTTTTGTCCTCAATAAAACTATTCAAGACAAAGAGAACACTATTACAAAACAAAATATCGAGCTAGAAAATTACAAATCACTTACAGGATTTACCAAACTAATGGCTGTAAAAGAGCTTGAAGGAAAATATGATGAGATTCCATGGTCTATTCACATAAAAAAAGTAATTAGCATGTTAGAAGAAATAAAAAATTTAGACCAAAGTGGAGATGAGACACTGATACTTTCAGACGTAAACGTTGATTTAGAAAAAATTTCCGTTAAATGACGTGTTTCTAGTTTAGTGCTACTTTATTATAGCAATCCAGAAAGGTGAATTATTTCTCTAATTGATAGATTTAAAAACCTCGATTTCATAGAAAAATTATATATCAAAAACTACACAAGAGAAAAAGAAAGTAATTTCTTCTCATTTATTTTAGAAGCTAATGTTATAAAAGATGCAAAATAACACAGAAAACCAAGATATTATAAAAAAGCTAATGGAACAAAACATTCATCAAGAAGCAAAAGAAGATGAACAAATTTCCATTTCAACAGCAAGAGTATCTGGAATAAAATACAGATTATATGTTATAATATTTTTGGCATTAATTGTAGTTGGTGTTGTTGATTATCTCCTTCCTAGCCGAGAAAAAACTGCCAAATTACAGGAAACCATAGCCACAAAACAACAACAAATTACAAATTTTTTGGAAAAAAAATCTCAATACGAAAAAGACAAAGATTTAATAGGACTAATTGAGATCCATGAAGCAAAAATAATTTCTTGTGTAAATTATAAAATTAATTGTAATGAAATACCTCAAGCAATTAGAGACAATTTTGGGTTTGCAAGATCATATTTACAGTTAAACAATCTTCACGACCCCAAAATGGAAGTAAACGAAAAAATTCTTCTTGCAAACATCAATGAATATCTACTTAAAAAAATAGAAAACAACGACGACAGCGCACAAAGAATTGGAAAAATAACAAATATTTCGATAGGAGAGCCAAAAGTTGTTGTCAGTCAATTATATTCCATACCTATAAAATTACAGGCAAGTTTTCAAAACAAAGACAACCTTCTTGCTTTTATAGAAAATGTCGACAGAAATGTATTAGAAAGCAGATCTTATCGTATTTTATACAAAATAGATGAAATAAATTATAATATCATGGAATATGATCAAGAACAAGTTGTTGACATAAAAATGAATGCCTTTTATTATCAAGAATAATTATGAATAAAGAAACAACAAAAGATAGTATAGACAAAGTTATTATAAACATATTACAATTTTTTGACAAAAAAAATTTTTCCCAAAAAGACAAAATATTACTCTTCAAAGAACTATCTTATTTGCTAAAATGAGGAATTTCTCTCAATGAAGCAACAACTATACTATACGAATCAACAGATAATTTTGCATTAAAAGATATGGTCAAAACAATTCAATCATATCTCAAAAAAGGTATGCCACTCTCCTTTGCATTGGCAAGATTACCTGATTATTTTAATGAAGGAGATATTGCCGTAATAAAAACAGGTGAAGCTTCTGGAAAATTATCAATAGTATTAGCTTCGCTTGCAGCCGAATACGAATATACCAATGATATAAAGAACAAATATATAGGAGCAATGATCTATCCCATTATTTTATTATTAGTTGCAATTGTTGCAGTTATAAGCCTTTTCAGTCTAGTTCTTCCTTCTATTTTTTCTATTGCAGATAGTTTCCAAAATATTGAATTACCCCAAACAACAAAACTATTAAGAAACATGTCACTCTTTTTGGAACACAATCGAAAACAAGTTCTTCGAGCAATAGCATGAGTAGCCTGAGGTATTTGAATATTTGCATCAACAGAAAAAGGAAAAAAAATCTGGTTTTC
>CAZUIS010000068.1:0-4880 GCA_964620295.1 uncultured Candidatus Peribacteria bacterium
TTCTTTTCTTCTTTTTCCTCTTTTTCTACTTTTTTTGCAGCTGGTTTTTTTGCTGAAGGGTTTGCTATTCTTTCTTGTGCTGATTTAGAATAAGCATCAACATCAACAAAAGTTAATTTTTTTGTTAAATCTCCGTTTCCAAGAACTTTTACAAAAGCTGTTGCATCTTTGATATATCATAGATCTTTTAGTATAGCTTTTGTTATTTCCATCCCTTCTGTAATTCTTATATCTGCATCAAGATTTCCTAGATTTACAATAACCACTTCTTTTACTAATTTGAAATGTCTCTTAAATCCTTTTGCTTTTGGAATTCTCTGAACGATAGAAGTTTGTCCTCCTTCAAAAAATGGTCTTGTAGTAGAACCACTTCTTGCTTTTTGTCCTTTAAGACCTTTTGTTGAATAGTTTCCTTTTCCAGATCCATTCCCTCTTCCAAGTCTTTTAGCTTTTGAAACAATTCCTTTGCTTCTTTTGAGCGTATGTAATTTCATTAGTAATAAGCACAATAATTAAAAAATTTATTTTTTAGCTGGTTTTTTTGCAGCTGTTGGTTTTTTTGCTGGCACTTTCTTTTCTGTTTTTACTTCTCCTTGTTCTGATGAAGCTTTAGCAGCTACTGTTTTTTCAACTTTTGGAGCATCTGTTTTTTCTACAGGAGTTGTTTCTGTAGTTTCTTCACCTCCTTTTGTTGTTTTTTTTGTCAAGAAATTAGTAAAAAAATCTTTATGCTTGTAGCTTGATAGTCCTTTTATTGTGGCCATAGCGTTGTTCAATTTATTATTTGATCCAACTATTTTTGACAACATATTTTCATATCCCGCTAATTCCAAAACAGCTCTCACTGAAGATCCTGCTTTAAGTCCAGTACCGGCTTTTGCTGGTAACAATTTAACAAAACATGATTTATATTTTGTACTAGTCATGTAAGGAACAGTATTGTCTTTTGTTAAAGGTACTGTATACATATTTTTGTATGCTTCACGAGAAGCTTTAGATACTGCAATTGAAACATCAGCTCCTTTTGAAATTCCTAGTCCGATTTTTCCTTTTTTATTACCAACTAGTACTGTTGCTCTAAACGACATTCTTCTTCCTCCTGTTGTAACTCTTGTTACTCTTCTTACCTCAAGCAACAATTCATCAAATTCCTTTTTTGTCTTATCTTTATTTCCAGCTTTCATTAGCACAATAGATTATATAATAAATAATTTTTACAAAGCTATTCATCCTGCTCTTAGCCCCTCAACAAATGATTGAACTCTTCCATGGTATAAATATCCATTTCTATCAAAAACCACTTTTTCTATTTTTTTATCTTTGATGATTTTAGCTAGAGATAATCCTGCTTCATGAGCTTTTTGTGACTTATTTTCTCCTTTGAGTTCTTTATCACAAACAAAACCAAGAACATTTCCTACTTTATCCAATAATTGAGCCTTAATATATCTATTTGATCTATTTATCACAATTCTAAAATCTGGATGCTGTGATTTTATTGTAGCATTTACTCTGTTTTTTCTTCTCAAGAAACTTGCTAGTTTTCCCTTTGTTGTTGGTTTCAAATTTTGCATGACTGTATAACAATACATATAAATAATTTTAAATTTTAAGTGCTAAGTTTTAGATGTAATCTATAACTAATTTAGCATTTAAAACTTATCATTTAACATTATTCTAAACTATTTTTTAGCTGTTTTTCCAGCTTTTAATTTAACAACTTCATCAAAGTATCTTATTCCTTTACCTTTATATGGTTCTGGTTTTTTCAAATCTCTAATTTTTGAAGCAACTTCTCCAAGGTATTGCTTATCTATACTTTTCAATGTAATTACGTAATTACCTTTTTGATCTTGTTCTACCTCAAATTGAATAGATGCAGGAATATCAAATTTTACTTTGTGAGAAAACCCCAAAGATAACAAAATTCCATTTCCTTCTTTTTTTGCAGAATATCCAACTCCAATAACTAATAATTTTTTTTCAAATCCTGCTGTTACCCCTTCTATCATATTTGATAAAAGCGTTCTTGTTAATCCTCGAAGGTTTTTCTTTTCTTCATTATCTATAGAAACTTCTAGGGCTCCTTCATTTACGTTAGCCATAACCCCATCAAGTAAAGTATAAGATAATTCCCCTTTTGGTCCTTTTACAGCAACAACTTTATTATTGATTTTTACTTCAACACCATCTTTTATAATGATAGGTTTCTTACCAATTTTTGACATAATGTATATTTACTAATAAAACGTCGAATGAACATCAAAACAAGATTTTCATCAGATTTTATTTTTTAATAGATTTCCGCTATAAGTTCTCCTCCTATTTTCTTTTGTTTAGCTACATGTGAGGCCATTAATCACTGGCTTGTAGAAACAATTCCAATACCCTTTCCTCCTGCAACTGCGTGAAGATCTTTTGCTCTTACATACCAAGCTCTTGAAGGTTTTGAGTAAAATTTTACATTTGGAATATCATTGATAGGATCTTTTACTGTATTTAGATGGATATTAATTACTTTTTTTCCATCTTCTTCAACGATTTCTACATTTTTGATAAATCCATATTGTTTCAATAATTCAAGAACTTGTTGTTTAAAATTAGAAAAAGATACTCACTCAACAAGAGTTTTTCTTGCCATATAAGCGTTTTTGATTCTAATTAACAAATCATGAATAGGGGCATTAACATAACTCATTACTTGCAACATTCACAAAATAAAAAAAATTTTACCAGCTTGCTTTTCTTAATCCCATGATTAATCCTTCTCTTGCATATGTTCTTAAACAAACTCTACAGATACCAAAATCTCTTACATATGCCTTAGATCTTCCACACAATCTACATCTGTTATAATATTTTGTAGGATGTTTAAGATCTTGGCCTTTTACAAACCTTTTTTCAAACATCTTCCATTGTTTTGCTTTCAATGCAGTTCTTGCCATTAGGATAAATAATATATAAACTAAAGTGTACTATTTAAATAACAATCATAACTCTTGTAATAGAGCTTTTGATCTTTCTGTACTTGTCGTAGATGTAACAACAGTTATTTGCAATCCCATAGGAGTATTTACATCATCAACATTTAATTCTGGAAAGATATTGTAATTTACCAATCCAATATTAAGATTTCCTTTTGGATCAAATGATTTTGAAGACAATCCAGAAAAGTCTCTCAATCTAGGAAGAACAACTTTTACAAATCTGTTTAAAAAGTCATATGCTCTGTCTCTTCTCAAAGTCACTTTGTACATAACAGGCATACCTTCTCTTAGTTTAAAGTTAGAAATTGACTTTCTTGACTTAATAAGAGTTGGTTTTTGTCCAGTTATTTTGGTGATATTTTTTTCGAATTCATCAAAATCTTTAATCGATTTTCTTGTTGCTAACGACCCAATACCTACAGATACTACTACCTTTTCTATTCTAGGTACTGAATGGATGTTCTTTACTCCTAATTTTTCTTTTAGAGCAGGAACAATTTCTTTATTAAACTGTTGTAGTGCACTCATGTATCTTTAAATAAACACAATAAAATTATTTAATTTCTTTGTCAGTTTTTGCTATCTTTCTTACTTTTTTTCCTTCTTTATTTGTTGCTATTTTCACTTTCGAAGGTTTTTTAGAAGCTTCATCATAATACATTACGTTCGAAAGATGAATAGGAAGATGTTTTTTTACAAACCCTTTTCCTTTCATAGCTCTTTTCACTTCATTTACTTCTTTAACTCGCACCTTATCTTCATCTACCTTTTCAATAGACGAAACTTTCCCTTTATATTTTCCTGCGATAACCATGATTGGATCACCAGATCTTAATTTTTTCATTAAACAAATATAACAATGTAAAAGCCGACATAATTTTGCTTACTATACAACTTCTTCGGCCATATTAGTAATATTTCTATATCATAAATCTCTTAATTCCTTTGCAACAGGACCAAAAATTCTTTTTCCAATTGGTTTTATTTCTCCTTTTGCATCTTTCGACATAAGAATAACTGCATTATCCCCAAATCTTACATATGTTCAATCTTTTCTTCCAATTTCTTTTCTCGTTCTTACTACCATTGCCTGAGAAACTTCTCCTTTTTTAATAGTTGATGTTGATGCAACTTCTTGTACAGCAACCACAACTCTATCTGCTATCGTAGCAGTTCTTGCTGTAGAAGATTTCAAAATTCTAATTATCTTAGCCTTTTTTACTCCTGTATTATCAGCAACAACAACAATTGATTCAGTTTTTAACATTGCCTTTTAAAAAACAAATAAATGGATTAATTAACTTTTTCTACTAAAGCCCATTTTTTTAATTTACTTATAGGCTTTATTTCTCTAATTTTTACCATATCTCCTATTTTTGAGATATTTTGAACATCATGAGCATAATATTTTTTTCTCACGATAAATCTCTTTCTGTAGAGTGGATGTACTTTTACAGATTTTACCAAAACAACACGAGTCTTATCTGTTTTATCGCTGATAACTTCCCCGATAAGTTCTTTTATGTTCTTATTTCATATTATTGCCATAGTTTTCTTTAATCTTAAGAGCTAAAAGAGTATTTATTCTAGCTATCTTCACTTTTGTATCTCCTATTTTATGAGTTTCTTTGAGTCCTCTAATTGCATTTTTAGATTTTAACTCAAAAAGATCTTTCTTCATTTTTCTTCTCATATCAACAAGTTCTTTTACAGACTTCGAAGATATTTCTTTCATAAACAATGCTTTTCACTTCATTGTACCAAACGATAAAACAAATAAAACTATCTAATTTCTCCTTTTGCAACAACTCTTGCTTTTACTGGAAGCTTTTTTGAAGCCTTAATAAGAGCTTCTTGAGCCTCTTGTTGACTCAACCCAGTTACTTCAAACAA
>CAZUIS010000069.1:0-4815 GCA_964620295.1 uncultured Candidatus Peribacteria bacterium
AAGAATTTATTAACAAGTTATATAGCTGAAATTAAAAATACCAATAAAAAAGTACATATTATTAATCAATAAAGATTTGCAATAATCTAGAGAAATGGTAAAAAAAGAGTATCTATTTCTTTTAATTTTTCTAGAAAAATGTCCTTAAAAACAACATTAGAATCTTCTGATTCTATCAAATATGAAATACTACTTAAATGACTTACGCAGCAAACAGTAAGACAAATTTCTGCTGCTCAAAATGAGCCTGAATGGATGTTGGAACATAGGTTACAATGTTTCGCACAATTTCAAAAAATGTCATTTCCTAAATGGTGACCAAGTTTACAAAATCTGAATCTTGATGACATTGTTTATTATGCAAAACCAAGCAAAGATTATGAATGATATGCTAATAATCGAGAAGAAGTTCCCCAAGAAATCAAAGAAAAATTTCAAAAATTAGGAATACCAGAAGCTGAACAAAAGTATCTTTCAGGAGCTGGAGGACAATATGATTCTCTCAATGTTTATCATAAGATCAAAGAACAACGATCTGCTAAGGGAGTAATTTTTGAAGATATGCCTCAGGCACTACGAAGTCACCCGCAGTTAGTGAAAAAACATTTTATGAGGGTAGTGCCTGCGACGGATCATATTTTTGCCGCATTACACGGTGCTGTGTGGAGCGGGTGAACATTTATCTATATCCCAAAGTGAGTCCAATTAGAGGACCCGCTCCAAGCATATTTCCGCATGAATACCTATGCATGAGGACAATTTGAGCATACCCTGATTATTTTGGAAGAGGAAGCAACTGGATCATATATCGAGTGATGTTCTGCTCCAAAATTTGATAAAGCATCACTTCATGCAGGATTGGTAGAGATTATTGTAGGGAAAAACGCAAAAATGAAGTATTCATCAGTAGAGAATCGATCAACCAATACGTATAATCTCAATACCAAAAGAGCTATAGTAGAGGAGTCTGGATATATGGAACGAGTAAATGGAAATATGTGATCTTGTACAACAATGCTTTACCCATGTAGCATACTCAAATGAGACTACAGTAAAACGGATATGCTCGGTATTGCTGTTGCAGGAAAGGGACAAAATCAAGATACATGATCAAAAGCTATTCACATAGGGAAACATACGTCATCTACAATTATTTCCAAAACAATATCTAAAGATTGAGGGGTTTCTACATATAGATGATTGGTAAGAATAACAAAAAATGCTGAATATGCAGTAAATCATACTGAATGTGATGCATTGCTTTTGGATGAAAAATCAGTTTCTACAACGATTCCAAATATTATCTGTGATACCAAAACAGGAATAGTCGCACATGAAGCAAGCGCTTGAAAAGTAGATGATAATGAAATTTTTTATCTTACTTCTCGTGGAATAGATGAAGAAAAAGCAATTGCCATGATTGTAAATGGATTTTTTTCGTCAGTAGTGAAAAAACTTCCTTTGGAATATGCAGGAGAATTAAATAAGCTCATAGAAATGGAAATGGAATGATCCGTTGGATAAAAGAAAAAACCGGCAAATTTGCCGGTTTTATTAGTTTTCCAAATCAAAAGAAATAATACTTTTCCAGAATCTCTTATTAAAAGGCTCTGATGGTTTTCTATCAAAATAAGGTTGGTATCTTAAAGGTGAATCTTTGTAAAACCTCATAAAAACCATAACTTTTAATTTACCTTCAGCAATACCTAAACTTTTTTTATCCAAAGGAATTTCCAGCGTAATATCTTCCTCAAATGAAGCAAACGTTACATCTGTTCGCTTTGAAATAGTTTCTTTTTTGTTTTTTAATAGTACATCTCCATCATAGGCAGTTACTACGACCGTAAAAAAAACATGAGCATCTTTAAGATTTCTTGTCTTAAGAGGAATTAATAAAATTTTCTCATAAAGACTTATCTTTTCTGCCACATAAACAAAATCAAGATTTGGAGAAGTAAAATCATCCAATAAAGATTCTGTAGTCTTATTTTCTTTAGATACCGTAGTCTTTTGAGCAATACTGCACTCAAGAGAATCAATTCTTTTCTCCAAAGCAACTAATTCTTTTTGCTTTTGAATTTTGAGATTCTTCAATTTAAGAAGTTCTTCTGACTCAAAAGTAGCAGAATCTACTCCTGTGAGAGTAAGAGAATCTTGAACCACATTTACCACGCTATCCAAAGCAGCATAAGTGGAATCAAGAGCAATAGATACTGTATCCAGTGATGTTTTAAGAGTATCTCTTATCGATACCTTAATCGTATCTTTTATCGATAATTTAAGTGTATCCTCTTGAGAAAAGACAGATAACGAAAATAACGATAAAAAGAAATAGAGTAAAATTTTTGTTTTCATAAGTATATGTTGTTTGTTTTTGTTTTTAATAAATGTAAATTTTATACAAACAAAGTCAATATCAAAAAAGCAACATAAAAATAACTAAATATATAATGATTTTTTATAGTAAAATATATTGCTATTTATGATATATTTGTTATAACTACACCATAGTATTTATTTTATTTTTTTCAGGGAAATGACGTTTAAAGAAAAATATGAAGACAGATCCGAAAGTGGAAAAAACTGATCAGAATGACTATTTTCTTTTCTAAACACAATGAGAAAAAGAACAACAACGGTTCTTTCAGATAATAACACTATAGACGAATTATCCATTATAAAAAATATGACTCCTTTAAAAAAAGAGATAATTAATATATTAGATGCTTGTATTACAAACGATAAAGAAAATATTGATATAGAATATATAGAGGACAACCATAAGGAAAACAAAGAATATGAAAAATATAAAGAAATGTATAGAAAGAATTATTTTTTGTTGCTTAAATGAATAAAAAGAAAACTCCTTACCAACGAAAAAATTTTAAATGATTATAGCGAAGAAATAATAAAGCATCTTGAAGCTATAAAAATAAAAAAAGAATTAACAGTATCTGAAATAGGAATATTATTGGAATTTATTCTCAAATCATATGAAAAGTCATATAAAAAAATCTACCAAGATGAATTTACAGAGTGGTGAATAGGGAATATTCAAAATGATATGCTTGATTTTATTATCACAAATTAAATACTTGAAGAAAAGAGATGAATCTATAATACAGGTATATATTTTTTTATAAATACGTAATTCATGGAACGCCTGGCTTGACAAGAACAACCATATAAAAAGCTATATACATACAAAACTGTCCTGAAATCATTTTTGATTTTATCTTTATTGATGGGAAATCCTAATTGATATAGTAGTGTATACAAAAATAAACAGTATGAAACTGAAGTGATTGACAATAAGACAACCAATAAAAAAATTATTGAAGAATCTATCAAAAAAACAATTTCAGAATTAAAATCTTTGGAACAGTTGCCATTAAGAATTCAATACCCAACAAAACAATTAAAAGACGCGCCTGATATATTAGATATCAATCCCAAAAAAATTTCTGCTCCAATAGATGGAATATCAATCACTCTAGGAAAAAGGACTTTTTATATAGAACCAATGTTTGGACAAATTACCGCTATAAGATTAGAAGAAAGAGAAGAATATCAAAATAACAAAAAAAATACATATAAGGTATTACTCTTGGAAACAACATATCTTGATAAAGAATATTCAGAGCAAAAATTATCAAAACTATGTAGTAAATTATTAAATACCGTAGAATGAGAATGAATAAAAGAATGATTCCCATGATCTAGGGTAAAAGAACTTAAAAACAGATTTATTTAAAATTTATAGATATGTATAATTTTTTAAACTACGTATTACGAGGTAATGTAATATACGACTATATAATAACTGTAATAATTTTTTTGATTATGTATTTTGCGACATTGGTTTTTAGAAAAGTTATTTTAAAAAAATTACAAATATTCGCAACAAAAACACAATCTAAACGAGATGATCGTATAGCAAGAAATCTATCATCAATATCTAGAATATTTTATATAGCAATTTGTATATATATTCCATTACAGTATATAAATCTTAGTCTTGCTTTTGCTCGTATTATTAAAATATGATTTTTAATAATTGTTTTTCGAGAATTATCAAATATTCTAATAAAAATTGTTAAGTATATTTTGGAGGAAAGTTTACACGAAAAAAAAACATGAAAGAAAGATACAACAAAAATTCATCTTTTTCATATAATAACAAAGATAATTATTTATGTTACATGATGACTATTATTATTATCTAATTTGTGAGTAGAAATAACTCCATTACTCGCTAGTGTAGGAGTAATGTGAATAGCAGTAGCTTTTGCTCTTCAAAAAATATTATGAGATGTTTTTGCTTCTTTTAGTATATTTTTAGATAGACCTTTTGAAATAGGAGATTTTATAATTATATGAGAAGATAGTGGTCATATTAAAGATATTTGAGTAAAATCAACTCGTATTCAAACATTACAATGACAAGAATTGATTATTCCAAATGCTGAGATCACATGAATTAGAATTAATAATTATGGTAAAATGAAAAAAAGAAGAGTTTTGTTTAATATTAGTGTAATATATCAGACAGACCCAGAAATAATCGAAAAAATACCATCTATTATCCAAAATATTGTAGAAAAAACACCTAATACAGAATTTGATAGAGCTCATTTTATAGAATTTTGAAAATCAGAATTAGTTTTTGAAATTGTTTATTATATAACTACAAGTGATTTTAAAATTTATAGAGATACTCATCAAAGCATAAATTTGGAAATAATGAAAACATTTAAAAAACAAAAAATCGAGTTTGCATATCCTACACAAAGTATATATATTGAAAAAGCAAAA
>CAZUIS010000070.1:0-4733 GCA_964620295.1 uncultured Candidatus Peribacteria bacterium
ACGAACGGGATATTGAAGAAATTTTGAAACGTGCAAGGGATATAAATGAGAAGCACGATTGAGTAACAAAGGATGTTGGAGAGTTCGTATTTAGTATGAAAGAAAAGGATTACTAAAGAACGAACATTATACAAAAAACGAAGTACCATATTTCACAGATTTTTCTGTGATTTTTTTATAAAAACAAAAAAAGTCAATAAAAATTTGACAAAAAATAAGTTTCAGATAGTATTAGTTATGTATTTTATTTACTAACTATACAAAAGTGTCTGAACAAATCTTTTGAGCATTAGCAATTATGCTTGCTGTGGTTCTTGTTACCTTAGGAATTATGAAAGCGTTAAAACAGCCTATGATTATTTGATATATTATTGCAGGAACTGCATTGACCATATTGTTGCCCAATGTTTTACAAGGAAATGAAAGTTTCCAAGCTTTTGCGAATATTGGAATAGCATTTCTTTTGTTTATGGTGGGAATGGAATTAAATCCATCACTTATTAAGGATATTGGAAAAAGATCAATAATAACCTGATTTTTACAAGTTCTTATAACTTCTCTTATTGGTGTTGCATTATCTATGCTATTATGATTTGATCTTATTACATCAATATATATAGGAGTCTGATTTTCTTTTAGTAGTACTATCGTTGTCTTGAAATTACTTTGAGACAAAGAAGAGATGGAATCTACATTTGGAAGACAATCTATAGGAATATTAATCGTTCAAGATATTATTGTAATGATTATGATGTTGGGAATAGCAAGTGTAACAAATATTGGAGAAGGAGGAAATTGGTCTATTGTCCTTATTCTTGCTGCAAAACTTATAGGATTAGTTGGTGGATTGATAGTGGTAAGTAAATATCTTATTCCAAGAATAACCAAAAAAATAGCAGAATCTCAAGAGTTTCTTTTCTTGTTTTCTATTGGACGATGTTTTGTTTTGTGAGCATTGTTTTATTATTTATGATTTGGAGTCGAAATAGGAGCGTTAGCTGCAGGAGTAAGTTTGGCTAGTTCATCATATAGATTTGAAATAACAAGTAGAATAAAACCGATAAAAGATTTTTTCCTCGTAATATTTTTTGTATTATTGGGATCTCATGTTCATTTTTCTGCAGATATTAACATTGTCCAAATCCTTGTTTTATCTGTGTTTGTTCTTATTGGAAAACCAGTAATTATTACGATTTTGCTCGGATTTATGGGGCATACCAAGAAAAATAACTTTTTAACAGGAATGTCTTTGGGACAAATTAGTGAATTCTCTTTTATTTTGATTGGTATGGGAGTTGCTTCAGGAGTTATTACAGATCCAAATTTACAAATAGTTGCAACAATTATTGGACTAGTAACAATTACAGGGTCGAGTTATTACATTATCTACGGAGAAAAAATATACGAAAAATGTAAAATATTTCTGAAATATTTCCCTTGAATGCGAAATAAAACAAGCAAAAAAATTAATAAATCAGGCTACGATATAATGTTATTTGGATATGGAAGATTTGGAAGTAATCTTTATAAACATATTCAAAACAAAGGAAGTGTAGTTATTATTGATGAAAATCCTTCAGTGACATGAGCTTTACACAACGAAGGGAAACATTGTATTTATGGTGATGCGAGTGATATCGATTTTTTGGAAGAACTCAATGTAAAAGAAACAAAAATGATTATTAGTAGTATCAAGAAATTTGATGAAAATATGGTATTATTAAAGACAATGAAAAAACACAACAAAAATCTGATTATTATTTTGGTTGCAAATTATATTCAAGAAGCAATTAAATTATACGAACAAGGTGCTGATTATGTAATTTTGCCTCATTATATAGGAGTAGATCATACATCATTGATGTTGGAAGAATATGGTTTTGATATAGAAAAATTTATGGAGAACAAAGAAAAACAAATACACAAACTCCATGAAAAAGAAGAAATTCATTAAAAAATTATTTATTTTCTGATGTTCCTGTTCCTCCAAGAGAAAACATACTCATAAGTTGGTCTTTTAATCCATCTTTGATATTTTGGATAAGAACTTGTTTTTGTTCATCCACTTTTTGATCAAGTTGTTTTTGTGCAGTACTTCCAGGATATGCTTGTTGAAATTGAGCATACGAGTTATCCCATGCTTCCAAAAGAAGATCTGATGAAACTCCTTCCAAAACTTTAAATCCAACTCCAGCCCCTACAACAAAACCAAACACAAAAATAAAAAGCCAAGTAAGTAATGTTCTCATGGAAATAATAATAAAATAAATAAAAATCAGACTATTTATTATTGATTTACCGTGTATATTCAATACATATTATACAAGTTAATAGGTATTTTTACTTGATAATTAGCTTGTATGCTTGAAATAAAAAAACTTAATGTATACGTAGAAGAGAAAAAGCTCTTAAAAGATATTTCTATTAGATTTGAACTGGGAAAAAATTATTGTATTCTATGAAAAAATGGATCAGGAAAATCATCGTTAGCAATGACTATTATGGGAAATTCAAAATACAGTATAGAATCAGGTGATATAATGTTAGATGGTAAATCTATAAAAGATATGCCCGCAAATGAAAGAGCAAAGTGTGGAATATTTCTTGCTTTTCAGCATATTCCAGAAATTCCTGGATTAAAATTATTTGAGTTTCTAAGAGTAATATACAATGCAAAACAAGGTCAAGAAAGTTCTTTTTTGCAATTCAAAAAAATCATAGAACCATTACTTCAGGAACTTCAGATAGAAAAAGATTTCCTTTGGAGAGATCTCAACGTGTGATTTAGTGGGGGAGAGAGAAGAAAACTAGAAATTCTTCAAATTAAACTACTTCAACCTCAATATATTATTTTGGATGAAATCGATAGTTGATTAGATGTTGATGCATTTAAAACAGTTGCAAAATTGATAGCCAAGGAAAATCAATTTGGAAATACATTTATCATTATTACCCATATTTTTACGATCCTGGAGTATGTTCCTGTAGACAAAGTAATCGTTTTGGAACATGGGAAAATAATTCAGGAAGGAGATCAGAAATTGGCAAATGAAATCAAAGAAAAAGGATTTAATTAGTTTTTTATAACAATTTCTGGTTTATTTGGATGGTTAACTTTTCTAACAAATCAATATTCCCATTCTTCAGGGGTATTGTCTTTTTTGAATTTTTCTTTGAAAAGAGTAAGTAATTGAGGAGAAAAATATTTTAAAGTAATAAATCAATTTTTACATAATTCTGGGAAAGTATCATCTATAGATATCATATTTCAAGGAATAATAATAGTATTAAGAACAGATTCATGTATATCAGAATAATCACTAACAAATTCACCTTGTCCGAGGATTACCGTATTTCTACGTTTATGATCTATATAATACGCTTTCTCTTCGTGAATTCATTCAACTCAAAAATGAAGTTTATATACTCATGCATGAGGAGTTGATAATTCATTAATAACAAAATTTGTTTGTTTAAATCCAGCTTGTTTCATATATTGGAGAGTAAGTAATGAATACTCTAAACATGTATTCATAAAAAAGACTTCTCCTTTGGTAAGTGTTTGTCTTGGTGATAAATTCCAAATATGTTCAGCATCATATTTTGGAGTTTTTTTTATGTGAGTATAAAGGTGATAAATAATATCAGATAAAACAGAAAAAACCTCATGAGGAGTTTCTCATCAATGGAGTTTTTTTGTTTTTGAAAGAATAGTATATATTTCTTGATCTGAAAGAGATTTAATAGCACGATATTCTAGTTTATTTTGTATGTCCTCATCGATATCGACTGGCGTTACCAATTTCTCCATTTTTTATAATATAGCGTTTTAAAAAACGTCATCTATAATAATGATTTTATAAATAAAGTCAATTTTTAAAAGAAACCCACAAAATGTGGGTTATAAGCAGGATAATTTTGTTATCCTAATTATCTTTTTTGTGACACGGATTTGATACTCCGTTGAAGGAAAAAGATCTTCCAAAGAATCTTTGATATTCGTATCAAAGCAAAAAGGTTCCTTGGGTTTGATAAGAATCGTCCCTCTATCTGATTGAATAGCAGATACATAATCATTTTCTGTAGAAAATAATTCTGTAGATTCAATACCAATAAATGCTTTTTTAATAGCATCAATAAGTTTTAGTTCTGTGGTAGGTTCTGTTGTTATCATTTTTTTTGTTTTTTTGTTAGCGAGTCGTTAATAAATATTTAAATAAAAAAGTCAATACATATTGAAAACAAAAACAATATCATTACATAGAATATAATTTTACTTTAATACTTTGAATAAATATGTTAGAATCTGCATGAGGAATAATTATTCATCCCTATACAGGAAAATTGTTATTTACAACGAAATTAGGAAACACAAAAGAAGAAGCTGAAAAAACCAAAGAAGAAATAGTAGGAATGGGAACAAAAGAGGTAATGAAAGCTTTTAAAATAGAATTTGCAAAATGATGAATAGAAAACAATGAATCTCCTTATGAAGCAGCTCTTTTTGAGATAGAAGAGGAATCTGGAGCCAAAAAAGAAAATTTAAGATTATTAGAAGATCTATGACATTATACCAAGAACAAAAAGGGTGAAGAACAAAAGAAAGTTTCTATGTATCTTTTCCGTTTATTGGAAGATCAAGAAGTATATGCACCAACAGATGGTAGACATATTTCTGATTTTTTTTCTTTGGATGAAAAACAAAAAATAAATCACCTTTTTTCCACGGTCGG
>CAZUIS010000071.1:0-4731 GCA_964620295.1 uncultured Candidatus Peribacteria bacterium
CCATCCCCAGGTAGTTGCTCAGTCAATTTACCCTGGATGGCAGCCTGGAGGACTGCTTTTTTGAGTTGATCCGCAATCATTTCTTAATCCCCAAAAGCGCTTCAATCTCAGCCAGGCGTTTATCGATTTTTGCGTTCAGGGAATCACGCTTTTCATGGAACAATCTGATCGTTTCTTCTGGGGAGAGGACTTCTTCTTCAATAGTGGGATAACCACATAGATCAATGTCATAGCCACGATCTGCAAGCTCCTGCAATGAATAAGCTTTTGCTTTGAAGGTATCCGTTTCTGTGTCTTTTATTTCTTCCCGATTTTCCCACCAGCCAACACAAGAATTAAAATGCTCGAGCTTCATGGGCTTGGTCTTTGAAAAGTGCTTGTAACCCTCTGGCATATCCACGCGGTAGAACCAAACTTTCTCTGTCGGATTTGTGTTTTCGAAGAAAAGGATATTGGTGGTGATGGAAGTATAGGGGGAAAAAACGCTGGTTGGCATGCGCACAATGGTATGGAGATTGAATTCTTCGAGTAATTTCTTTTTCAAGGTGACTTTTGGATTATCTGTGCCAAATAGAAAGCCATCCGGAATGATAATGGCTGCGCGACCATTGGTTTTAAGTCGGTAAAGGACAAGGGCAATAAAGAGATCAGCTGTTTCACTACTGCGCATATCGGGCGGGAAATTGATCTTGATTGATTCCTGCTCAGTGCCCCCATAAGGGGGATTCATCAGAATAATGTCGAACTTATCTGACTCGCTGAACTCGCGCACATTACGTTCGAGTGAATTGCCATGGAATAGTTTCGGATTATCAATGTCATGCATGATGAGATTTGTGATCCCAAGCAGGTATGGCAGCGGTTTCTTCTCTACGCCATAAACACTTTCAATATACTGGTGCCGGTCTTCAATGGTAGCGATTTGCGGCTCTAATGCTTTCAGGGTTGAAGTAAGGAAGCCACAGGTACCGCAGGCAAAATCAGCGACCTGCTCACCCAGCCTGGGATTGAGCATTTTGACCATAAAATCTGTAACTGCACGCGGCGTATAAAACTCGCCGGCATTGCCAGCACTTTGAAGACTTTTCAGGATAGTTTCGTAGATGTCCCCAAAGGCATGGCGCTCGGTATAGTCATCAAATTCAATGGCATCAATTTCATTAAGGACTTTGCGAAGTAGAACACCATCTTTCATATATTGATTTGTATCTTCAAAGACCGCGCGAACAATCGTTTGACTGATGGGTGTAAACTCGTCAACCGCCAGATTTTTTAGCCCTGGGAATAATTTCAAGTTCACAAAGTCTAATAACTCAGCACCGGTCATGGCTTTGCCATCTTTATAATCGACAGCCCAATTACGCCAACGTAATTCTTCAGGAATGATGGAAAGATAATTTTCATCATGGAATTCCCACTCGTGCTCTTTTGAATCGTAGACTTTAAGAAAGAGCATCCAGGTCATTTGCTCAATGCGCTGCGCATCGCCATTGATACCGCTATCCCCGCGCATGATGTTCTGCAATGTTTTTATGAAATTATTCAGGCTCATTATTATCCTTACTTAACCTGCTACAGCGTAGATTAGATTTGCCATGCCATTAACCGCAGCGATGTATTGTTTTCTCCCCCCAAAGAGATTGGCAATTTTCCAGGGGCTACCGATTCGATCAAAGGGAGCATTATCCAGCACGCGGGTGTCTTCCAGCTCGCTGATGCCTTCGTTCATGTATTTATCCAGCAAGGCTGAGAGCACTTCTTGACAGGCTTCAGAATACTTATAAAGATAGCCTTGCTTAACAACATGATTGACACGCTCCTGCTTGGTCAGTGGTTTTTTGTCATAAGCAACATGTAAAATCAAATCAAAATCATCCAGGAGAGCGCCTGTTTCGCCAGCGTCTTTTCGCAACTCATCCAAGAAAACGCCTTGATCTTCGAGTTCATCAATAATGGCTTGTTTTTTGTCGGCGGAGGTCCAAGTTTGGAGGAATTGATCAAGGGTGGCATACTCTTTTAAGATATTGCGTTTACTAAAATCTTTGAGGCTTTCTGTAACCAATTTGCCATCTGGATCGTAATATTGAACACGCTCATTGATGATCCTTACAGAGACACCACGTACATGAAATTTTGTTCTTATGGGATCTTGATGAGGAGGCATGAAACCCTCGGAAGATGTTGGATAAACCAGGTCATCACCGCTTGAGACTTGCTCGTTTTCAGAGTCTTCCTGGTTATCTTCAGCTGGATTCCAATCATCTCCACCAGATCCCGCATCAATAATGACAACAGGATCACCATCAAAGGCAGGATCCGCAAACAAGCGACTGACATCACGGAAATCCATAATTGTGAAATATTCTTTGCCATATTCCGGATAGAGACGCGTGCCCCGACCGATGATTTGTTTAAATTCAGTCATTGAATTTATGTTGGAATCTAAGACTATGAGCTTGACAGTCTTGGCATCAACCCCGGTGGTCATGAGCTTTGAGGTTGTGACAATGGTTGGATAGTCTTCATGGGGATCGATAAAATAATCCAGTTGCGATTTTCCTTCAGGATTGTCACCGGTAATACGCATAACATACTTGGGATTTAATGACACTAAATCCACATTTTCATTAACCATCGCCTGGCGCATCCGCTCCGCGTGCTCAATATCAACACAAAAGATAATTGTCTTACTATAGCGATCATTTGCCACAAGCCACTTTGTTATGCGATTTGCAACCGCCTTTGTACGTTCATCGATTATCAGGTTACGATCGAAATCTTTGATGTTGTATTCGCGATCGTCAATAAATTCACCATAGATGTCTTGCTGACCTTTGTATGGGCGCCAGCCTTCCAGATCTCGATCAAGACCTATTCGAATAACTTTGTAAGGGGCAAGGAAACCATCGTCTATGCCTTGCTTCAAGCTATAGGTAAAAACAGGCTCACCAAAATAGGTCATATTGCTTATTTCATTCGTTTCTTTAGGTGTCGCTGTCATGCCGATATGAATAGCACCGTTGAAATAATCTATGATCCTACGCCATTGGGACTCGGCTTTTGCACTACCGCGATGACATTCGTCAACCACAATAAGGTCAAAAAATTCAGGCGCAAATGCTCGGAAAGGTTCTTCATTTTCATCGCCGGCTAGCTGTTGGTACAGACTCATGTAGATTTCATAAGCACTATCTAACTGCCTGTTTTGGACCTTGGTCATGAACCGCTCAAATGGTTTGAAATCCTGCTGCATGGTTTGATCGATCAGGATATTGCGATCTGCCAGATAAAGCACACGCTTAACTGTTTTAGTTTTTAGTAGACGCCAAATAATTTGAAAAGCAGTGAAAGTTTTTCCGGTACCTGTTGCCATAACAATGAGAATCCGCTTTTGACCTTTGGCGATTGCTTCCACAGTGCGGTCAATAGCGATCCTCTGAAAATACCATGGGCGTTTTTTTGTAAAGATATCAAAATGATAAGGTTCAGATATGATGGTTTCCTGGGCTGAATCAATGGCTTTTGATTTGCAATAACGAGACCATAACTCGGACTCTGTTGGGAAATCATTAATGCTGATCAATCTTTCGGCGCCGGTAAAGAAATCATGCTCCAAGAAGCCATGCCCATTACTGGAGTAAGCAAATTTAACGTCTAAGATTTGCGCATACTCTATGGCTTGCTGCATTCCTGCCCCAACTGGGTGATTTTCATCTTTTGCTTCGATGATTGCGAGAGGCTGCTGACCATTTTTCCTTAGTAGGAGGTAATCTGTTTTCTTTCGAGAGCCACGCTTAACTGTATTTCCCCGGACAATCACCTGACCATTCGTAAAAAAATATTCCATAAGGATCTGGCGCTGGTCCCAACCAGAATTTTGAATGGCAGGTGTAATAAAGCGGAACTTGATATCCTCTTCAGTTAACGTCTTCATGGTATGAATGTCCCGACCTGAATATTATCCACAAATAATTATACAAGAGTTTTAGCTGTTGATTCGACGGAGCTTCGATACCCTTGCGGGGACTTGCGGCGTCCTGCAGACGCCTCCAGCAGTTTACTTCGTTCACCTTTGGCAAGCTCAGCCAGCGGGACCTGCGGCTGCTTACTCCGCTCTCAACCACCACACAGCATACCCCGGTAAAACCACCTCACCCTGCAGGTCAACTGACTCGCCGGTGAGCAGGTCGCAGGCGTGCGCCAACCCTGAGGCATCTGCCAGCAGGTCGCCATCCACTTTGCAGGGAGTAGAGGAGAAGTTGTGCAGGCACAGCGCCTGCTCCATCAAGTCCGGGCTGATGCGCAGGATGGCAAAGACGGGCGCTCCTACGGCCAGCACCAGTTGGGCGCCATGCGGGTCAAACGCCGCCTGGGCGCGCCGAGCACGCAGCAGGTCTGCCACGGCTGCCAGCTGATTATCATCCAGTTTGAAACCGTCACCCTCAGCCGTCAGCAGGTCAGACAGGCGCACGGACGGTACGCCGGCCAGCGCCAGCCCGGCAGCCAGCGTGACGTGCAGCTCGGCATCTGTTGCACCCGCCAATACAGGCAGCTGGTGATTCAGGCTGACACGGTCGCACGGCAGGGCAACCGCCCCGGCGCGCCGGGTCAGGCGGCGGGCATCACCACTCAACTTTGCCTGCGCCAGGTCATCCATCAGCGGCGTGTGCTGGGCCAGGTGAACCTCGTTGAAGCCGTTGCCGATATACCAGTTCGGCTCTGAGAACAGCA
>CAZUIS010000072.1:0-3212 GCA_964620295.1 uncultured Candidatus Peribacteria bacterium
GCTTCATTAGAAAATACCTATAATGCAGAAGATCTCAATGACCGAGATGAAAGAATAAAAAAGATATTAGAAAAAGAGAAAATTAGTCCAAATATATCATATATTATAGAACCAAAATTTGATGGACTGAGTGTAGAATTAATCTATAAAAATGGAAAATTTACTCAAGCAATAACCCGTGGAGATGGGCGAGTGGGTGAAGATATCACTGCTAATGCAAAAACCATTAAAAATATTCCACAAAAACTCAAACATCCCGTTGATATATCTGTAAGAGGGGAAATTATGATGCCGAAATCTGTTTGGAAAGACCTCAATAAAGAAAGAGAAGAAGAAGGGGAAATCCCTTTTGCAAATACGAGAAATGCTGCTTCATGAAGTATTAAATTATTAGATTCCAAAGAAGTAGCAAAAAGAGGATTGGTGTGTTATGTTTATGATATATTACAAACAAACAACGAAAAAGAATCTTTAGAATCTCTTTGATTACCTGTCTATTCTCGAACCAAGCAATGCACATCTATACAAGAAGTGATAGAGACTTGCTTAGATAACAAAATTAAACAACAATTAGAATCTGAAGATATTGATTTTGATGGGTTAGTTATCAAAGTAAAAGATCAATCACAACGTGATATATTGGGATCAACAGATCATCATCCACGTTGGGCGGTTGCGTATAAATTTCCAGCACAACTAGCTTCTACCCAGATAATTTCTGTAGATTTTCAAGTAGGAAGAACAGGAATTATTACTCCGGTAGGAAATCTTGAACCGGTAGAACTTAGTGGAGTGACCATCAAAAGAGTCAGTCTTCATAATTTTGATTTTATTAAAGAAAAGGATCTCCATATCGGAGACTACGTACGAATCCAAAGAAGTGGAGAAGTAATTCCTTATGTTGTTAGTGTAATAAAAGAACGCAGACCAAATGATGCCAAGAAAATAGAGATGCCAAGCAAGTGCCCATCCTGCGGATGAAAAACAAAAAACGAAGATATCCATTATTATTGTACTAATCCAAAATGCCAAGCAAAACTCAAAGAACAGATTCTCCATTTTGTGAGTAAAAACTGTATGGATATTCAGGGTATTTGAGAGAGCATCGTAGATATTCTGGTAGAGCAAAATATTGTCCAAAGTATCGCAGATATTTACAAAATTCCAGAGCATTCTACCCAAATTTTGCTCCGTAAATTTCCAGGAATCGGAGACAAAAAAGTTGCAGAAATTATCAACGAGATAGAGGAGTCAAAACATCAACCATTACGAAGACTACTTAATGGATTAGGAATACCTCATGTTGGAAAAAAAATGGCACAAGATATTGTCCAAGCAATGGTTTCTCAGCAACCCGTATGTTTAGAAGATATCTTACATATTCTCACAGATCGTGATTTTTTGATTACGGTATACGGAATTGGTGATAAGACATTGGATGCTTTGGTGGATTATTTTTCCAACACAGAAAACCAAGAAATGCTGATGCATCTGAGAGACATTGGGATGAAATTTGCTGTTGATGCAGGTGGTTACGATCTTTTCAAAGAAAAAAAAGAATCTTTTTCTATAACAGGAACATTCCCTGTATCTAGAGAAACAATAGTAACCGCTTTAGAAAAAGAAGGATATATTTTCCATGATAATCCAACCAAATCTACACAACTTATGTTGATAGGCGAAAAAGCCTGATCCAAAAAAGAAAAAGCGCAAGAACTCTGACTTAAAATATATGAAGGGTGGGATATCTTAACAAAATATTTTCCAGTTCTCGCTACGCTAAAAATCAATGAAACTCCCACCCAACCAAAAATCACACAAACTAGTTTGTTTGGATAAAAGATTGACTTATGATAGAAAATATGTAATAATAGTAAAACGAAAATAAAATCCCATGGAAGTATATTTTGAAGGTAGTGTTAGTGGTTATACTAAGGCCATTACGCAAGAAGGATCATTGAATACTATTATTGCTCTAGAAGGAGACTCTGTTCCAAGATTGGAACTAGGGCAAAAGGTTGTTTTCAAAAACGAAAACGACAATCCAACGCCGGAGTATCCGGAGCAAGAATATTGTATAAATGCTTTTCTATTTCCTTTTGAAGATGATAATTATTTAAAAATACTATGTGTATGTAGTGTAGAAAAATACCCATCAATGAAAGGAAATAAAAATCGTGGTATCCTAATAGAACCACGACAAATAACTGTATTAGAAACGATTCCCGAATAGAGGATCGTTTTTATTTTTTTAGAAATTCCCAAAGAAGGTTTTCAACTTCATCATATTTTTCTTCCAATATTTTCTTTTCTTCAGGTTTGAAAGTGCTCAATACCCAATCAGCTACAAATTTACTATCAAGAGGTCTATCGACCCCAATTCTAATTCTCGAAAAATCAGGAGTGCCAAGTCTCGCAATAAGACTTTTGAGTCCGTTGTGACCTGCAGGGCTTCAGCCAACTTTGAGAGCAATTCTTCCTGTAATAAAATCAATTTCGTCGTGTAAAATCAGAATATTTTTAGTTTCAATTTTATAAAAATTTGCTAGAGGAGCAATAGCATCTCAACTACGGTTCATATAAGTTTGTGGTTTACAGAAAATAACTTTTTTGCCATCAATTTCTGTAGTAAATAATTCTGAACTATATTTTTTATCAAACGAAAAATCTCCGAGTTTATTCTCTTGTATAAATCTATCCAACATAACAAATCAGATATTATGTCTTGTTTTTTCATATTCTTTTCATGGATTACCAAGTCCCACAATTAATTTCATTATCCAAATGTTAGATGTTAAATGTTAGATGTTAAATCTTTTTTATTTAAAGCAAATTTAACATTTAACACTCAAAATTTAAAATTAAATTAACTAATCCTTGATTTCTTGCATTTCCAAAAATTCTAATTTATCTCCAACTTCAATTCTTTTTGCAGTAAGTACTTTGATTCCACATTCTTCTCCTTCATTCATTTCTTTTACTTGATCTTTATTTTTGTGGAGTGAAACTATTTCTCCATTTCAAAGTATTTCATCACCTCTAAGTATTCTGAATTTTAATTTATTTTTTGCTTTTCCTTCAATGACTTTTCCTCAAATGGTCATATCTCTGTTTTTACTATAGAAAATTCCAAGGACTTCAAGTTTACCAACAACAACTTCTTGTTTTTCATATTCGATCATACCTTGAAGAAGTTTATCTAAGTAATCAGT
>CAZUIS010000072.1:3312-4718 GCA_964620295.1 uncultured Candidatus Peribacteria bacterium
GGTTCTGGTAAATGAGTAATACCCAATATTTGCACTGGTTCTCCACCAATAACTTTTTGAACATTCTTCCCTTTCCAATCTTGCATTCTTCTTACTTTACCATAGGTATCATAAGCAACAACAATATCTCCAACTTTAAGTGTTCCTGTCATTACGATAATAGTAGAAACAACTCCTTGTTTAGGATCTTTGTGAGCATCCAAAACAACTCCGGCAGCAGCTCTATCAGGATTAAATTTGAGATCAAGCATTTCTGTTTGCAACAAGATATTTTCTAAGAGTTCAGAAATTCCTTGCCCTGTTTTGGAAGAAACTCCGATAACAGGTACATCTCCACCTCGATCTTCTGGAATAACTTCATATTTTGCCAAGTCTTGTTTGATCTGTTCGACATTTTTTCCTGGTTTATCAATTTTAGTAATAGCAATAATAATAGGTACACCAGCAGCTTTAGCATGCCCAATAGATTCAATAGTTTGTGGCATCACGCTATCATCTGCAGCTACTACGATAACTGCTATATTTGTTAATTTAGCTCATCTTGCTCTCAGACTTGTAAATAATTCATGACCTGGTGTATCAATAAAACAAATCTGTTTTCCATCATGTTCTACTACAGAAGCTCAGATAGATTGAGTAATTCATCCTGCTTCTCCTTCAGCAACTACTGTTTTTCTGAGGTAGTCAAGTAATGATGTTTTTCCATGATCTACGTGTCCCATAACGGTTACGATAGGAGGGCGAGACTCTTTATGTTCAGCATCTTTATCAAGAGCTAAGATCGATTGAAGATCTCCACTCAAAAATGATTCTAGATTTAATTGTACTTCTTTTTTCTTTACTGATACTCCCAAATCTTCAGCAATCAACATAGCAGTATCAAAATCCAATGATGCAGTAACCGAAGTCATAATTTTGTTTTGCATCAATTTTTTCATTACTTCTGGCAATGGGATACCCATTTTTTCAGAAAATTCTTTCACCGTAATTTTATCTTCGATAATAATTTCTTGTTTCTTTACAAGATTTGCTGAAGTAGTAGCTATTTTCTCTATTTTTTTTGTTGGAGTAGGTGTTGGAACAGTAGGTTTTTGCCCTTGATTATAAGGTTTTCCTTTTTGTCCATGATGTTGTCCATGATAGGGTTGTCATCCTCCTTGCTTTTGTTGAGGTCATTGTTGAATAGGTTTTTTAGGTGATTCATATCTTTTTACTCCATCAAAAAATGCTAAGTCAGGTTCTTTGCGAACAGGTTTTTCTTCAACTTTAGGTTGTTCAACAACAATAGGTTTTTTCTCTTTGCGAGGCGCATTGAGATCTATTTTACCAGAAAATACAGAAGAAACAAAATCTGTTCTTTCTTTTGGCTGTTTAGACTCTTCTTTTTTGATCGGTTCTTTGGGTTT
>CAZUIS010000073.1:0-4659 GCA_964620295.1 uncultured Candidatus Peribacteria bacterium
GTTTATATTAATTTCTTTTAAAATGTCAACACAAGAAATGAGGATGTCATGTAATGTTTGCACTGGTCTGATGTATTTTATGTAAGATAGGAATTGTTGTGTTGGTTTTTAGTTTGTATTGAATGTTTGAATTATATTATTTATTTCTCCCATTCTATTTATGATCGTCTGATTTATTGCATCTTGAGCTGTAGAATATACAAACACATAATTGCTATTTTTTCATAAATATGTTGGTTTCATCAAATCATTTTGTATATTGTTTCGTTCACTATTAGTTAATGCTGTTATTGTGAGTAATGGCATTTGTTCATGGAATCAGAAATTAATCTTGTTTCAATTTGTATTTGTGATATATCAACTTCGTGTATTGGGAAATGTAAGATTAAAATCATAAGTTGTATTGCTGTATATTTTATTGTTTTTAACGTTTGTGTTATTTTGGCTTGTTGTATTTGTGTTTTCTTGATTAGATTTTAACATTTGATTTTCTTCTTGTAGTCAAGAAAACTGTTCAAGAAGTCCACTTAGTTGTTTTTCTAATTGAGAGATTTTTTCAATATCTCAGGTGTTTGTCCAGTTATCGTTTTTGTTGATAAGTGAACAACCTCATAAAAATAATATAGGAAATCCTAACAAGCTTAGGAATAAGATTTTTTTCATAATGATATATAATTACAAATTAAAAGAGTTGAACGGTTCTTTAAAAATCAGCATAACGTTTGCGACTAGGTGGATGTCCCAACCATCCGATGGATGAGAACGTTGGGATGGATGCTAGTAGCTGTTGTAGGAGCGAACTGAAAGTAAGCGAATGTATAATTTAATCTTTTCTGGTATTGTATCTTTTCTAAGATTATTTTCAATAATTAAAAAAGGTCTGAACTTTAGTTAAAAGTCCAGACACTAGAGACGAAGAAGGGATTTGAACCCCTGACCTCAAAACATAGTCTTCACATAGTAGCCATCATAAAGAATCAAACTAGTAATGTTTATTAAATACCATACTCAGTGTTAACCAGATATTAACGCGTATTGACCTGGTATTAACTATCCTGGAATCAACCGGAATTAAGTATTATCTACAATATCAACTAATTCTTCTACTATTTGATGAACCATATTTATCAATTTTCATTGATCACCTTGGCAAAGGTGGCGCTCTACCGGGCTGAGCTACTTCGCCGTCTTTCTCTTTTAATTATTTACTTTTGTATGTCAATATCTTTTTATTAAATATCTTATTTTGTTATAAAGATGAAATTATATGTCCTAACGTTTGTGACTAGTCTGATGTATTAAGTATGTACAGATAGTCGCTGTTGTCTGTTCGTATTCTTATTTAATGGCTTGGAGGTGATTTTTTTCTAAATTAAATTAACATAAAGATAAAGTAAAGTTAGAGTAAAATCAAGTCAATTGAATAAGTTTTCATTTTTTGCTTTTTTTTCTTTTCTGACTATAATTAGTGTGATTCTTTACCATCTACTATGCTTTTTCATGGCTACTATTGATAAATTACAAGAAGATATTAAAAACCTTGAATCAATGTTTAGGGATGTTTCAGTAAAAATGGAAATTGAAGAAAAAAGAAAAAGCTTGAAAGAATTGTTAAATACAGAATCAAAAGTTTTAAACAAAAATAATATTCAAAATTGGATAGAAAAAAATACGCCTTTTCAGAATAAAATTTGAAAGTATTATGTAGAAAATCTTTATGGTGAATCAGCAAAGAGTTGAACAGCTTTTTTACTTAAAACACATAATGGAAATAAATATAAATTGAGAATTTGTATTGATGATTATGAAACAAAAAAAACAGAGAATTTAATAAAAAAACATCAGATTAGTATGCCGGAATATTATGGAGAAGAAAAATTTCCTGAATGTTCTTGTTTTTTGTTTAAACGATTGGATGATGCCAAAGTGCTTAATAAAGTAGATAAAAATATTTATTCAGACAGTGAGTGATTAATAGAGCCAAACGAAATTTATAAAAAGCCAGCTAAAGAAATGGCTAGAATAAATATATGATCTAATATACATAAAAAAAATAAAATTTTTATGAAACAAGTTAATAAATGGTTATTGACTGCTGAAAAAGTTTTTTCTTCAGAAAAATTTAGTCAAATTAAATATTTTTTTGATGAACATTTCAAAAACAATAAATTAAGATATGGATCTGAACATTGGGATTCTCATTTTGGTAATTGGATGATAGAAGAATCAAACCCACATAAAGCTTATGCTATAGATGAATGATCTATCGCTGAAGATTATCTTATATGATTTGGATTTGCCTCTTTTATGATGAAAGATTTAAAAGAATTGGATATTAAACAGCAAGAATCAGAAAAAATTGAAAATTTTGTTAAAAAATTTCTAAAATGATATTATAAAATAAATCCTAATATGAAATTTAATAGATCGTATTTTGAACTTATTTATGCTTTACGCGCTTTGAAAACTATTCATAGTAGATTTAGAGATAATAAACTAGAAATGACAGAAATAGCTAAAGAAAAATTATCTAATTTAATAGAAGCTTCGTCCAATGACTCTGATGATATATATAAAGAAAAATTTCCTATATTATATAATTTCATTCGTGTAGATAAAAAATTACATATGTAATTTTTCTTTTTTTAAAAAAATCTAACTTAAATTAAAAAAATCCGCTCATTCGCGGACTAGAATTCCATTTTTTTAATTATTGAAATTAGTTCGGGATATGACAGACAACGTCGGCTATCGTCTGACGTATGAAATATGGTCAGACAGAGGGATGTTGTAAGGCGTACAAAATAATTCTGAACATCTGTCAAAAATAATAATGCTTCAATCAGTTTAATCAACTGCTATTTTTTTGTATGTATCACAACGTTCGCGACTTGGTCTGACACTCCAATATTCCATTGAATATAATGATTTGGAGCTGTCAGACAAGTCCTGTTAAGTGACCCGTAGGGCTTGAGTCTCTTGTGGTTATGTATTTTATTTATAGAAAAGGGATCTCTTATTTTAAACTAAAATATCAAATATAGTATTTTTTATCTCGTATTTCTTTTATTATGTTTCACCCTATAGTTTTTTTTATATATGCTATTTCTTGGTCTGATCGTCGTTTTGAAACATAGTTTGTATCTGTTACTAATAATCATTTGTTAAAATTTGTTTTTTTATAATCGATTTTTCAAACCATAGGTTCAACTAGTTTATATAATTTTTCTCAATATCATTTTAAATATTTGCTTCTAAAAAGTCCTATTATGAACTCTCATTTTTGTTTTTTCAAAAATTTAGAAATTTCTTTTATCAATTCTTTTCTATCTCAATCAATTGTTCATAATGTATTCTGTAATAAAACGACAATTTTTTCTTCTTTTTTCTTAAGTTCTGGAATATTATTTATGTTTAACATATTCTCAAAAATTGCTTTTGTATTTTTTGATTTACATTTTTTTCTTAATCATGCAAACATATCTTTATTATTTTCAATTCATATGTACTTATTATATCTTATTAATGTTTGTATTCTTCAGTATCATGCTCATAAATCAATAATAGTTTTATTATTTATACCTTTAATTGAGTTGATTAAATTGGTTTCTTCTTTCATAAATTTCTGAAATGAATTATCTCATATATGTTCAACCAAACTACTATATTTTTCTTCGTCGTAATGATCATAGCTATTTATTAGGACTTTTTTAGTTTTATTAAAATTATTGGTTGTTTTTGTTTCATATTCCCTGAATCTAATATTTCCTTTGTGTCAAAAAATATCTAAAAACAACTCTTTATCTGATCAAAAATGTGAAAAATAAACATTCTCTTTATGTTTTTTAGAAATTGATTTTTTGATATAATCAAATCATTCTATACTTTTTATTCATTTTTCTATTTTGTTAGAAAGGTGAGCAAATGGACAAACTACTATATTTTCTGCTCAGGTTTGGTTTAGAAAATCAATAATATCTTTTTCTAGAGATTTGTATATTTTTTTGACATTGTCATTTTCTTCTATTGTTACAAAAACCAATATTCCATTATTTATGGTTTGAAAAATTTCTTCATTTTCAATTTTATTGACAATGCTTTTATTTGAATATTCTACAAATTTTACTTTATATTTCTTAAAATGAAATAGCAGAGCTTTCATATAATTTAATGATGAATTAAATTTCTATATCCCTTTTCTATATACATTATATTTAAAACCACAAGAGATTTCACTTAACGTTTGCCGATGGTACGATGTCCGAAGGATGTCGTGCATCGGCTGTTATGCAACCGAGCATAGCGAGGCAAAGCGTATCACGAGGATATTATAATTCTAAAAAAAATTAAAATTGGGGCAAAAAATCCCCGAAGGGGATAAAAAAATTATAAAATTTTAACATAATGTAAATATTCTATTACCTTATCTTTTTTAAATTCTCTATTTTCAGATTTATCTGCTTTAAATCTATTATATCACATTGTAAAAAATCAATATTCTCATCTTTTACTCATTATTTCTTTTATATCATCAAGAGACATCAATCCCTCATCGTTATAACTTAGAAAAATATATTTAGCAGTTATGTTTGAAATCAATTCGTCATATGCTTTTTTAACTTCGTTTTTGCTACAGTACAATGATTTTTGATTAGAACA
>CAZUIS010000074.1:0-4521 GCA_964620295.1 uncultured Candidatus Peribacteria bacterium
GTGAATGATTTCTTACAATTTTTACTTCAGCAATGACATTCTATATAATCATCTTCGTCTAATTGATTTGAGTAATCTGAGGTAATTTCTTCTCATTTTTTAATATCTCTATTTGCAATGTCACAGAAATTTTCTGCATAGGTATTTGCTTCGCAATTATGATTTACATATCTTTCTGGTTCTTGTATAAGGATACGTTTTCCATCAAAAAGACAAACATATTTTTTATCTTCTTCTGAAATGTTTTTTAGCTGTTCATCCGATAATGTGTGAGATGTATCTCGATGGAAAATAATCTCTCATTTTTGAAAATCGCGACCAGCAAAAACTCATTTCCCATGTATAAAAGAATCTTTGATAATTATTCCATTCTTTGAAAGATTTTTCATTGGTGCAAGTGAAATAAAACTATAATTGTTTGTATATATTCTTTGTAAAGAGTTTTTCAATTATAAAAAAAGGGAGAAACATCTCCCATTTTAAAGTACAGCGTAGTATAACCACGCTTCACAGTAATTTCCTACTTGCTTTCCATCAACCTCTATTGGTATTTCTTGGTCTTTGGAAAGGCCAAATTTTTCTTTTGCTATTTGAGAGTAACAAGGTGTTATTTGTCTTTTCTCATCCCTAGCAAAAAAGCAGTTTTCACATATTCTTTCGACTTTTCCTTTGATGGGAAGGTGATAGACTTCTTTCCCATTTGGACTTTTCTTGTGTTGCTCATAAAGCACTTTAAAATCAACCTCTTTAGCAACGAAGTTATCTTCATGTAATTTCATAATTTTTGTTTTAGGTATTTATATCAGGATTTTATTTTATCTCAATTTGTTCGGCTGTTATTCTCTTTTCGGCGATTCTGGATCCTATGGTCGAAAAAGTTTCTGGAGCTCAGGTGGTGTAATAGGTTGTTTGTCCACCTGTCGTGAGATTATTTTTGATTTCTGGGTGTCTTTCGAGGTAATCACCGAACTGAATCGCAGCTTCTTTCGAAGGATCTACGATATCTCCGATAAAAAATCTTTTGATATTGTTGATAAGGATAGGGAAGTGGGTGCAGCCCAAAATAAGCGTGTCAATATCACGAAATTTATTGATATGTTCTTGTACTACGAAATCTATTTCTTCTTGTCTATTCTCACCAGATTCTACAAGATCAACTAATTTTGGAGCCATAACGAATTGAAAGTCAGGATTGTTTTTTCCTCCAAATTTATGGAAAAGATCAGTATAAATATTTGATAAAATTGTCGCTTGGGTAGCGAGTATTCCTATTTTTTTGTTGGTATCGTCTTTGAGAATTTTTTCTACACCAGGGATGGTAATAGAAAGTACTTTTTTTTCTGGATATTGGGTTTGTCGGCTTCTTACCGCATAAGCTGCCGCCGTGTTACAAGCGAGAATTACTATTTTTGCTCCTTGGTCAAATAACCATTGGATTCCGTCGAAGGTAATATTTTTGATGGTTTCTCCGTCTTTGTTCCCAAAGGGGCAGTTTTTGCTATCAGCGAGGAATATATAATTGTATTGTGGGTAAAGTTCTTGGAAGTCTTTCATTGTTTGTAAGCCACCAAATCCACTGTCAAAAAATCAAATCATTGTTGTTAGTATTACGTTTAAATTATTCTTGTTATTTTTCCAGGAATGTGTACATATTCAGCAAGGTATTTCAAGGAGACATTTTATTTGATTTTTATCTCTGATGATAGTAGTGTTTGGAAAAGGAAAAGTAGGGAATGGTGTGTCTCATTTGCTCTCCTTACTTGATATATCATATGTTCTTATGGATGATCAAGATCTTGATGATACTATTTTGGCACAGGCTGAAACTATTTTGGTATCTCCAGGAATTAAGCAATCTCATCATATTTACCACAACTATTCACAAAAAATTCAATCTGAATTACAATTTCTTTCTGGTTTGTTGCCGAGTATTGGTTTGAAAAATGCTACACGAATTGGAATCACGGCTACCAATGGAAAATCAACAACTACCTGGGTAACGTATCAGGTTTTTAAGACAATGTTTCCTGAAAAAAATGTCTGGATAACAGGAAATTTTGATGTTCCTGTCTCAGAAAGTTTAGCCCAAATTATTGAGCAAAAGAAACAAGAAGAAGAACATATTTTTGTGGTAGAATGCTCGTCATTTATGTTGTTTAATTTGCGTGATTTTCATTTTGATTATAGTATTTTGCTCAATATTGCCAGAGATCATCTGGACTGGCACAAAGATTTTGATGAATATCAAGAGAGCAAGTTGACGCTGTTGCGTCACACCAAAGACGCCTTCTTTGTGCCAGCGAGCAGCTGGTCATTGCTTGATGAATTATTGAGTTCTCGTGGAACTAAAGTAGAGGAAAAATTTGATCTTGGGCCAACAAAATTTGTCTGATTTCATAATAAAATAAATTTATCTGTTGTAGAAAGTCTAATTTTGCATTATTGTAAAAAATCTGGATGGGATCCTCACCTTGCTCAATCTCGTTTTATTGAAGTTGTTTCTTGAGTTCAGCCACTTCCTCATCGTTTGGGATTGCTTCGTGAAATTGACGGTATAAAAATCTATGATGATGGAATTTGTACATCGGCACATTCTTTGGCTGCAGCACTTTCGTCTTTTGAAGAAAAAGTTATTCTTATTGCAGGAGGATATGATAAAGGCGATGAGTATAGTTGATTATCTCCATTGTTTCTTTCCAAGGTTTGATATGCTGTTTTGATAGGACAAACCGCAGAAAAACTTACCAAAGTTTGCTGGGAGACAGAAACTCCCTATGTTGTTGCTTCTTCGCTTGAAGAAGCTATAAAAATTTCTCTTGAACAAGCAAAAAAACTTACTTTATCAAAGATTGTTTTTAGTCCTTGAGCAGCAAGTTTTGATATGTTTAAAAATGTTTATGATAGAGTAGATCAATTTGAAAAAATTGTTACTATGCTTTAACTTCTTCGTTTGTTCTTTCTCAGGATTTTCCTACTTTTACTGTTGCTCAGGCAGGGAAAAGACTTACGTATTTCCCTCATTTATGAAAATGGTTCCATACGCTGCGAGAAATGTAGTTGTGTAAATTTGGATTTTCTCCAGGAATCTCTAATTTTAAAATTTCTTTTTCATCTTCGAAAAGATAGTCAAAAATAGCATTTTCAGCATTCATTGTATGTTCTTTTGTGATCTTTTCTACAGATCCGTGATATCCTCCTAGACCAACTAATTCTGCATATCCTCAATATTTTTTTGCTTCTTCAATACTTTTTTCAACAGCTTCTTTGATATATCTGCGGATAAGTATTTCTGAAATATATCCTTGGAGTCTTGAAAGTGCTCTAATCTTTTTCTTACAATCAAAAATTAGGTGATGAGCATATCCTGTTTCATTTTTATTATCAACAAGATTAATCTGAATTTCGCAAGAGTGTCCACCTAGATCTCCACGTATTTTTACATCTTTGTAATCTTTGTTGTTTTTTCCTGCTGTAGTATCTTCTTTGAGTGATTTATATACTTCTGCATAAAAATCTGGGTCTAATTCTCCTGCATGTGCTCTTACAAAACGCTGACTTTCTTCTAAAGTGTTTCCAAAAATGTTTTTATATGAGATTTGTCCTGATTTTTTGAGTACATGGATCCACATATATTCCAAAAGAAAGAGCGCATCTTCTTTGGTTTTTACTTCGTTTCTAATACCGTAAATATCTTTGATAACTTCTACACTATCATATTTTGGATCTGAAATTTCTTTTACGAGAATTTGTTCTTTTCTTTTTACTCTTCCAGCACAGTTAAAAATGATGTTTTTTTTCATCGATTTTTCACATTTTGTTTGTAATTTAATATAACGAAAATTATTTTCTTCATTTTTTATACTTTCAGCAGCTTCATTTCCTTTTCCATCAAGAAACTCAGAAAAAAACATATTTTGTTTGATTTCTCAAAACTCTTTTTCTGCTTTGTTGATAATATCTTCATTTGTTTTGATATCGTTGATTGCATATGCGATTTTTAAAAGAGAACAGTATATTTGTTTTTTTGCTGGAGATCAATTTTCTCTATCCAAAGCTGGATAATTAAAAAATTTCCAAATTTCTTCTGTATTAGTAAAATGTATTTTTCCTCATTTTTTGTTTTTGTTTTCTATGAAATTGTTTCCTATATTACGAAGAAGATGGTTTGTATAATAATCTACAGATTCGTTTAATAGTTCATTTATATAAGCAAATCCTTCTTTGGTAAATTCTGATGTATCACGATTAAATAATATTTTTCATTTTTTTTGTTCTATTTTTTGAACCATAGTGCTTATGATAAAATTGAATCTATTTCTTGATAAATCTTTAGTATTGAAAAAATCTAATCATGAAGCTCTGTGTTCTTCAGGTTCTTCGCTACAACACATGCTTAATTGATTAGCTATTTTTTCGTGAATTTTGTTCTTTGTATATTCTAGATTAGTACATCCTTGCATTTTACCGTGTCAATCTTGAATATGTTCTTGTTCTCTTTTGTTTTTCATACGTGTTTTGTGA
>CAZUIS010000075.1:0-4457 GCA_964620295.1 uncultured Candidatus Peribacteria bacterium
AGCTAATTGTGTTTGTAATTTTTGCACATTATCTTTTACAAGAGAGAGCGTATTAACATCTTCATAACTAGTATCTTTTGCTACAAAATTCCATTCTCCTACCACTTGAGATCAATCAATCTTAGTTATTTTTTCTCATGTTTTTTCAACTCTCATTTTTCCATTAAATAAATATTCTGATGTTGCTCATTGTTTCTTCACGTTTTCCTTGATATCATTCAATTCTTGTTCAGTTAGTCATTCCTGTTTCTCTGTTTTATTATAAGCAAGATATTTCGTAAATTCAGAAACCTTTTTTTTCATTGCAGATTCTATTTTTCTAGGAGTAGAAAGTTCTTGCTCCTTAAAATCCTTCGGATATACTTTCAATAAAAGATCTTTTATTTGATCAAAATCTTCTCCTTTTATTCCAAAACTAGGATCTTTAATATAAGTTTCTGCTAATTTAAAAAGAGTCATTTTATCTTGTGTTTCTTGATTTTCGACTTTATCAATCTTACTAGGTTTAGTATCCATATTTTCTTTTTTAGAAGAGTCTTCTTTTTTTTCAGATGTATATAGATTTTCTAGATTCTTACCAAGGTTTTCTCAACTAGTTTTATCAACTACTTCTAATTTCTTTTCTTGTTCAGAAGAAACTTCTTTTGTGTTTTCTTGTTCTACATTCTTTTGTGCTTCAATAATAGTCATAATAACAAATTAAAATTTAAAAAGTATGTAATAATTTTTCAAGATTTTCTATATCTCTTTGATCTGCTTCTTGCGATACTTTTTCCTTTTCATGCAAAGATGCTAAATATTGTGAAAGTTGTTGAGCATTGCTTTGATTTTGTTGCTGCAATGTAATATCAACTGCCTTCACACATTTTTGATAGGTTTCTTCTATATATTCAGGAGTAACAATTTCTGATAAAATTTTTTCTTTTATAAAAGCTGCTCACTGCCAATAAGGCAAAGATTTATCTAAAACTCTAAGGATATACTCTTTTTTTGTCATTTCAAAACATACAATATAAACACAATAATTATAAAGTAAAATATCTGATAAAACAAAAAAAAACACCCTATCTTATTTTTTCTATTTGACAAATCACAAGAAATGTATAAAAACCAATTTCACCCTTAAACTTAAATTTATGGCGAAGAAAGGACTTGGACTTGGAGTTTCATCCAAAGCATTAGAAAATGACTACAGGAGGATAAGAGAATTAAGTAAAAATTTTCCTGCAAAGGGAATATGGCAGCCAAAATATAGGCCATAAACAATTGCAAAGAACAAAAAAAACGGTAGAGGTTTTCCTACCGTTTTTTACCTATATTTTTTCAATAAAAAAAAGCTATCTGGTGATAACCCGATAGCCAGACTTCTGGCCTCGGCTTACCCCTTAGAAAACTATTGAGGTTATAAAGCAAGTAACGCGCGCCACTACAAACTTTATATCCTCATTAACATTTCCAAAAAAATTCAAAGGCCGAGTCCAAAAGTATATGCGCATACTCCACTTGGGTAAGTTTCCTATGAGCGTATACGTTTTGAATACAAACGTATAATAAATTTTTGCTTCATAAGCATTCAATCTTTTTGTATATTTTTGTTTACGACTCGTTGATAAGATTTGTTACAGAAAATACAAGATATCAAAACAAAATTCATCTATACAATCGTTAGCACATATTACAAAAAAACATTTTAGAAATATTGACAAAAAAATAAAAAAACCCTCTTTTAGAGGGTCTATTATCATTATAAATCACTATTTACACATTAGAAATTAGCTTCTGGAGCCTTATCTGCACCTTCTTGTGCTTCAAACAAATTAGCTTGTTCAAAACCGAACAATCCTGCTACGATATTTGTTGGAAAGGAACGAAGAGTAATATTAAATGATTTAGCTGCATTATTGTAATTCATTCTTTCCACTGATATTCTATTTTCTGTTCCTTCAAGTTGAACCATTAAATTATTGAATGATTCAATAGATTTAAGTTGTGGATAATTTTCTGTAACCACTAACAATCTAGATAAAGCAGATGATAATTCTCCTTGTGCCTTTTGGTAGTCTGCCAATGCTTGAGCATCTTTGATATTAATATTTGTTTTTGTAGCGTTTGCTCTTGCTTCAACTACAGCAACCAAAACTCCACTTTCTTGTGCAGCAGCACCTTTTACTGTATTTACCAAATTAGGAATCAAATCAGCTCTTCTTTGATATACATTTTCTACTTGAGACCAAGCTGTTTTAACTGTTTCATCTCATTTTACCAAACCATTATATTTGCTAGTCATCCAAAGTCCCAATATCAAGACTATAGCAATAATAATTAATCGTGTTTTTTTCATTGAGCTATCTTATAAAAAATAAAAAGACATAGTGATTATAAACAATAGTAAGAACAAATTCAACCAGATTTTTTTATATAATTTTAAAATAGAGAATTTATTATTTAACATTAAATTAATCCCCTGCACCTCATCAACCAGAACTTCATCATCATCAACTAAAACCACCACCACTAAATCATCAAAATCATCATCCACCAAATCATCTTCCTCCGCGTCATGGTAAAAATCAAGTAAATCCAAACACTAAGCCAGCAATAAGTCAAATCAAAATAAGTCAACCGAGCCAAATAAGAAACAAAACAGCCACTCAAATTAATAAGGGAACAAGTATTTTTTTAGTTTTTTTTCAAATTTTCTTTTGTTTGATCAATGATGCTAAAATAAATCAAAGAATCATCCCAAAAATCCAATATCATTCTTCCTTTTGGTCTTGAGAAAATAACGAGGTAGCCATATTAGCCGCTTCATCATTTTGAAGTGCTTCACTACATCTTTGATAAAATACACGAACCGCTCATACAAAATCTCCTTTATCAACCAAAGGGCGAATATCTTTTTCTATAATACGCTTAACTAAGGCATCAGGAAGATCCCCTTCTAATCAATATCAAACAATAATTCTGATTTTCTTTTCTTCAGTAGCTATCAACAACAATAATCCATTATTTTTTCACACTTGACCTATTTTATTTTCATTAAATAACTTCATTCCTATATCAAAGAGTTCATTTCCATTTCTATGAGGGAACAAAACTGTCACAAATTGATTTGTTGTTTGAGTTTCATAATTTTGTGCAAATGTATTTACTTCAGTCAAATCAGACGGAGAAAGTATTTGAGAAAAATCATTTACATATGAAGTAAGTTTCGGCATATTCATTGGATCAAAATTATTTTGAGAAACAACAAATCATCCAAGAAGAATAAAAGATGAAATCATCAAAACTTTTTTAAAATAACGTTTCATAATGGAGTATAAAATATAAATTAAGAACTAAATTCTAATAATAAATTGAGTAATAAAAAGAACAAATAAAAGAAGGAAATCATCACCAAACCAACAGCAACTGTAGTCAAAAAGCAGCGATACAATATTAGCTAGACTATAATTATAAATATAATACTGCCTTGATGATGGATGAATTTTATTTGTTTTTTATTGCGAGATAAATGTTAAACGTAGATAAACTTAAAATTTTAATTTTTTTAATTATTCTCCATAACCAGTCTTTCCTGTTTCGACAAATTTCATAGTTTCTTTATGGAACATAAGTTCTACCTCCCCTACTGGACCATTTCTATTTTTTCTAATACATACATCCGTAAGTCATTTTTTATCTGTATCTGGATCATAATAATCTTCTCTATGAAGCATCATTACTGCATCAGCATCTTGTTCAATTGCTCCAGATTCCCTCAAATCAGAAAGTTGTGGCTTTTTATCAACTCTTTTCTCCACCTCTCTCGATAATTGAGACAATGCAATAATAGGTATTTCAAGTTCTCTTGCTAATTCTTTAAGTCATCTTGAAATTTCAGATATTTCTTGAACTCTATTTCCAGAATACCCTGTAGAAGATCAACTCATCAACTGAAGATAATCAATAATTACCAAATCTAATCATTCTTTTATTTTTAATCTTCTAATTTTTGACTTAATTTGCGGAATTGTTGTAGAACCCTTATCATCAATAAAAATTTTAGTTCCAGAAAGCATTTCCATAGCCTCTCCTATATTTGAAAAATCTTCAGATTCAAGTCTTCATTTAGTTATTTTCGTCATAGATACGCCAGAAGCCGTAGATAATATTCTATCAACAATTTGTTCAGCTCCCATTTCTAGTGAAAACATAGCAACAGATTTTTTCTGTTGAATTGCTGCATGTTCAAGTAAATTTATAGCAAAAGCTGTTTTACCCATACTTGGACGAGCTGCCAAAATAAGCAATTCACCAGGCTTAAAACCTCAAAGCATTTCATCCATATGATAATATCCTGCCATAACTTTCTTATCATTAATTTTTTCTGGATGATCAACTATTTCCATATAATCTTCTACTCTACTATCCAACAATTCTTTAATTGAATGACCTTGATCGGATCAAGTATTTTG
>CAZUIS010000076.1:0-4444 GCA_964620295.1 uncultured Candidatus Peribacteria bacterium
AAGACTCTTTTTTTTGTTTTATGGAATTATTTTTAATCAACTTTGTTTGTTAGTTTTTGGATTTATATATATTTTTGGTTCTATAATCTTATATGCTGGATTGTTTTTATCTTGATCTCTTACGTAAGAAATTAATGGATATGCACATAGATCAGCGATTTGTATTCCTATATCATTATCAAGTTTTTTTCTAAAGACGAAGTCAGCAATCAATGATTTAAATCTTTCTGGTTTAACATAAGAAGTTCATACATCCAAAACAGTGTTATAATGATTAAGTAATGCTTGATCTTCTTTTAGACAGAATACCATTCTTTCTAACATATATGAAAGCGAAATGTTATATGGATTTATTGCTGATTTGCCGTATTGTTTTATATAATCTATCTTTCTGACAGCGTTTGATATGATGGTAAAATCTATTTCACTAATTATAGCATTAAGCTCTTGATAGAATAATTCTTTTATTTTTAAATCGAAAAATACTTGGAAATGTTTCTCACATTTTCTAATATCTCTACTATGTAATATTGCTTTCTCTGTATTAAAAAATTTATTTTTAAGCTCTATGATTTTTTTATTTAATTTTTCATTCTCTGTTTTTGATATTAACACACCACAAAGCAAAAAATACGGAAAATCATCATTTATATTCTGTAATGAATGGTCTCAAGATTCGTCTATGTAAAAATAAAATTTTTGTGACATTCTTTCTAAAAATTATTTAAAAATCTTTTTATATTAGTTTTAATTATTATTTATATCTTTTCCAAAAAGGTTCGCTATTAAATACTAGATATCATCATCTAGAATCTTTAGATTTTATTAATGTCTCTCAAGGTTTAAAGTTAGGTATTTTGTTTTTTAATTCTTGAGCTACTCATGAACTACATCATACTAATTTTTCTATTGAAGAAGTAGATAATTCATTTACTCAAAGTATTAGTGAAAACTCTAGATTCTCTTTGAAGTCATAGTCATCTTGCTCGTAATCTTTAGGTGACTGTGAAGCGAAAAATACTACAATTCCTTTAGATCTTCATTCTCTTATTATTTTTTGAAGAAATAGGTTTTTTTGTGATAGGTAATTGTGTGCTTCATCAATAACTAATACAGTTCTTATTTGTCTATATCAATCTTTTATTTCAGATTCTGGTAACTGTTTCATTTCTTTGTATAATTTTTCTATTATTAAGTAAGCAACAAGCTCTTTTAATCATTCTGCAGATATTCTATTAAGTCATACTATAAAAGTTTTGTTATATATTGTATTCATTAAATTTCCTGAATCTTTGTTTGATGAAAACAATCAAAAATCAGATAATCATCTAAGCGTTTCTGAAAGAGTATCGTTCTTTATTTTCTTTTCCTGATATATTTCTAATGTTTTATTATAGATATCTTCAAAATCTGGATATTTTTGTTTACTATTTGCTTTGTCGTTATAACAAGCAATAATTATGTCTTGTAAATTTCCTTTTTGTACTGGTCAAAATCATCTTCATATTGATGAAAAACTATCTGCTTTTTCTCTAGCTGATAATTTTATTGAAACCTCATCATATGTTTCTAAGATGAAAGGATTTATTGGTATTTTATCTTCTGGTGGTATGAATATGCTAGGCTTAGTGTATTTTAGGAATGGATCCTTGTAAATTGAATCTTCTCATTTGTAATCAAAGAATATGAAATTTGTTTCAAGATTTGATTTTTCTCTTATTTGACAAAGAATGTTTAATAGTAATTGAGTTTTTCATGTTCCTGGTTTTCACATGATTGCTAGATGAGAATTTCAGTGTTTTTCTTTGTTATTTAAATCTATGAAAACATCTTTTTCTGTATTGTCTTTTCCTATATTTAGTTTTAATGGATATACTTTTCATGAACTATATGTTCCAGTTGTATTAATTCCTGTATTGTTATTTATATCTCTGTTTATTTCTAATAATTTTATTATTAATTCAGAAGTGTCTTGATTTACTTCGTCGTATAAATCTTGTATGATTTTTAAACCTCTATCTATATGATGTTTTAATAATGAAGAGTTACTAAAGAAATCATCATCAGATAATTGCTTATCATATATAGATTCTAGTAAGGTTTTGTAAAACATTTCTTCATTACCAATTAATGAATATCTATTAAATTCTCTTCATTTTGAATCTTCAGACATATCAACAATATCTTTGTTTTTGTTCAATGATAATGCTAATGCTATACGAACTAATGTTCTTAATTCTATTCATAATTTAATACTTAGTTTGTCGATTATTTCTCATCATTTTTTAGATGTAGATAGTTTTTGAGCCATTATTTAATGTTAATTGTAAAAATATCATTTTTTTATAGTTGTAATATCTTCTTTGTTGTTGAAATCTAATACATACTCTTTTTCTATTATGTCTTTTATCATATTATATTCTTTACTGTTTGGTAACATATCTTTATCCTTTGTTAAGATTATTACCTGATGTGATGCACTAGGAAAATAATCTTTCAATATGTTTTCTGTATGATCTTTATCCAAAACTGATAATGGAGCATCTATTACTATTGGTAGTTCTAAATTAGAAGTTTTTGATAATCATCGAATAAGAGAAATAGAAAAAATTGATTTTTCTCATGTAGAGATATCTTTTTTGGGCTTTCTGTTTCATGATTTATCAAAAATTTGTATGTCAAAATTTTCTGGATCTATTTTAATTTCACTTATGTTTTCAGATTTATTATAGATTTTTTTAAACATATAAGATATATTCTCTGTTAGACTATCTATTTTTGCTATTCTTAATTTGTTTTTGAATATTTTTAATGTTTTTACATAATCATCTATTTTGTTTATTATTACTTTTTGTTTGTTAAATCTTTCGTATCATTCTTTCATCTTTTTAAGTTCTAAGTAATATTCGTTTTTTTCATCTTCTATTCTATTAAAATTTTCAACGAACGACTCTCTTTTTCAAATAGCTTTTCATAATGATTCTTTCTGTGTAGATATTTCTGAAATTAATATTTGTTGTTCTTTTTCCTTGTCTGGTTGAACACTTAATATTTCTTTTTGTTTTTCTATATGCTTTATTTCTCTAATTATTCTTTCTCTATTTTCTATTAAATCTATTATTGTGTTTCAGGAAAAATCTATTTTATTCCAAAAAGTATAGAGATTTTGGGTTTCGTTGTCTGTAATATCTATTATTGGTTTTTCTTGTTCTTGTTCATTTAAAATTTCAGAAATTTTTTCTTCTAGAATAGTTAGATTCTTTTCTTCTCGTTTATTGCCTCGAATTATATCATGAGGTTTAAATAATCACTCTATTATTTTTTCTTTTAATCAATAATTACTTTCTTTTCTTGCTTTGTATTCTCTATAGTTTTTAGCTTTTTTTAAATTTCTATCTACTTTTTCAAAAAATGGTCCCATTAAAGAAAATGGTAATTGTTCACTTAAAAAATCCTTTATTTTTACTTCTATTCAAGCAAGTTCTGTTTTTAATCATATTAGTTTGTCGTCAAATTCCTGTATTTTTTCAGACTCATAGGATCAATGTCAAAAAAGTAATGTGTATCTGTCTTCTTTTTGTTTTATTTCGTTCTCTGTGATAGATATTTCGTTATTTATATCATCTAAATCTTCTTGTATTATTTTTAATTTATTCTCTGTCATTTGAATTTGTAGTTTCTTATTTTCTATTTGTTCATCTTTTATGTTATTTGGTGTTGAATTTATTATTGATTTTTTAGTGTTTTCTAGATCTGATATTAAAGTATTAACTTTTTCAAGTCAAATAATTTTTTCAATAGAATCTTTTAATAAATTTGGTGTTTCGTCCGATGCCATTTCTTTTATTTTTTCTCAATCAAAGAAGAAAAATTGTGATACTCATTTGGGTATCTTTACCTCTATTTCCTCTCTCCATAAATTTTCGTCGATGTTTCGTTCTTGATTATTTTTTCGTGCTTTGAAATCTGATTGTATCATTGTGGGTTTTATATTTGTTTCATCGTTATTATAGTCTCATTTTACATATCGTTCTCTAACTATTTTGATATTGCTTTTGTCATCATCTTCATATTCTAATCATATTTTACACTCAGCAAAGCCTTTCGTTATTGCTATATCATTTATATAACTAATTATATTTTTGTTTTCAATTCAATAAAAAAGTATGTTAATTGCCTCAAGTATTGATGTTTTACCTGATCAGTTTTTTCCTCATATTAAAATTATATTTTTTTCCTTATTTTTTATTGATAAGTCTATAATTGTTTCTTGTCTAAAAGACTTGAAATTTTCTAGAATAAGTTTTTGTAATATCATTTAAAAATGAATTATGAGTTAAAATTTCATTCAACTATATCTTTAAGTTTTTCTGTTATTCAATATCTTCTTGATTTTGTTGCATACTCTTCTTCAACTCTCATCATTTCTTTTATATCGTTAATT
>CAZUIS010000077.1:0-2448 GCA_964620295.1 uncultured Candidatus Peribacteria bacterium
ACTCCATGTATTTTCTTTACCTAAAAATTTAAGCGCTCACCTATTTAGTTAAGATTTTTGGGATCTGTAATAGTTAGAAATTCATTTTATTTAAAAATTTTTACATTCTTCCTAATCTTTCAATCACCCTTTCTTTCCCCAAAACTTTCATAACTGAGTACAGGTCGGGGGTCTTTGCAGTAGCGCAAAGCTGGATTCTCATAAACATGGCAAGATCCCCGACCTTCCCTACAAATCCTCCTTCTTTGAACTCTGCATTATTTCAAGCAAATCCGTGATGTTTTCCAATTTCCTTAAGTTGAGTAAACCAATCCTCTAATGACATATCCAGATTTATTTGTTGTTTGTATTCTTCAATAAAAGCATTCATACGGTCAGCTGTACACATTTCTGGTAAAACTGGCTTATTTACAAGGAGTTTTTCCCATTCTTTATCATAAAAGAAAAGAATCTGACTTTCTACATCTTGAAATGTTGTAAACCTCTTTGGATCTTTTTCGGTGTGTCTTTCGATATTCAAAGCTGCCTTGGTATAATCGGGATTTTCTTGCATTAGATCAGCAAGATATGGTCTATATTTTTTTGCCCAAACAAGACTTTGATTATATAATTCCTCTGTTGAAATTTTGGAAAGATATGCGTTATTCATACTTTGGAGTTTTACTAGGTCAAACAAGGCTCCTGAGGTATTCATATGATCAATTTTAATTTCAAAATTGAGATAACTTTTGTCTGGATTAGCTTTTTGTCGTTCTTCATACGCTGGATCTACAATAGTTAAGAGATAATCGATAATTCCTTCTGGAGCATATCAACTTTCGAAAAAGTACGCAATATCTGCTTCTGGATCTTTTCTTTTGGAAAGTTTTCTTTTATTTCCCTCTTCATCTAATTTAAGTAATGAAGCTGTATGGCAATACTGTGGATGAGGCAATTCAAATGCTTTAAAAAGTTGAATATGAAGTGGAACCGAAGTAAGCCGCTCCTCTCCTCTAATCACATGGGAAGTTCTCATCAGATAATCATCAACAATATGTGCCAAATGATAGGTTGGCAATCCATCTGATTTAATGAGGACAATATCATTATAATTATCTATCATATTGATTTTTCCTTTGATCACGTCATCAAAAAGACATCTTTGACTCAAATCTCCATGAGAACGAAATCTTAATACAAAATTCTGATCTTCTTCTAACTTTTGCATAATTTCTTCTGGGGACTTATTTCTCCAGAACGAATAATTTCCGTAAATTCCTGGAGTTACTTTGAGTGCTGTTTGTTGGGTTCTAATTGTTTCTAATTCTGATTCTGACATCCAACAAGGATATGCTAATCATTTTTCAATAAGTGTTTTTGCAAAAATTTGATAGATGTGTTTTCTTTGTGATTGGGTGTAAGGACCATAGTTTCCAACATCTATATTTTCTTCTCCTATTGGTCATTCATCTATTTCAATACCAAAAAATTTAAGTCCATCAATAATAAGATCGACAGCTCCTGGTATTTCTCTCTTTTGATCAGTATCTTCTATCCTCAAAAGGAAAGTTCCTCCATGTTGTTTAGCAAACCTTTGTTCAACTAATGAAGCAAAAACTCCTCAAATATGTAAAAAGCCTGTCGGACTCGGTGCAAAACGTGAACAAATAGGATTTGATCTTGGCGGATATTTCTTTTCGAGATCTTGGATTGTTTCAGTTGTATTTGGGTACATTTTATCTGCAATTTCTTTTCGAGTAGTCATAGGTAGTATAATGTTAAATGTTAAATGCTAAATTTTAAATTTTACCTCTTAGGTCTTAGGGATTTGATAGAGTTTTTCAATTGGAAGTACATCTAATCTCGCTAAAATCTATTGAAAAGATAGTTGAAATATCTATCATCACAGTATAAGGATAAGCTTATCCTTATTTTTTTATACCTAAACAAAAAACCATGAGATTAGATGGTAAAAGTATCCAAGCAGCTATTATGCAACTTGTAGATGATTATAAATTTGATCCGTATAGCGTATTAGAAATCGTAAAACTTGGCATCAAATCTGGTTTCAAAAAAGATTTTCCTGAATACAAAAAATCACAAATTATTGTAAATATTGAAAATGATGGAACTGTTACTATTTACAAAGAATTGATTGTTGTAGAAAAAGAAAGTGAAATAGAAGATGATGAAGTTCAAATCTCTTTGAAAGAAGCAAAAAAAATCAGAAAAGATGTAGAAACAGGAGAACAAATTTTGATCAATGTAACACCGGAAAAACTCGAACTTTCTAGAATTGCTTCTCAAGCTGCTGCTCAAACAATCAAACAGAATCTCAAAAATATCGAAAGAGAAAGATTTTATGAAAAATTCCAAAACAAACAAGGAGAGCTTCTCAAAGCAAGAGTTATCAGAGTACATGCGGACAGTGTAATCCTAGATATTGAAGGAACAGCAGTAGTTCTTGGT
>CAZUIS010000077.1:2472-4127 GCA_964620295.1 uncultured Candidatus Peribacteria bacterium
GGAATTATTCTTGAAATCACTCAAACAAGCGCAGAATATATTGAAGCTATTCTTAGAAAAATCGTACCAGAATTGGAAGAATGATCAGTTAAAATAGAAAAAATGGCGAGAATCCCAGGATTAAAAACAAAAATAGTGGTTTCATCAAATGATGAAAAAATAGATCCTGTTGGAGTTATGGTAGGAAGTAAGTGAGATAGAATCAACACCGTATTGTCACTTCTTGATGGAGAAAAAATTGATTTCGTAGAAGAAAATGGAGATAGTAAGCAAATGATCAAAAATTGTCTTAAACCAGCTCATGTAGATAATGTAGAAATCAAAGATAAGAAAGCTATTGTTACTATGGATGAATCTCAAAAACCGTTAGCTATTGGTAAATGAGCTTCTAACGTGAAGTTAGCTGGACAACTTACAGGTTATACTATTGAAATTAGATAAATAAAAAACTCCGGTTAGATTCCCGCTGCAACTGACAAAGCGGGAATGACAAACCGGAGTTTTTTTTATAATTCTCAAATAACGAATAATCTCCAAAGCAAATCTTTGATAATTGCTTGTTTTTGTGGATCTGCTATTATTTTTGGAGCAGTAACTGCCGAGCGAAGCAACGAAATAAAACTTCGTTTTTGTTTTGATCAATTTTTGATAATAAAGGGCTGTAATACATTGTAAATGGTTTTAACTTTTTGTTGATCTTCTTGGGTAAGTGTATACACGTCTCAAGGATCATAAGCAGTTTTATACGATGGAGTTATTCCTGTAAGTTTGATATATTGTTCTTTATCCAAAACAACAAAAGCATCCATAATTCTTGTTCTCGGTCATTGATCCAAAATAAAACCAGAATAGATCATACCTATACTATTTCCTGCATCAAGATTGAGAGCATTTCGACAATCAAAGTTTTTTTTGAGGAAAGCCGGCATTTGGGGAATATTTATTCATCCTACAACTCACATATATATTGTTGATCCGTCCTTTGTTGAGCAAATAAATGTTTTGTTTCCTGCGGTTTTCATCTTGGTATCCAAATAATTAATATATCATTCTACCACATCATTTCCTTCCAAAAGAAATGTAGGGAATCAACCTATACCAAACTGGAGTGATTCTAGTGTTTTTTGATCTGGCTTGAGCCACAATCACAGATCATGCATATTTCCTAAATTATTTTGGACAAACAATGGAGATCATTCCTTGTTAAATCCAAATACCATTCTGATACTTGTATCAGGTCGATGCCTACTCCAAGATTTACCATCTCACAAATAAATCCTTTCTGAATTGGTATGAGTAACTCCCCCACAGGAACTATAATCATCAGGACAAAAAAATGTTCCATTGACTGCAGTATCTCAACCAACCTTTTTGGTAAGTTCTTGAAGTGTTGCCCCACCATCTTCTGCTACTGAAGAAACAACAAAATGTTGTCCATCCAGAACAACTTTAATAACTCTTACTGGTTTTTTATCGATATTTTGGATAATCAATTCTTTGTAAGCAAAAGTAGATGAGAAAAATCCTATTACAACAATAATAAATCAGAATATATTTTTTTTAATCATAGAAAAAATAATGGGAAAATAAATATCATATTTAGGATAGTTATTCATCATTTACAATCAAGAAAAAAACCGAGCAATTGCTCGGTT
>CAZUIS010000077.1:4137-4422 GCA_964620295.1 uncultured Candidatus Peribacteria bacterium
TTTCTTAAGGAATCAATATTTTTCCAGGATTTAATCAACAATCTGTTGGACAAAATTCAGGTTCATCTGTCGTAATATTACATAAACCATCTCAACAATAACCAGGACCAGGATCAGTTAGATCATTTAAACACCTTGGTTCTGAAGTGTCGTTGTTTTCACAGAATCATCAAATACAACTGTAACCAACTGGACATTGAGCTGTAATATTACATGAACAACAAGCATTTACAGATGGTGATCATGAGCTACTACATACTCAAGCAGTACAATAATTTGATCCAC
>CAZUIS010000078.1:0-4397 GCA_964620295.1 uncultured Candidatus Peribacteria bacterium
GTATGCTCTACAAAGATGCAAAAGGAGACGTGACAAAATCAGCTTCAAATATTACGTATTTTGCAGAACACGCAGAAAGCTTATTAGCTTCAAAACCCTTTGATCAAGATGGTCTCAAAGGTGAAATTGTTTATCAACCAAAAGGAGTGATATTCTCCGTGATGCCATGGAATTATCCATTTAATCAGGTATTGAGAAGCGCGATCCCAAATATTATGGCAGGGAATGTTGTGCTAATGAAACACGCTTCCAATGTCCCTCAAATAGCTGAAAAATTGGAACAACTTTTTGATCAAGCTGGATTCCCAAAAGGAGTCTATACAAATCTTTTTCTTCCACATGATTTTACGGAAAAAATAATTGCACATCCATTGGTTGTCGGTGCTAATGTTACCGGTTCTGATGCAGTTGGTAGACAGATTTGATCTCTTTCTGGAAAATATCTCAAACCTTCAGTTCTTGAACTCGGAGGAAACGATCCATTTATCGTATTGGAAACTAACGATATAGATGCTATTGTTAAACAAGCAATAAAAGGCAGATTTTCAAACTACGGTCAAAAATGTAATTCATCAAAAAGATTTATTGTCATCGAATCGATGTACGATACATTTTGCGAGAAATTCACTGCAGCCGTTGAACAGTTGAAACTCGGTGATCCGATGAACGAGGCAACAGATATCGGACCGTTGGCAAAAGCTTCCGCTGTCAAAGATATCGATGCTCAGGTACAACAAAGTATCTCAAAATGAGCAGTTCTTTTGACAGGCGGACAACCATGATCAGCCTTCGGACCAAATTTCTACTTGCCAACGGTCCTCAAAGACGTAGTCCCAGGTATGAAAGTTTTCGATGAAGAAGTCTTCGGACCAGTTGCTCCGATCATCAAAGCCAAAGATGTGGATGATGTTATCCGTCTAGCAAACCAAAGTATTTACGGACTTTGATGCTCAATATTCTGAGATAATCAACACGATAAAGAATATATCGCACAGAATGTTGAAGTAAGTAATGCGTTTATTGATAAAGTAGTTACTAGCTACGCTTTCTTGCCATACGGAGGTATCAAAAATACCGGATATGGAAAAGAATTATCAGAACACGGGTTGAAAGTGTTTATGAATGAAAAAGTAATTGTGAAGTAGAATTGATTTTTCCAAGGATTTTCTTATAAGGAATAGGAAAAACAAAAGCCAAATAATATGAGTAAACGAATTACCTTAAAATTAGATCATGACAAAGTTTATGTCGGAGAATGTAACTTAGATAGGGATTTTTTAATCGATCTTAGGGATATTGGATATATCCAAAAAGCTTTTTCATTTGATGACTTACCTGAACAATTAAAGAAAGTGCAAGTATCTATTGAACAACAAGATCTTCATGAAAGAAAAGTTGTGGTTAAACTCTCAACCAATGTACCTGTTCCAGACAAATGGAATACGGCCACACTCAAGTATTTGAATAAAGACTTGATTGGAAATTGGGATGATCCTGAGTTTATAGAGATAGTTTTCCAGTTAAGCATAAAACACGTTGCTATTGCCGAAGGAGGAGTATCAATTAAAATCGATATTCCCTTATAAAAATTAAAATCCTGCTTATTTGAGCAGGATTTTCTTGTATTACTGATTCAAAAGAAATTTTAACAGCATTCAAACACTTCTATCTTCTTTTATAGATCAATCTAAACAGAGCTGTTGTACTTCTTCAAATGTTTTCCATTCGGTTGTTATATTTTCTCATTCTTCCAATTCTTGACCTCATGTATTCACTTCGAATTTCTCCACCAAAAAATAATAAAGATCTCGCTCTATAGTTGCTCAAGCTTTGTTCACAGAAAGGAGTTGAAGTGATTGTGGAAGTACTCAAGCTTCTTGTTTTGCTTCATTTTTGGCAGCTTTTCCCGCATAAGTTTCTAGGTCTTCATTATTTTCCATCTTTTCATTATATTCATCCAAGCTATCGAACACTTTCCCTCCGGGTAATCTATAATCATAAGCATTATGTTCATGCCTATATTCTTTGGTAAGCAATATTTTTTTTCAATCTTTAATAATCAATCTGACTCCTGGAGATCTTCTCGCAATTTCAAAAGTACGTCCATCTATTTCTTTTTGGATAACCTCTATAATTCTTCCTTTGAATAACGTCGTTGTTTTCTGTGTTGGTTGCTGAGGGTTGATTTCTTTAGTGAGATTATTTAATCACATATGAAGAGAATAAGAGGGTAAAAGATGTTATCAATATTTGGAACATATTAGATATACAATAAAGTCTGTTGTATAATCGTTCCGATTGCGATGTAAAGAGCAGAGTATGTGAGTATTGTTGTATATATTGTCTATGCAAATAATTTATATTAATTCATATCTGTTTCAATCTTTTTGGATTAAACAAAAACATTCTTTTATATCTGAATCTCATCTTGCATGGTTCCAACTATCACCATATATAAATCATATTATTTCGTCATTATTTTTTTTGGATATTTCTTCTATAGGTAATAATATTGGTAAATTCTTGATTGTTTTAAAATATATTTCTCGAAAATTATTTTTAGAAATATTTTTGATATTTTTAATATTTATTTTTGATAAAAGACTAAATAAATCATCCCAAAAATTGGAATAAAAAAGTTTGATCTTTGAATTTATTGATCATATGTTTTTTGTATCAATACTTTTAATAAAAGAAGTTAGATGATGGTTAATACCTTTGTCTTTCATTATGTGAAGAAAACAATCTGAAAAAAATTTTACATTAATATATTCTGTTTTTTCAATATTATTAAATATATTTTTTGTTTTAGAATCTAATCGAGTATGTTGTCCATAAAGAAAATAATTATATTGATTTTCTTGTGTTTTTTGATTTATTTTTTTCTTGTCGTTTTCAAATTTATTATATTCAATATATTCTTCTATGATTTTTCTGATTAATACAAAAAAAAATACCATATATTCTTCTGTCCGTCAATTGCTTTCGGTTTTTGCAATAATTTTTTCTAATTTTACGATATTTTCCTGTATCATCTATATAATGATCTAAAATTATAAATAAAAAAAACATACTTCCTTACTGATATAATACACAAATATTTTATATGATATTTCATCTATGTCTGCTGCTACGATAAACGGTTGATATATATTGGGTCGTGGATGCTCTGATAAGTGATATTGTAGAATCTAGCTGAATTTATGATTTATGTACATATAATCAAGTACGTCAGTAGTATATTTTTTTCAATCTGCTGCCAATAATTTCAGTTGGTGAGTGATACTAACCAACTCATTATTTTCTTTTTTGAGCTTTGCTTTGAGATATTTCCAGTAGTTACGGACTTTGGTATAATTGTTCTCCTCATTGAGAATACCCACTACATCAATCACAGAAAACCACCATTTGGAGTTTTCTTCATCCCAAATAGCTCTGACTTCTTTGTCATTATAAAATCTGATAGAAATCTTATGGCTCATTATGATTCTTTATATAAAAACAATTGCTATTATGATGGTATATATCTCCATCAGATTGTACTTATATCGCTAGAAAAAACAATAGATAACTAAAAAAATAAAAGTAGAAAAAAACTTGAAATTCTCAAAAAATTTTATATAATAGCACCGTTTGTTGATAAGTGCTAGATTTTAAATGATAAATGGTAAATTATAGTTGGTTCTATATATTTAAAACTTAGCATTAAACATTTACAACTAATTTTACTTTGTAAAATTAACCCATGCCAAATTTTAATAAATTTACTATCAAAGCAGCGGAGGCTGTACAAGAAGCACATGATCTTGCATTGAGAAGCAAACATAATCAAATTGATGTTGTCCATCTTTTCTTGGCAATGATCGATCAAAAGGACGGATTTGTTCCTATGATTTTCAAAAAATTAGGAAAACAATCTGATACTATCAAAGGATTGGTACAATCAAAATTCGCAAGCGTTTCTACGGTCGAAGGAAATTATCAAATTGGGGTTTCTCAAGATCTCAATAAAGTTTTTCTCGAAGCAGAATCTTTGATGGCAAAAATGGGGGATAGTTACGTGACGACAGAACATTTGTTGTTAGCAATCCTTGCGTGAAATAGTGAAGTGAAAAAAATATTAGAATCAGAATCTATTGTGTATGATTGAGTAAAAAAAATAATTGAAGAGATGAGAAAAGGACAAACCATCCAATCACAAGACCCTGAAGTGACTCTAGATGCTCTAGGAAAATATGGAAAAGATATCACTAAATTAGCAGAGGAGGGAAAACTTGATCCCGTGATCGGAAGGGATGAAGAATCCAAACGTGCAATCCAAATTCTTTCCCGCAGAACCAAAAATAACCCAGTTCTTATTTGAGATCCTGGAGTAGGAAAAACTGCTATTGCAGAAC
>CAZUIS010000079.1:0-4375 GCA_964620295.1 uncultured Candidatus Peribacteria bacterium
ATCGACCGTGTAAAATTTTACCAAATGATATTCTTTTATCAAGGTATTTTTATAAATAGTACTGATATCATAAGGAGTTAGTATCTTTTTTATGTTCTCTTTATCTTGATAAGACATAAGAGAAAGATCTTTTTCTCGTCTCAAAAGAATATTATTTTGTGCAATATTACTTAAAATAACCTCTGTCAAAGAGCCAAAACTTTCAATTCTCTGACGAACAAATAAATACCAAAGATATTGCATTTCTTTGTCTCACTGTTGCCAAATATACGATGTCCGCTCTTCCCCATTCCATGACATTGGCGGTAACGCAGGATCATTATAGAGTGTTTTACTATAAGGAAGACCTATTATTTCACGTAATTCTTCTTTCATCTTATTAACATCTCAAGACATACCTTTGATAACTCATGAATATGTATCGAGCCATTTATTTTGACGATAATATGCATTTTGATCTAAAGAAATATCTTTTTGATATCAAGAAATGCTAAATAAATAGTCTATATTCTCCGTATGTGGCACCATAACATACGTTAATAACTCATCATGACCCTTTAATAATGGAATAACAATCAAAACAGAACCGACCACAATTGTAAATATACTAATAACCAATCGACGACGATAATAACGTTTTACAAAATAAATACAGAGTAAGAGAATCAGAATTATTATCTGAATCCAAAATACATAATTAAAATAATCTATCGATTCATATATTCTTGCTAATAAAGAAAAAGAAGATCACATGGTTATAGAAAATTCAATAATTTTAATAATTCCAGGACCTCGACAAATCAAATATATTATCACCGGGAGAAAGAAAAAGATGACTATCCAAAAAGATAATAATCACAAAAAAGAAAATATACACCTAAATATTCTCATATATCAATTTCTAAATAAAATTATTTTGCCTGTTTTCTTTTTCTCTTTATCAAAACTTTTTTGGCATTTCTGGTAATTTCTTCGGTTCTTTTTTGCTTAATCTTTTCTAATGTTTCGATTGATTCACCTGGCGCTGAACGGTCTTCATTGCCTTCCTTACGATCTTTAAATCTAATAACTAATGGCACTCCAACGAACCCAAAATATTTTCTCAGGGTATTTTCTATCCATTTTTTGAAAGAAAAATTTGCTCTGGTTTTGTGGTTTACAAAGGCAAGAAATGTTGGGGCATTAATATCAACTTGGGTCATATACATAATTTTACACATCTTGTTTTTTGGAAATCTTGGTGGTCTTTGAAAATATTCTGTAGAAATAATTTTATTGAGTTCTGTTGTACTAATTCTTTTTTCTGATTCTTTACGAAGTGCATGAACGAATTTGAAAAATTCTTTTGTTCCTTCTCCTGTCAACGCAGAAATTGGTAAAATAGGAATATATTTAGCAAAATCCATCATACGTTGAGTGGCTTTGATCATAGTTTCCATCCCTTTCTTGGTGAGAAGATCAGATTTATTTAGCGCAAAAATAATAGGTAATGCGAGACGATTAATCTCTTCCAAAAGCGTCATATCTCTATGACTTACTCCTTGTGTTGCATCGATCACAAAAATGACAACAGGTCTCACATATTCCAGCATATCCATAGTTTTTTGGTACGCGATTTTTTCGATAACGTGCATAGTTGTTTGTTTTTTGATTCCCGCAGTATCGTAAATCGTATAGGTTTTTTTGTTCATTACAAAAGATCCCATCACGTAATCACGAGTCGTTCCAGGAATATTTTCCACTTTGGAAAGTTGTTTTCCGACCAAAGTATTGAGTAATGTCGATTTCCCTGCATTTGGTTTTCCAAGAATTGCAATAGGAATTCCTTTATCAACCATGTTGATGGATTTTTCTGGTTGCTCGTCAGGATATATCGTTTTATATTGTTCTTCGAGAAAATATTTCTTTTTGATGAGCAAGTCCTGCAATTCTGGGAGGTTTCTTTTGGTCTTGGCACTGATTCCTACCACATCATCAAATCCCAATGAATAATAGTCGGACAATGCAATCTCTGTTTCAGATTCTTTTCGTTTTTTATCCAATTTATTTACAATCAAAATAGTCTGATTTTTTTTGTGTTGTTTTTGAATATATTCGAAAATATGTTGTTCTTTGGCTGTTATTCCAACTACGTCATCAACCACAAATAAGATAATATCTGATTCATCGATAATTTTTTGAATAAACGGTCGTTCTTCGTTGAATTCCAAAAGTCCTGGACTATCGGCAAAAACCACCTCACCAAGATCATCAAGTGAAGCGGTATGATATAAAATATCTGTTGTGGTACCAGGAATATCAGTTACAATAGCTCTGAACTGATTAATCAACCTATTAAATAATGTTGATTTTCCTACATTGGTAGAACCTACTAATCAAATTTGCATAGTATTTTTGTGAACGTAAAAATTAGTCACTTTGAGTGTAATTTTTTACTAGAAAAAAGCAATGGAAGAAAAGGGAAATTATACTAAATTTTGATTAGTGTTTTTGTTTAATTCCTCAAGATTATTTTCAAAATCTTGATCCAAATATGCTGTTTCAATGTTTCTTTCCAGAGAATTCATATAGTCTCAAGTTTTACTATTTTCTTGTTGTGCTTTTTGTTCTAAGTCGTTTTGGAACATTTCTAATTTAATAGGATCTATAATTTTTTTTCAATCTTCGCTCACCCTCTCTAGTCATGTAGAAAACGAAGAAAAAAATGCATAAAATTGTTCTCAAGTATAATTAGAATTATATTTATTTCTTTCTTTATCAACAAAAAGTTTCTGGACATATTCTTTTGTTTTTTTATATCTTGGAAAAACTTTGCCAGCAAGTCATATTAATTTGTTTTCTATTACATTTTGACTATTTTCAATTTGTTCTATTTTTTGATAAAAATCTCCCATAAATTTTGTTACATTTCTGAAATCATTTAACTCATTTACATCGTAAGATGACAGTGTTCTTGCGATAAGAGAAAATTGTTTATATTCTTTTTTTGATCAATCTATTGTTCACTTATTTAAAAACATTTTTCCAGAGACTCACATCATATCAAAGATTTCTTGAGCTACAACATTTTCTAAAACTCTTTTTTGAATCTCTTGAGCAGATTCTGAAGATTGAGAAAATCTTGGATATTCCTTAAATATTTGATTTTTTATATCTTCTCAAAACATTTCTACATTTCAAGACGTTTTATTCAAAATATTCGAATAATTTATATTTTCTACAACTGATTTATACTCTCACAATACTGGTCATTTAATATTTTTTAATTTTTCTATAGTATTAAATGAAATATTATCCGTACGTTTTTGCACCGACAACAAGCTATTTGTATTTAAAACTCAGCTTTCTATATCATAATCAAAAGCCAAATTTGTATCATTAAAAATTCATTTTATAGTAATTTTTTTGGATGTTTTATTCTCTTGTTTATCATCATCCATTTTTAGATTTTTTAATATATTTTCTTTTTCTCATTCACTTATTTGTACATTTAAAATATTTATAAGAAAATATTGCAACCTATCTATAAATTCATTTTTTATTGTCTCATTTGCTGTCGCCAACAACAAATTTTGTTTCTTCTTTTCGTTTTCATTCAAATTTAATTCTTTCGTGGAAGGATTTTCTTGATTTTGATTTCCATCACCAAGAAGTTTCTTATAGGTTTCGTTTGTTAAATTTCATTGGAGTTTGGTTTTATCTACAACAGTATTTAATTCATCTATATTTTCTAAATTTGATCTTAATTTTGTTTGTATTGATTTTGATGTCGGATATTGACTATATTTTTGAATCTCTTGATTTTGAGAATCAACAATATTTTTTTGTATTGTATAGAAATATTCTTCTCATCGAACTTGGCGTAGATCTTCTATAAATCAATATTTTTGAGCTGATTGATATAATTGTTTATTACTATTTTCAGATATTTTATTAATTTCTTGTAATAATTCTGATTTTTTTTCTTCAGAGATATTCATACGAGAAATACTCTTTTCAAAGCCTTCTCTTTGTTGTTTAATGATCTCTGTTACTTTCGCTGGTTGACCTGCATAATCTATAACTGATGAATTGAAATTATTTTTAATAATAGAAATAATTCTTTCAGATACCTTTTTATCTTTCTCTTCTTTAGATAAATTATTCCATTTAACTATATAAATTTGCCTATGATCATCTGGTAAATCATCCCAATTACCATTTGGTTGTGACAACAAATATAAACTTTTTGCAAAAGATTGTTTTTCTATATTCAGTGCTTTGTCATAATCACTGTGTTCATCAAGTATTCATCCGTTTTTTAAAAGAGCAACATAATCACTCATTTGTGTCACAACGATACTGTCCATATCTATAAGACAAGCAATTTCAGATG
>CAZUIS010000080.1:0-1397 GCA_964620295.1 uncultured Candidatus Peribacteria bacterium
CAAAAGATATTTTTTCATCTTTTTTGTTTACAGAATAAAATGCGTTGATGGGTGTAAGGATTTAAAGAACAAAATCAATTCAATTTACCCCAATACCCCAATAGTCTCGATATGATGCGTTTGAGGGAACATGTCGACCGGTTGGATTTGTTTGAGTGAGAATCCTTGCTCCAATAATAACTCAATATCTCTTGCCATAGTTACCGGATTACACGAAATATATAAGAGTTTGAAATCATGTTCTTTTTTGAGACCTCCAAGTGTAGTGATGACGTTTTTGTGAAGTCCGTCTCTTGGGGGATCAACGACGACTAGTCATACGTCTGCCAGCTTCTCCGTGATTTCTGGTACTGTCGTAAACGCTTTCTCTGCGGGAGTAGCTGCAAAGAATACTTCTTGATCCCCCAGACTTATCTTGGCATTATGCCATGCATCGACAATTGCTTCTTCTACTATTTCTATTCCCACCAATTTATTTCCCATTCCTAGTTTGAGAAAACTGATTCCAATACTTCCTGTCCCACAATATAAATCTAAGATTGTCCCTTTGGTATATCCTGTCATTTTTGCTGCGGTTTGGAAGAGTATTTGTGCTCCCAACGTATTTGTTTGGAAAAATGAGAACGGCGAAATTCTAAAACTTACTTCGACTGTATTGTTTTGTTGATTTTCTTCAGAATTATTGTCTTGTTGGAAAATCAATTTATCGTAAATTACTCATTCCCCCATTATAATCTTTGTTTCACTTTCTGGACTACGGGTAATATCCGCTAATCCATTATTGTACGTCACGACAAAAGTCGTCACCGTTTGTTTGATATATTCATCGTTTTGAATTTGCGTAAGTAGTGTTTCCCAAAATTCTTTTTTATCTTCCGCAACCAGAAATTGATCAGAAACTACTAAATTAATAAGCATTTGATCTGTATTTATTCCTTCTCTAATAACGAGATGACGAAAAAATCCTCTGTGTGTTTTCTGATCATAGACTGGCAATCCTGAAGCATATAAGAGGTTTTTGAGATATGTGTAGAGTTTATTTGCCTTATCAGACACAAGACCACATTCGTGAATGTTCACAATTTTACTAAATTCTCCTTGTTTATGAAATCCCAAGCTTCGATTGGAAAGAAATTTTAGTTCATCATTTTGTTTAACTACATATTTTCCAAAGCTGAATTCAATTTTATTTCTATAGTTTTTTTCTTGAGGTGATCAAAGTATAGGGAGAATTGTTAATTCTGGGATTAGTTTTTTTATTTTAGTAAACGCATCTTCGATAATTTGTTGTTTGAGATTGAGTTGATTTGGATAGCTCATCATTTGTCGTTTACATCCTCCACATCCGATCGTTGTTTTTTCTTGGTCAGTAAGTTCTTTTACTTCGAGAGACGAGA
>CAZUIS010000080.1:1435-4374 GCA_964620295.1 uncultured Candidatus Peribacteria bacterium
GGCTCTGCATCAATAATATTTCTATCATAGCTTTTGATATCAGTGATATGAGCTTCTATGTAGTCTTTTTTTTGTTTTACAATTTTGAGGTCTACTACACTTCCTGGCAAAGCTCATCATTTTATCAAAATTCTCTTGCCATCTGACATTCTGGCAAGTCCAATTCCTCAGTATCCTATTTTTTCTATTGTAATTCATTTGAGTGATTTCATAATTATAAGTATTACATTTATAAAGGAAATTATTTCGCAATAAAAAACAAATAAAAACCATCTATCATCAAAGCAATATTGTTGTTTAATTTTTATGTCAATGGCGTATTGAATTCCTGCTTTGACTACGTATGATATTGATTTATTGATGTTTTCTTCTTTTATTTGTTCTTTTTATTGCTCAACGGATTTAATCTCATAAAGATATAATTAGTTGTATGATTTTAGGGAAAAGAAAGGAAAAAACAATCTCTATTCCTCTTGAATTTTCTCTTTTTTTCAATATATAAACAATTGTTTATATCTTTATATGTTTTATGAATAATCTCTTCAAAGCATTATCTGATCCCAATAGAAGACAGATCTTGGAACTATTGAAAACAAAAGATATGTCGGTTAAAGAACTTCAAGAACATTTTTCTATTACTCAAGAAGCACTTTCTCACCATCTTTCTGTCCTCAAAAAGGCAGATCTGGTAAGTGATGAAAGGAAAGGACAATTTGTCTTTTATTCTCTCAATACCAGTGTGTTTGAAGATGTTATGAACTACTTTTTATCTTTGTATCATAAACGCAATGACAAGTAAAAACAATCTCACTCTTTTATGAGTTAAACTTTGACTCGTAGTCGCAATGCTTTTAACAGGACGAACAGTCTATGACAAACTTCCAGAACCAACTCCAAGACATCGAAACTTCCAAGGTCAAGTCGATGGCTACTGAACAAAAATGGGTGCTATTTTGGGCATACCGCTTATTGTACTAGCAATGATAGTTTTGTTTCGATTTTTACCAAAAATAGATCCAAAAAAAGCCAATTATGAAAAATTCTGAAAAACCTGGGAGATTATCCAATTTATTATTATTGGATTTATGACATATATCCATTTTGTCAGCCTGCTTGTCATCCTCTATCCAACATATTCTATTAATACTTTTTTGTTGTTTGGTTTGGGGGCTATGTTTGTTTTAATGGGGAATTATATGAGTAAAATAAAACATAACTTCTTTGTTGGAATAAAAACACCACGAACAATAGTAAATGAAGATATTTGGAAAAAAACACATAGATTAAGTTGATGGCTTTGGGTAGCTGCCTGAATACTATTTTTAGCACAGGCATTTATTCAAAAATATATTGCGACAACCTTTCTTATTACAATACTGACTATTGTTCTTGTTCCTATGATATATTCATATTGGTTATTTAAGAATGAGAATAATTAGTTATAAATAATACACAACAGTCTAAACTGGTTCATAATGACTGATTACAAAAAAGATGACGTTTAAACGTCATCTTTTTTGTAACTATGATTTTATAATTTGTTAATATTTTGAGATATTTTGTCTAAATCACTCGCATCATATTTTTGCATTAACATTTCTATATGTCCATACGTAACTATAAATACCAATCAATGCTAAACCAATTCCTCACCAAAGACAAAGATGCATTAGTATACTATTAATATATTTTGCTGTTTCTTTTCCTGGTCTAATTCCTGGAATAAATCCACCTCTCTTTTGTACATTATCACTGATTTTATCAGGAGAGAATACAATAAGTGTATAGAAGAATGTAAATACCACGATAAGAACAAAATAGAATAATATCGCTAATGGTCAAGGATTTTGTGTGTAAATATTCAGATTTGTTTCTATCCAATTTGCCATAGCCATAAGCTTTTCATTCATTGGTTGAAATTGAACAATCAATTTTGAAAGAAGATATGGAAATGACACAAAGGCTATAGAAAAGATAATAGGCACCATACCTACCGGATTCATAGGAATAGGAAGAAATGATGATTCTTGAACCTTCCCTCTTCTTGAATAAATAATAGGTATTTCCTTAATTGATTTTAGAATGAAAATTGAAAGAAGTACTAATCATAAAACAATAACTAACATAAATACTACTACTCCCCAAACATTTGTAGTTCAAGAAATTTCTCCATACACTTGTTGAGTTATTCAAGCAACGATTGATGCGAAGATAAGAATAGATGTTCAATTACCAATACCTTTTTCTGTAATCAATTCTCCTATCCACATTAATCCCATAGCTCAAACAGTCATAACAAATGCTGAAAGTAATATATTTGGTAATGTTGTAGCAATAATATTTCCTCATAACATATAGTTGATGAAGTATACCATTCCAATACCTTGAGCAAATGCTAACGGTAACGTAAGATATCTCGTATATTGTTGAATTTTTTGTTGTCCAGCTTCTCCTTGTTCTGTAAGTTCCTCTAATTTAGGAACAACAGATCATAAAAGTTGCATAATAATTGATGCATTGATATATGGAGCAAGTCCTATCGCAATGATAGAAAAGCTATCCAAAGCTCATCAAAGAAGCATCACAAAGTATCCAAGTCCTGATCATGTTGCATCAATAGTTTTACTCATCAATGCTGTTATATCAACAAAAGGAACTGGAATAAACACAAGCAATCTATATAAAGCTAGCATTGCCAATGTAAATATAATTTTTCTTTTTAAGGATTTATTTTCAAAAACATCTTGAATCTTTTTGATAAGTTTCTCCATGACTAAAAACGTAATTCGTTAAAACTATTCTGCTTTAGCTTTTTTTGTTGATGTTTTTTTTGCAGCTGGTTTTTTTGCTGGCGCTTTCTTTTCTTCTTTTTCTTCTTTTTCTATTTTTTTTGCAGCTGGTTTTTTTGCTGGCGCTTTCTTTTCTTCTTTTTCTTCTTT
>CAZUIS010000081.1:0-4324 GCA_964620295.1 uncultured Candidatus Peribacteria bacterium
AATTCTAGAATACCTACTAATAGAACTAGAACTCAAGAAAGCGTATCAGTTGAATAAAATTTTATCTTGTATTTATTATAATGTTTAAACATATTTTTATAAGTTTGATTTGATTAATTAGTTCTTTATCTTTTTTTCAACAAACTTTTGCAATTACTGTTGAACTTCCTCGTACTCAAGGGAATATAGATATTGCTGTTGTATGACCAGAAGAAATATCTTGAGATGAATCAACATTTTTTGATACTATTCAAATGGTTAATCAATATTTGTGGTTTTGACTTTGATTTATTTGTATGGCTGTTTTGGTTTGGGGTGGTATACAATTAATAACAGCTAGTGGTGACGCAGATAAAATGAAAAAAACAAATAAATTACTTATGGGGGCTTTGATAGGAATTTTAATATCTATTTTATCATATTCTGTTATAAGACTAGTAGTAAATCTTTTTCAATAAAAATTCCACAATTTGTTTTGAGAGTTTATAAGCTTATTATATATAATAAACACAGATATCACCTGTGTTTTTGTTTTTACATATATTATATATTTTTTTTCATTTTATGTGTATGTTTTCAACTTTTTAACATTTTTTATTTTTTATTTTTTTTATAATAAATAAGTTTTGTATTCTGTTTTTGTAAAAATAAACATTTTGTTAATATTTTAATGTTATTATTATTTTTAATTTTCTTAATTATTTAATTATATTATTTAAAATTATAGATTTGTTAAAAAATTAAAAAAGTTTATAAGGACTTGAAAACTATAAATAAATTCCTATGTATACATAGATTTATTTTTTTATGTTTTGATATGAAAGATTTATTAAAAAGAATTTCTATTGGAATTATATCATGAAGTTTTATTGGATATCTTCTTTATTTATTTTTTACAGGAAAAGTTATTGTTCATTTATGATTTTTGGAATTTAATATATTATATTATATTGTATTAGTTGTTGTTGGAATTTATTTATTTGTATTGTTTGCTATACATCCTATATATATGAAAATTAGTAAAGTAAGTTTGTTTGTTATGTGAATTTCTTTGGTTTTAATAGGAGATAGTGTTTTGATAAATAATTCGGAATTATATATTTATATACAAGATTTAGTTAAAATATTAGGATCTTTTTTGGTTGTTTTGGCTTGGACTAACTTTTTTGTAAGTTCGAAAGCAAAAAAACAAAAAGAAGAAAGTAAATTAGAAATAATTGAAGTATAAGAATTTATATACTATTTAATAAACTTTAAATAAACAAATAAAAGCTTTAATCGGCTTTTTTTGTTTAAGATAAAAAATATAAAAAAAGACTTGACATTTTATAGTAAAAAGATAAAAAAATAAAAAATATGTTTATATTGTAAAAAAATATATTATGAAAAACGTATCTAAACTTTTATTACTTGGAATATTAGCAGGAGCTGGATATTTTTTTGGAGTTGTTGTTTATGGAGCTGATTGTCCAAGTGTTTTTTGAAGTTTTATTTGTAGTCCATCAGCAAATGATGTATGTAATAACCCTTGATGAACTTGTTTATGTAATGGAGTTAGTATAAATCATGGAGTAGTATGTTCTAGTTCTATAGATCCAACAGCAGATGGAACACCATGAACTAGTTTAAATGGAACTATTTGTGCTGATGCTGATGGTTGTATGTGTTGAAGTTCTTTGATTGCTAAGGGGGCAACATGTTCTATTATTAGTAGTGATACAACAGCACCTATATTGGTATGAGGAAGTGTTTCTGTTTCTTCTAATACAGCAAATTTCCCTTTTACTTGTAGTGAAGGTAATGTAAAAATAAGTTGTTTATGATCTTGTTGATCATGTTCTTTGACAGCTAATAGTGGAAACAATACAGTAAGTTTTACATTATGAAATGGAACGTATAGTAACTGTTCTTTGGTTGGTCAAGATTCAGCTGGTAATATAAGTTCAACTTTATCAATACCTTCTTTTACTATAAATGTTACCAATAATAATTGAGGAACAATAACTGTTGTATGAGGGAGTTCAGGATGAGCTCCTGTTTGTTCTGATTCAAATTTAGTTTGCGTTAATGGTGTTTATAAACCAAAAGATGGATATGTTTGTTATTTTTGAAATGTTGGAAAAGCATGTTCTTGAAATTGATATGTTAGTTTATCAACAATACTTGCTACTATACCTTGAGCTACAGAAACATGATTTCAAGCATCTTTAGAAGCTGTAAAAGTAAAAAGTACTCTTTATGAAAATAAACCACAAGGATTTATAGTAAAATTATATGTACCTAAATATAGAAATAGTCTTATTAAGAAAACAATATTGACTTTAAATACTCGTTTATTATCTGCTATTAGTAAAAAAATAATTAAATATACAGATCCGAGTTATTCAATTGAAAATTATCAAAATTTGGGTGCTGATGCAAAAATAACTATGTATAAAGATATAGGAACTCTTGTAAAAACATATAATGATTTTTTATGAGTATTGTATATGGTATTGGATATGAAACAAAAAGAATATCTTCCAGTAGCAAAATATTATTTAGAATTATATTTTAAAGAATTTGCAAAATTTATTAAATAAATATTCATTAAAAATTAAAAAAAGAATCTGACCAGTTGTGTCAGATTTTTTTATATGTTTTTTTATACTTTCTCTTGACTTTTATATTTTAATCCATATAAGATATTATATGAAAAATGAGGATGTTATAAATTCTCTATTTCATTATGAAGAAGTGGAACATTAACAAATTAAACTATAATACAATGAAAACAAAAATCTTTTTTTTGTGGTTGTTTGTTTTGTTAACAACAACTGCATTTAGTCAAAATTTGACTATTAGTGCTCCTGGATATCCATCCAAGGATTGTACAAACAAAACTGCTGACATACGTTCAGGAGTTCAAGTAACTATTACGGCTACATTACCAGCTGGAGCAACATCTACATATTGGACAGCTGATCAAGCTTTGACCGCTGATATTCCTGCACAAAGTTTTGTGCCAGGTATTGATGGTCCTGCTGGCAATACTGTTACTTTGACTATGCCTGCAACGTATAGTCAAATCGTAATTACGGTGTATTTTAATGATAATACACCTCCTGCACAACCATCGTCATCTACAATAACTTTGGTTAGGAATAACAATCCTGCCCCAGGATTATTAACTGTACAGCAAGATATTGTTAGTTGTCCAAATGTTGATTTAACTTATTTTGCTACAACTTCTTATCAAGATGGTTTTAATTATCTTTGGCAGGAATTTAATGGAAGTACTTGGATTAATCTTGCGAGTAGTTCATATTACTCTGCAATAAATCATGTATTGTCTGTTAAATCTGATCCGAGTATCGTTGGTAAAAGATTCAAATGTATTGTTACTAATGGTAATTGTTTTGGTGCTGTTGATCAAACAGCAGAGGTAATTGTACAAACGGTGCATGCATTACCGACAGCTACTTTTTCATCAAATCTTAGTGTATGTGCTGGTGATCAAGTTTCTTTGGTAGTTACTCCAACAGGAACAGTTGCTCCTTATACTGTATCGTTAGATAACTCCAGTTACTGGGGTTGGTATTGGTGGTATTACAACAGCAACTTTTAGTGTTCAACCCGCAGCAACAGTTACCTATCATTTTACGGTAACTGATGATAGAGGTTGTTCGAGAACGTATTAATTAAGAAAACAAATTAAAATTAATAATTATGAAAACACAAAAATTTTTACTAATAGGGTTATTCTTGTTAGTTAGCTCTATAGTAATGGGACAAATCACTATTACTGTTAATCCCAATCCAACAATAACCATAACAGGATTTACTAATCCAACAGGTTGTGGTGTTAATGATGGAAACGTAACAGCAACTGGTGCTGGTGTTGGTGGAACTTATACTTGGAATACAACCCCACCACAAAATACAGCTACAGCAATTAATTTAGGTGCTGGTACTTATACAGTAACTGGTACAACAGCATTAGGTTGTTCTAATACAGCTACTCAAGCTCTTGTAGCTCCAGGTTCTCCAACCGGAACTATGATAAGCTCAGATGCAGATAATACTATCTGTGCTAATGAATCTGTTGATTTTACTGTAACAACAACAGCAACAGAAATTCGTTTCTTGTTGAATGGTATTGAGGTTCGTACTTGGATGAGTGGTGCTGGTAATAATGTTTATACAACTACTACATTAGCTGATGGAGATATTGTTTCTGCAGAAGTTCGTGAAGCAGGTTGTGTGGGTATTGTAACTGGTATTACTACCACTGTTAATCCCAATCCAACAATAACCATAACAGGATTTACTAATCCAACAGGTT
>CAZUIS010000082.1:0-4112 GCA_964620295.1 uncultured Candidatus Peribacteria bacterium
TGAAGCCCCATATCTGCATTCAAAAAAACGACTAAATCAAGAGGATAGGAGGGGATAGCTGTTGTCAAAAGTGATGTTCATATCAAAATAGGATTCTGATTGAGTTCTTCTTTAATTTTCTCGATTTTGTTTACAGAGTTTGCTTTTTCAGATTCGATAATCAACGATTTCGCGCCAAATTCTTTTATGAGATATTCTTGAACTTTCTGAGTTCCCATACCAAATCATTTAATATTTTCTGAGTGACAGTGATTACAAGTTTTGGGCAAATTATACTGAGTTTTACAGATATGACAGAGTCATACCTGATCCCCGTTATCCAGTTTATGATAACTGATACTGACAGAACACTTCGTACACTGTGGCACAAATCAGCAATCGCGACAAATAATTCCACTAGAAAATCCTTTTTTATCCACAATAATCCCGATTCTCTTGCCTTGTCTCAGATACTTCGCAATTCCTCTTTGTGCCAGCGTCGAAAAAAAATGCTCAACTTCTTGAGTCATATTCACCAGGAAAATGCTTTTTTCCTTGCCATTGATCGTATGAGAGAATTGTTCATAGTTCATAAAAATCATCCTACGAATTTCTTAAACTTTTTCAATAAAGAAAAACGCTCGAGAATATTCATGAGCGTTTTTGATTTTAATACAATGTTAATCCAAACAAAACCATTGGTTCCTTGGGAATGAGTTTGCATCACAACTTTCGATAAATGCTTGATCAGATTCGCAATTTTGATGAATTTTAAGAGGAATTCTTAATTCATTGTTGTTGAGAATCAATGCGTAAGTATCGTTCTTTAGAAACAAAAAGGTTTTTTGAGTTATATCTTTTACAAAGATAGTATCATCCACAACAAATTCATGACCGGTAAAGATCATCTGTAGATGCTCAAAAAGGTACAAAGTAATTGCTTTTAGCTCAGCCTTTTCACAAAAAAGTCTGATTTGTTTTGGCTTAAGAGAAAGTTGGTCAAGCATTTTTTTCTCTCCACAAACAGTTAACGTAAGCCGTTTCCCGTTTAATTTTAGGGTTAGATTTTTCTTCTCCATAACTTTAGATTTTTTGGTTTTTTTTAACAACACTTTTATAGAGAAATTAAAAGAAAAGTCAAATGTATTACCTAAAGTAAAATATACATTCATCAGCTCCGTTAAAGAGTTTCTTTTTTCTCCAGTCTTTTGGGAGAAGTGTTTCGCATCCTTTCCATGAAGTAATAAATCCTCATCACACACTTTGCTGAATATGACTTATGAGATGAGTATAGATATTTGTGAAATCATCACTCGTCAGTCTTTTCCCATAGGGAGGATTACAAACAATCGTTAATGGTTCAAGATCGTAGGGGAGGAGAGGACTAGTTATATCATGCTGACTAAAAGTTATCGTATCGGCAACTCCAGCTTTTTCCGCATTTATTTTGGCTAGCTCTACTATTTTTTCATCCATATCACTACATAAAATCTGATATTTTTTCTGGGTATATTGTTTTTTCTTTGCGTCAGCTACTACATTTTCGAAGATTTTGCTATCATAAATTTTCCATGATTGAAATGCAAAGTTCCTAGATAATCCAGGTGCAATATTTCTTGCCAGAAGCGCCGCCTCGATTCCCAGAGTACCTGAGCCGCAAAATGGGTCCCAAAAGGGACTACCATACTTCCAATTGCTCAGCACTACCAGCGCGGCTGCCAAATTTTCCTTGAGCGGCGCTTCCCCGGTTTGACTTCTATATCCTCTTTGGTGCAAAGGAGCTCAAGAAGAATTTATGAAGATCGAAGCTTGATTATTGAGAATCATCACAAAAACTTCGACAGATTCTTTCTGAACATCGATTTCTCGCTTGGTATCAGGAGATATTTGTTTGAAAATAGCTTTATTGGTGATAGCTTGGATTGTTCTGGTACTTTCCAGCTTCGATCATTTCGTATGGACGCTGACAATCACGTTTTGTCCTTCATTTACGTACTTCTTCCAATCCACCTTTTGCACCAAGTCGAATAATTGATCAAAATCAAAACATGGTCCAAAAGCTGCTTCTAAATATACTTTATTGGCAATTCTACTTCGGAGATTAATTCTCATCATATCAGCAAAAACTCCATCAACATAGACTCAGGTTTCAAAGCTATGATGAGGCGTAAGTCCAAGATATTTTAGTTCATTTTGTACTAATTTACTGAGTCCAAACGGACAACTCACAAAAAAACGCATAATTCAGTATGAAGATCATAAAATTATAAAATCAGTATCATGATTCGGTCGTACATTTCAACATTATTCTTGTTTCATTGAAAAAAGAAATTACTTCCCTATATATCTCTGCAGCTATTTATCTCTTCGTCTATTGTATGCCACGTAAAAAACTTGTCAGATTTACCGAAAATACCCAAGATTCACTAATTATCCAACCAGGAAAAGACCAATTTGAGTCAGTAAGAAAAAACTGGGCAACGTTTTTCTGAAACAATCATCCAATAACCTTGGAATTAGCCTGTGGAAAAGGGGAGTATACCGTTGGGCTCGCCCCTCATTTTCCCGACAGAAATTTCGTAGGTGTAGATATCAAAGGAAACAGACTCCGATACGGAGCCCAAGCCGCCAAAGAACTCTGACTCAAAAATGTAGGATTTATCCGTTGAATAATCCAGAATATTTATGAGTTTTTTGAATCACATACCATAGAAGAAATTCGAATTATTCATCCGGATCCAAGACCGAGAAATGCAGATGCTCGTAGAAGATTAACGTATCCTCGTTTCTTGAAAATGTACGAAGAATTGCTAGTGCCATGAGGAATTCTAAAATTCAAAACAGATGATGCAGATTTGTTTGCATATTCTGTAGAAACTTTACAACAAGAGGGACGAACTATTTTGGAACAAACAGATGATCTCTATAACAGTTTTTTATTAACAGAACATTTTGATATAAAAACCCATTATGAACAGAAATTTCACGAACAAGGAAGAACTATTCATTATCTCAAAGCAAGAAAAAAATAACTGGCTTGACTTTCTCCTGAAGAAATATATATTATCCCTGGTTAGTAAAATAGGTTAGCATAGGTTAGTTGTTTGTTTTCATTTTTTTTGGTTTTTTTTAGGGTAAAAAAAGGATAGGAGTTTCTCCTATCCTTTTTCTGGTATATATATTTTTATTATTTATTTGCAGCAATTACTTCATCAATCGTTCCTTTATACATAAAATGTTCTTCTGGGATATGATCTAATTCTCCATTAAGTATTTTTTCAAATCCTTTGATCGTATCTTGAAGTTTTACATACTTTCCTTGCATACCAGTAAATTGTTCGGCTACAAAGAATGGTTGAGAAAAGAATTTTTCTATTTTTCTTGCTCTATAAACGAGAAGTTTATCTTCGTGAGAAAGTTCTTCCATACCAAGGATAGCAATAATATCTTGAAGTTCTTTGTATTTTTGGAGTACTTTTTGAATCTCTTTTGCTATGCGATAATGATTGTCTCCTACAATATCAGGACTAAGGATTGTTGAAGTACTATCAAGTGGATCAACTGCTGGATAAATACCTTTTTCTGCAATAGATCTACTCAATACGATAGTTGAATCTAGATGAGTAAACGTAGTAGCAGGAGCAGGATCTGTAAGATCATCAGCAGGTACATAAACAGCTTGTACAGAAGTAATAGATCATTTTTCTGTAGAAGTAATTCTTTCTTGCAGGATTCCCATTTCACTAGAAAGGGTAGGTTGATATCCTACTGCAGAAGGAATTCTTCCAAGAAGCGCAGATACTTCAGATCATGCTTGGGTAAATCTAAATATGTTATCAATAAAGACAAGAACGTCTTTTCCTTGAGTATCTCTAAAGTGCTCTGCCATAGTAAGTCCTGTAAGCGCAACTCTTGATCTAGGTCATGGAGTTTCATTCATTTGTCCATATACCATGGCTGTTTTGTCTAAGACTCCGGATTCCTTCATTTCATTGTAAAGATCGTTTCCTTCTCTCGTTCTTTCTCCTACTCCACAAACCACAGATACTCCATCATGTTCTGTTGCAATATTGTGGATAAGCTCCATCATAACTACTGTTTTCCCAACTCCAGCTCCACCAAAAAGTCATACT
>CAZUIS010000083.1:0-4014 GCA_964620295.1 uncultured Candidatus Peribacteria bacterium
GTTCGTCATTTTTGAGCAAAATATTGTGCTCATTTTCCACTTAATCCAACTCCATGACCATTAAAATCACTACATTTTTCTATATCAATTCTCGATACTAGATAAGGAGTATCTGTCCATCCTCGTTTATTTTTGGCCGATCGTGTAAACCCAGCAGAACAATTAAAATATGGCAAAATAGGAAGATAATTATCATAGATAATAATTTCATTTTTTTGTTCATCTACAAGTTTTGGGACAATTTTCAGGGTTTTTTCCAGTCCTGCACCTACATATTTTTGAAACATTTCTGGACTATCAATAGCAGAATATTTTGCTCCATCGGGAATTGAAGGATGTTTATTTTTTTTGTTCATATAAAACAAAGCATATCCTTTTGAGATGAGATTCATTACTTTAATTTTTTCTTTGTGTTCAGAATCATTGGTTTCTGCAATTCCTCTGAGATATTTATGAAATGGTAAAGTATTAACAATAGTGTATTGTGTTTCAAATTTACCTGTTTTGAGGTTTTTGATTTGTCCTTTTTCAAAAGTTAAGCTTCCATAAAAAGTGTTTCGAGGAATTTTATAATAAGAAACTCTCGAATAGTTTTTTACCTCTATAAGATCATTATCTTTTGCTTGGATTTTTATATTTGATTCTAGATATTTTTTACCGTCAAGTTGCAACAATAATCATCATTCAGCTATCTCTATCATAGCATCTTTTCCCTGATATGTTCACGAAGGAGTAATAAATGAACATAGCGAAGAACAATCAATATTTCGGTTAGTAAACTCTCTAGACAATTCATACAAAAGAACAGAAATATCAGAATTTAAATATTGTTTAGCCTCTTCTGGAGAAATTTTTAGAGAAATTTTATTCATAGATGTAGTTGCTATTTTTGTTTTCGTTTTTTTGATATATTGATCTTGAAAAGCTTTTGCTATTTTATCGTATGCGGGCTGTCGTTCTTTGAGAAGATCTAATCATTTTTTTGTATTGGTTGTTGCTTTTTGGATGGTAGCTACTGTAGGAACTGTTTTCATAATCTCAGAAGAGCTCACAAGAACTCCTTTTGCCATTGATTGCACAACCATATCTTTTAATTTTGGAAGCAATGAGTAGAGATTTTTTCCTGGACATGAAGTAACTCCTGCATCTCTGTGCCCCGCAACCGTTCCCGCTTCGACAGATTTCATATAGGGAGCTTCTGTCAGCACTTTGTGATATTCTGCTTTTGCGGTAGGATCTATATTATATTTTTTACTTAACGCAGCAATCAATGCTACCAAGCTTCTTATTTGTTGGGACGATGGTTGTTGTTTATCAAAATTTCCCATCAAAGAAATCCCTATACTTGGTGTATTGTTCCAATTGGTATGTGCTCAGATTACGCTATCACCACCTGCTCTTCCTTCATATATATTTCCATACGGATCTATCAAAAAATTATATCCGATATCTCCTCGCCCTCTCGTAATCGTATGGAATTTATAGACATCTTTGAGATATGCAATTACACTTTCTTTTCCTGTAAAAGATGATGTATCACCAGCTGTATGATGGACTATTATTTTGTTTTTTGTATAATGATAGCTCTGTGGCCAACTAAGATAATTCACCCCATTTTGATATACGACAGCATCTATTTTTTGTTCATCAGGGAAGTTAGTTTGTAGATAATCATTTCTCATAGTTTTTTCGTATTCGGCCTTTTGTTTTTCAAAAAACTCATCAAAATCTGTTTCTTCAAGACGTTTCATTTCTTCTTCCGTTTTGGTTTTCAATCGTTCTTTACGTTCTGCATAAGACATTTTGGTATATCTGATGGATTCATCTGCTCATCGCTGTGAACGAGAAATAATTTCGATACCAGGCAAATCCCACTCGCTTGCAAATGCAGGTGCAAAAAACATAATTCATAACAAGCCTACTACTATCTTTTTTCCCAAATTATTCATTATCAATTATTAATTATAAATTAGTTAAGCAATCCATATAAAATCACGTTTTCTTTGGAAAGATTTCCTTGGAAAAGTTTTTTGACTTTGAGCCAATTTTCAGCGTGACCCATATGATGTTGCGCACAATAAGCAATCCAACCGTCCAAAAATTGTTCCAGAATTCCTTGTTCTTTTAATTTTTCGAGAATAGTATATTTTTCAACTATTTTACCAGGGAAAGGAAGTATTCTAATCAATGTTTGCATATTCTTTTCTCCATCTTCATCTTTTTTAAACTGTTCTACAAAATTTTCTAATGTTCATGGTCTTCCCATCGCTATCATCATCAAAAGTTCTTTGACTTCTGGGGAACTAATTTGTATCTGCTTTTGTTCTATATACTGAGACATTTCTTGATCAGACAGAGGAGAAAATGGTAGAGAAATAGCTCTGGAAAGAATCGTATCTAAAATTTTTCCTTTGTTGGAAGTTGTCGCAACAATCACTCTCTTAGGAAGTGGTTCCTCACATGCTTTGAGGAAGGCATTTGTTGCTTCCGGCGTCATTCTTTCTATATTTTCAATAAGAAGAATCTTTGATCAACCAAATGCAGATTGTTGTAACCACGTATTTATTTCTCTTACTCACCTATCCTGATATTGATAATCGTTAAATAATACATCATATTCTTCTGTTCCTTTTTTTTCTTCGACTTTTATCGTGTGTTTTTTACCAAGAATATGAGAAAAATCTTTGATATGTAACAGTCAACCTTGAGCGAATGCTCAGAGATAAGACTGGGCAAGCTCGAGTGCGTGAGCAGATTTGCCAATATTGGCAGGACCATACAACAGGAAAAAGCTTGCTTGCCCAGAGTCTGCTGCAGCATGCTGCTCAAGATATTTTTGTAAACGATTTCTTGCTTCTTGATTACCAATAATCATTATGTATTTTTCCCGTTAAAACGTACCAGAGAGTATATAAAAAAGCAAAGAAATTACAAACAAAAAAACTTACCCGAAGGTAAGCTTAGTTTGTTATAATCTTGTGCATAATTCCATTTAGTAACTTTGGAGCTCATTCATCTGAATATCTTTTTGCTATTTCTATAAGTTCATTGATAATTACCTCTTTTGGTGTTTGTAATGCTTTCCATTCTCCATATCCCAGAAGAAAAAGAGCTCTATCAATAGTATCCATATCATCGTACGTAAATGTTTGTGTGTATGTATTAACTTGCTCTTTAAGTTCAGATTCTAATTGAAATGTTTTTGGAACAACTTTAAGAAGATAATCAAAATCAATATCTTCCTTGCCCCATTCATCAAAGAATGTTGCTACAAAATCTTCTACGTGTTCTTCAAATGACGCTGTATGATATTTTTCTATTTCTTCCAAGAAAGATTCTTTTTCTTTCGCAAATTTTTCTGTTTGTGTTTGAAAAATATTATCGATAAACAAAGATTCATCGATAGCAGATTTCTGATGTAAAAGGTTTCAAAAAAAGCAGTGCTGATAGATATATGACAGCGCTACCTTTCTTGCATTTATTCTTGTTCTTATATTCATACGAAAATAATTAAGAATTAAGGATTAAAAAATTCATTTCCTTATCCTCAAATATTATGCATCAATAACTTTTTCTCCACCTTTTGATTTAATAGTAATAACTTGTTTTCCTTTGTAGTATCCACAAACAGGACAAACTCTATGAGACAATTTTTTTGCTCCACAGTTTGAACATTTCCCTACTTGGTAAGTTTCAGTCATTCTTCTCAAATTGATAGTTTCCCAAGTAGCATGTCTTGTACGACTGGCTGTTTTGGATATTTTTTTCTTTGGACCGATAGTCATCCTTTTAATTTTATGAAGTAAAATTAGTGTTAAATTTTAAATTCTACGTTTTAAATCAATCTAATATTTAACATCTAACATTTAGAATTAGTATAAATTACTCTACATTAACAACAGTTTTGAGGTATCTTCTTCCATCAAATCTTTCAAAATTTTTCTTAGAAAAAGAAACTGTACCATCAACAGCTGCATGGATAGAAAAATCTTTACCTGCGTAGGTATTTTTTCC
>CAZUIS010000084.1:0-3866 GCA_964620295.1 uncultured Candidatus Peribacteria bacterium
GTATCAAGAGAAGATAATTTACCAATAATATATTTTTTAAATCAATCTGATCATTGAATATCTTTATGTTCGTTATTCAAAGATGGATGCTCTTTATCGAATACATCAAGATCCTTTTTATTTTTTGAGATAGTTTTTTGTAAATCTGACATATTACCTCTCATTTTATCCTTTAAAAAATCAGAAAGTTTGTCAAATTCACTTGGAACTCATGGAAAAAGAATTGCAGTATATATTAATGCTTGTTGTTTTGTTTGATCTGTTGTTGCTAAATTTAAAATAAGATATGCTTTTGATAGTTTAGCCTGAAATTCTGACAAGTTTTGTAACGATGTTTCTAATGATTTTTGTAATCTATTCCTTTGATCTAATAAAGGAGAATTATCTATTTTTTGATAAAGAGTATTAATTTGTGCTTTAATCTCTGTATATCTATCATCTTTTTCAGGTATATAACTAGCTAATCACATCAACAACTCTGTATAAACTTTAACATCTTGAATATTTTTTGATTCAAAAACATTTTGTATTCCAGATAGAATACCTTTAATCAAATCAGGGGTTTTTCCCAAAGATGTATCAACATTTTGAGTAAGAGAAACGACTTCAGCCATTTTTTGAGATATAACAAAGTTTTTTAAATTAATAGCATCATTATGATCCACCTTGTTATCTTTAATAGCTTCATATACACCTGAAATAGAATTAATGTTTGTCATTTTTTTCTATAAAAACTAAATAGTTTGTAATAATTGATCTAATTCTTCATCTTTTGTTTGATCAGCTAATTCTTTTTCCTGAAGTTTCTGCAAAAAAGCCTGCCCCTTCAAAAGAGATTCTTGTGATTTTTGGGTATTTACTTGTTTAAGTGCTTCAGCAAAAATATGTTGCAATCAGCCAAGAGTCTGATCATCCAATACATTTTGTTCCACTAATAATCTCAATCCCCTAGCCATAGACCATTTTCCATCTAATGCAGTAAGAAGTTTGAGAAGATATTCTTTTTTAGTCATGATATATAATCAATAATAAAGATTTTAATTAGATGCAAGTAAATGTTGTTTTTGTTGTACTTGCATTTCTTGTATTCTCATTATATATGCTTCTAACCCTTTATCTTTCGAACAAGCATTACAAATCTGATTTATTGCAAACATAGAATCATTCTGAGAAAATAAATTAAGAAACGACACAGCTTTACTTACACGACCATTTTTTTCCTCTTTAAAAATTTTTTGTATATCATCTTTATATTGTAATCAAAGAGTATCAGACATATCAACAACAAAAGAATTTGATTTCTTCTCTTCATAATAACCAAATCATTGCCCTGTACTTTTCCAAGGTCAATTTTTTATCATAAATTTTCAATCTTCTAATTTATAATATGTACGTTTAATAAAGTTTTTTTGTATTTTTTTTGAATTTCTATTAGGTATTTTTTCTCATTCCAAGAAAATATGTGTTCATAAAGGTTTTTGTAATACAGGCCAAGATTTAAATTTCTCATATTGTTCAGGAGGTAATTTTATTTCTTCCCAACCTCCATCATTTCTTTCTATATCTTCAGGATTTTCTAGATCTTCAGGAATTTGAATATTTTCCTCTTCTTTTTGATCAAGTATTGGCTGTTTATTTTCAATATTATAAACAGGTTTTTTATTAATACTAGCATCCAAAGAAGCATATCTATACGTTCATTTAGCATCAGTTTTATCGACAGCTTGTACATCAAATGTGATTTTATTTTTTATTTTTTCCAACATAGATGGTGGTAACTGAGAAACCAAGGTCATTGCTCTTAATCGAGCTTGAGCAGTATTCCCCGTTGAAAGATCTGGAGTAACAACAATTCATTTTTCTTTCTTTAAAAAATTTGCCATAGATGCTGCCTCATTTTTTTTATTTTCAGCTCAATCAGTAGACCATCAAACACTATCAGCACTTGCTCTTACAGTAAATCAATCAACATCATTACCAAAAGTATCATAAAATTTAGAGATATTTTTTATCTGTTCGTCAGGAAGTTTTTCAGCCTCTCAAAGTTTTTGATTCTCTACAGATTTTTTTAGGGAAGATAAGTCATTTTTTGTAGAATCAAGAGTTGAATCTACCTCTTCCTGCTTATCATCAATTTTATACTCAAAATTCTCTCAAAAAACCATGATAAAATAATTAAAAATAAAAACTATATCTAAAGTATAACCTATATTTTTAAAAACACAAACTACCAAAGATATATAATCAGAATTTATTTGACTTTTTAAATAAAAGAATTATAATAATATAAAATTATTTAAATAACCCAAAAAATTATGAAAAAAATTATTCCCATAATAGGATTAAGTACACTAACCTTGTTACCACTAAGTAACAGCGCACAATCTGAAAATCACAAAAAAATAACAAACAAAACCAATAAAGTATTGATTAAAAATTTTGAAAAAAACAAAAAAAATCCAGAAAACACTGCATCATTTGAAGGTATCGATATATCAAAAAAAACTCACGAAGAAATAATAAATATGCCTGCAGACTCTCTACCCTTGGAAACAATAAGAGAACATATGCTTATAGAAATTAATAAAATTAGAGACAGTTTATGAGTAGGAAGTCATTTGAAACTAAATAATAAAATAAATGATTGCTCTCAAGAATATGCAAAATATATGTATACCAACAATTGGTTTGACCATGAAGACAAAGAGAAAAAAAATCAATGAGACAGATTAAAAAAATATTGATTTGATTGGAAAAACATTACATCTTCATCAGAAAATTTATGAAAAAATCAAAAAACAATATATAAAATATTAGATAGTCGATTAAATTGATGATCATTACCTCATAGAGAAGCACTCCTTGAAAAACGAGACAATGAAATATGAATATGATATTATAAATGATTTCGAGTAATAAAAATAATATCATTAAGAAACTAAATATCTTTTACAAAATTTATCAATTCTTTATCTGTAGAATTAGCATTTCCAACGATATGTAATAAGTTTCTAAACGTAGAGATATCTTTAATTTCTTTTGTTGTAACTTTTGAATATTCTACGTTAGCATTATCGTTTACATCACGTCACTGATATTGGTATAAAGGTTGAGATCATGTGTTTTTAGCATCTTCTTTGTAAGATTTCATATTATTAGGTCATTCTATTGCAAGATCAAAGAGGTCATTTGCATTAGTAAATCATGTGTTTATACGAAATTTAAATCAACTATAGTTATTATTTACAAAGTTTTTTTGAAAATCTGCTTTCATAGAAGGATCAGAAATAGAATCAACTATTTTTTCTCTTTCTTTTGGATCTAATTGAGAAAGAACAGATTTATCCACAACAAGATTCACTACAGTATTTAACGGCATTTTTTCTAATCATCTATATCATGGATTCTGTGATTCCACAGTATATAATGGTTCTTTTTTATTTTCTTTATAATCCAAAGATACTTCAACTTTTTGATATGGCCTATATAACTGTTCTTCAAGCATTTTATTGATAACAGGATCTTGATAATTAGCAACAATGTCCTGTAAAGATTTTCATTGAGCATTAAATCAAGCTTTTTGAAGGTCTTCAATTTTTGGAGGATAAGCAGGTCATGCAACTTCTGTACTAATATCAATTTGTGGAATTAATCATCAAAAATTAGATCAAATAAGCTTTTGAACATTTTGAGCTCTTTGTGTTGCAAGGGCCTGATTTCATCATTCTCAAGTATATTTCAAATTACTTGCTGAAGAATGAATTACTACACGAATAGAATTAGGATCAATATTTGGATTATTTTTTATTTGAGCTAATTGTGTTTGTAATTTTTGCACATTATCTTTTACAAGAGAGAGCGTATTA
>CAZUIS010000085.1:0-1711 GCA_964620295.1 uncultured Candidatus Peribacteria bacterium
ATTAGAAATCTCTTTACAAATATCGAACTCCTTTATTCTCGTAAATCTTGTTCTGGTTGCTGTTGATCAATATTCCCCACTATTAATTACTCCAAAAATTGATGATCATGATCATACTTTGTATCATCGATAAGATTGATTACTGATAGCTGCCATAATTCCTCCCAATAATCATAAGAAAATTATAGATATAACTACTCCATATTTTACTGGTAACAACTTTTTTTCTTTTGATAACATGATAGTTTGTAAATAATAAATATATCTAAATTATTTCATCATTTCTAAGGATCTAAAGAAATTTCTTTTTCTGTTACAGGATTATGAACTAGGTATCCATCTGCATAATAGGTATGATTTCCATGCTTCTATTGTCTAAATGGATGCGATACTGTTACAAAGTAAAATTTTAAACACAATAATTATTAATACTCTGAATTATATGGATTAAAGACGCCCATCTCAGCAACAACAATGTTCCATTGGTCATACATACCTACAACCTTCTTGACCTGCACATGGATCTGGCAAATTTCAAGGGCAAGCCATTGGTACTTCTAAAGACCCACAAGTAGCACAAATAATTTGGGTTTTATTATGTACCAAATATCCATTTGCATAATATGTATTATTTCCATCTAATTTGAAATTATATAATAGTGTTTCTGAGTCTAATTCCTTTGATTGAATAGTTCAGATATACTCATATTCTCAATTTTCTTTTACAAGAATATCTCCTAATTCAAGAGAACGTATTTTAAAATTAGGCATTTCTTGCCATGTTGCATCTGGATTTATAGACTTCCATCATTCTAGTGTCATAAATGGGTGTTCATGAGTTACAAAATATGGACCATTGTTGATACTATATAATTTTCTTGTTCAAAGTTTTGGACGATCATATCAAAGAACTGTATTAATTATATTATCCTGGCCTACTATTTTATCTCAGATTTCAATATCTTCTATGTTTTTATATGAACCATTTTTCATTTTTACTTGAGTTCATGAAGTGAAACATGTTGTTGGACAGTCTCCTGGACAAGAAACTGTTGTTTCACTTCCATTACAAATTTCATCTCCACAATATTCTCCTCATATTAGATCTGCTCTACAAGTAGTATAATTACACGTACTATCACAGTATTGTATTCAATCTAATCATCAAGCAGTTGTACAGGATATTGTAATATCAGGAGGAGAATCACAGTCTTCACCTCTTTCTACAATTCCATTTCCACAAATAGAAAGAACTTTAGGTTCACAAGATAATAAATTTCGAAGATATCCCGGTGCACATTTATAGAAACACTGCGTTGTACTTCAATTTATATTATAACTTGATACTGCTGTTGGCGACCAAACTCAACTAACCCATGTTTGAGAAATTGATGATACTGTATTATATACCGTACCACCTGGTAATGCAGAACAGCTTGCTATTCTTGTATTTGATATACAAGAAACATTGTCTTCTGTGTGATAGTTTGTATTACAACTTGTTAATGAACATGTTCATCGACTTGTTGATCCTGCTGTACATGATTGGCTTCCTACTCCATTTGTTATAGTACAACTTTGGGTATTCCCTGCATTACTACAGCTTTGGTACGTATATGTTCCATTTAGTGTTCCATTTGTTCCGTTACAGGTACGTATTTGTGATGCACAGTTATTATTTGGACATGTTCCACTTGATTTATCATATGCT
>CAZUIS010000085.1:1811-3862 GCA_964620295.1 uncultured Candidatus Peribacteria bacterium
TATTTGTGATGCACAGTTATTATTTGGACATGTTCCACTTGATTTATCATATGCTGTTACTCGTTCTCCATGTGTTATTGTTCCTCACCATGGTAATGCACATGTATTTATACAGCTATTTCCTGATACACGATATCCTACATTACAGCTTACTACTCAACATGTTCATCGACTTGTTGATCCTGCTGTACATGATTGACTTCCTACTCCATTTGCTATACTACAACTTTGGGTATTCCCTGCATTACTACAACTTTGGTACGTATATGTTCCATTTAGTGTTCCATTTGTTCCGTTACAGGTACGTATTTGTGATGCACAGTTATTATTTGGACATGTTCCACTTGATTTATCATATGCTTTTACTGTTTGACCATGCGTTATTGTTCCTCACCATGGTAATGCACATGTATTTATACAGCTACCTCAAGAATTACGGTACCCAGAATTACAAGTCCATGCACAATTTGCTGGTGTTGACCAACTAGTTCCATTCCATGTTACATTTACGTTTGCTATTGTATAACTTGAATTACTTGGCGCTCATGATTGTGTACATTGTACCGACTTTGTATTTAATACACAAGTTCATCCCTCATTATGATAACCTGTATTACAAGTCCATGCACAATTTGCTGGTGTTGACCAACTAGTTCCATTCCATGTTACATTTACGTTTGCTATTGTATAACTTGCATTACTTGGGGCTCATGATTGTGTACATTGAGCTGTCTTTGTGTTTGACGTACAAGATGCACCACCATTTTCTGTATGATATCATGATGCACAAGTATATTTACAGTCATTTGAAGATCATGTAGCACTATAGCTTGCTGTTTTGCTTGTTGGTATCCATTTTATTCCATCAAATGTTTGTGTAAATCAACTACTTGTATTCCATACACTATTTGTTGGTAATGTTCCTGCACAGGCAGCTGTTCTTGTACAAACACTCAATGTAATACAAGATGGTACATTATCCAAAAAAGATTTGATTGCTCATGAAGGATATATAGGAACCCATATAGGATAATCACAACTATTGATGATACTTTGACATCCTTTTTTTATTGGCAATATTTTACTCGTTTTTGAACCTACATTATTGATAATCAATGTTTGTGCTTGAACACCAAAAAGTGTTAGTTGAGAAACAAACATTACAAAGATAACTAATCGTTTATTTATTTTCCCCATTGTAATACATGATAAATAAAGAAAATCAGATTTTGAAATTATTTATTATTTAATTTATTCTCCAACATAATAATTCTTGATTCTAGATCAGAAATTTTTTCTTGTTGATCAAGATAATTAGCATAAAGTTCTTTTATTGCTTCGATAATTGGAGCAACTAAATTTCCATATTTTACTGATTTCAATCCTTTATCATCTGTTTTTACTGCATCTGGGAATATTTTCTCTACTTCTTGTGCTACGAGACCGATATCTTTTGTATTATCTTTTTTCCATGTAAAATAATACCCATTAAGTGCTATAATTTTTTCAATTGGATTGGTAATTTGTTTTAGGTCTTTTTTGAGAGATTTATCTGAAGAATAATAAAATGCTGACGCTGTTACTGAACTTGATGCAACAATTGTTCCATCTGCATACAAGATAGCATATCCACCACCAGATTCACAATCTCCTTCACATCATGCTCCTATCCAATTTGTTGCTCAGATAGAACCTGCAACATGTAATTTATTTGCTGGTGTTGTCGTTCAGATTCCTACGTTACCACCATTATTAAAAAACACATTTCAATTTGTAGGAATATTGATTACTGAACTAGCATTTGCTCTTCAAATCACTACTCCACCAGCTCACTGACAATTACCATAAGAATTGTTTGTACAAACCGCATCATATCAATACAAAGAATTGGCTCATATATCTCAAGCATTTATATTATATGAAGTATTAGGAGCTCAACTAGCAATTATTTTTGTCGCTTTAACATTTCAATTTACATCTAATTTTTCTGATGGTGTAGCTATTCAGATTCCTACATTTGCATTAAATATTCCATTACTAGAAAATGTTTT
>CAZUIS010000086.1:0-3821 GCA_964620295.1 uncultured Candidatus Peribacteria bacterium
GAATATCTCGGTACGACACAAAATGGAGCTAAACTTTTTTCGGATTATGGGCACATGGCATCATCAATAGCGATCGGGTATAAAGCACTCAAACATAAATTTCCCGACAAAAAGCTTATAGCAATTTTCCAACCCCATCAAATCACAAGAATTTTTACTGGATGGGATGATTTTGTAGAAAGTTTCAAGGGCTATGACGAAATAGTTATTTATGATATTTATGCGGCCAGAGAAGATATCGCTCATTTTGACTTTTCCAAAAGAGGACAGAACATCCATAGTATAGAAGAATTGGGGCACACATTTGCCAAAGCGTGCAACGGAACATATTTCAACAAATGGGAGGATATTGCCACAATAATAAACAATGCTGATTGAGATCATGTTGTTGCTATTTTTTCTGCGGGAGACATTGATTATGAAGTTCGTACTCATCTTTCAATAACACCAACCGTAATTTAAGTTGATTTCTTTCCAAAAAACAATATCCTGACGACAATATTTTTACTTTAACAAAAACATATGAAAAAAACAACAATCATTATGGCAGGTTTGAGTATGATATTTTTGATGGGATGTCAAAAAATAACAACGACCCCTATTATTCCAGAAAATACAGGAAACATACAAACAGGAATAATTGAAGAACAAGTTACAGGAGACACAAAAGCAGAAATCAATATTACATCGTTTAATGATTGCCTCAATGCTGGATTCCCAATTATGGAAAGCTATCCAAGACAATGTAATGATGGAACAACAACTTATACTGAAGAAATAGAAAATGAAATCACCATAAGTTGATCCATAGAAAACAGTGATCAAACAGGAAATATTGAAGAACAGCCAAAAGAGCAACCACAAGAAAGCTGAACAAACTTAAGTCTGTTGCAACAAAAATTAAAAGCAATGGTTGAAAGAAGAAACCAAGAATCATCAACAAGCAAAACTCCAGTACAAACGACCTCATCCCCAACAACAACTATAACTTCTTGAGAAAAAGTAACAGAAGAAGACATCGAAAACTTAGAGAATATTATTGATGAGATCCTAAAAAAATAAATTTATTTTAGATGAACAAAAAATAAACATCAAAACTTTACCCTCTCAAAAAATAAAATGGCTTTTTTTATGGAAATATGCAAAGGAATTTTCTTTTTTATTACCATGATTGTTGGATTATTCTTCCTAAGAGGAAAAGATATTGTAAATCAACAATCCTTCATTATCATAAAAGAAATTCTCATGCCAGGATATTTGATTTTTTGTGGAATTATGTTGGGATATGTTCTTGCTCGTATTAATATTTGATACAATGAGCATCATGACGACGAAACCAAAGTATATACAAAATATTTCCTTATATGAACTAGTATTTGAATTGTTTTGGCTATTCTTTACATTGTCTTATAACCATGAAAAAAGTGCTTCTAGGAAGTATTCTATTGATATCGGTATTTCTCTTATGATGTAGTAAAAAGATAGAAAATCCAATACTCTTTGATGACTATGCCATACCATTAGAAACAAAATATATATATCAAGAAGTTATACCAGACACAACCAATCCAATTCCCATAACAAAACACTATATACAGCAAACAGAAACAGGATTTATGGGATCGATTATTATAGCAACAACAAAACTACAAACAGGAATAAATATTGATTCATTTTGAGAAATAACACGTAAATCTATTACAAGAAAAATTTCTTGAGTAGATGATATATCAACAGACTCTTTCCGCTTCAAATGTTGAACAGGAGAGATCAATGGAATTCTTCAAAAAACAAGAATCGAAGAGCTCGATCAAAAGCAGTATCTCAATCAAGCATTCTTTGCAAACAAAGGAATATTGTTCTGAATATCAACAATGACGACTGATAAAAAAGAATCAAAAAACCTGGCAAAAAGCATCAAAAACATACATTGTCCTAGCATACAAGAATAAACGATTTTACCCTTAATTCTTCAACAAATGAATTTTGAATTACAAGGACTAGATCCGCTTCAATGACCAATACAACAAATGCCAAACACAGCATCTTTTGGAGCAAAACCAGAAAAAGCAAAAAACATCTTTAATGAACCAGGAAATCTTTCTTGACGACAACTTGTTGGGAAAGTAGGAATAGGTCTTGTTTTATGAGGATTGATTGCTGCTTTATTATTTATTGTGACAACATTTATTGGAACAATGCTAACATCAGCATTAAATCAATGAACAGGAACATCATCAAATCCGATGCTTTCAATTATTTTACTCTTCATTTGATTTTTAAGCACGTTTATTGGAAATATTGCTGTTGCATGAGTGTATAATCTATTCTTTTCCAAAAAATACTATGATGGAACGAAAACATTCTGATTGTTATTGTTAACAAATGGACTCCTCTTCTTTATATTGGCTCCTATGTACTTCGTTTTTGCTAGTCAAGTACAAAGTTTATTCTTGGTTTTGGGATTCCATATTATATTTTCTGTATTCGTTTCCGCTTGTCAAATAGAATTTTCTGCAAATCCAAATTATTCTGGCTCTTCTCTTATGGGAAATATCATATGATTTGCAGGATCTTTTTTGGTATATAGCCTTTTTTACAAATCATTCACAATGAGTGGATGAGTACAAAATCAAACCTATCTCGTTATGTTATTACCTCCTATATTAGCATACACACTTATCCCTTTCTGAGCAGGAATTTGGGAAAAAATTTATTACAAACTTTATGAGATGGGAAATAATGCGTTCTATATTCCATCACCAAGTGAAGCAGCAGAAAACCTAGACCCAGAAAAGAAAGCATTCCAAGAAGAAGCTGAAATCAACATCGAAGGCTAAACATCGAATATTTAGCACTTAAAATTTAACACAACAATATGTATCTCTACCATCTTGCTTCTGCAATAAAATTTGCATTATGAATATTCGTTATCATAATAACATATACAACGATAAATGTTTATGAAGATCCTATTGTAGGAATTGCTTTATGATTTTTGGGAATATTCATTGCAGCATGGTGAGGAAGTTTCTACCTTTTTTTGGGAATCCAAAAGCTCTATGAACACAAAAAAGATATTTTGACACTCTACAAAGATAGCTATAAATTGTCTCTTTTGTTTGGAATTTATATGGTTATCAATTTTCTTTTAATCGTTTTATGACGATGGAATAAATTTTTGGGAATTCTCTTCTTAGGAGGTTTTATCCGAATGTACATCAGTTTATTTTGAAAAAACAAATCCCATGAATAATATACAATACCTTGTCGAAGAAAAACTCAAAACCATCTACGATCCGGAGTTTCCCATGGTTGATATTTATACCTTAGGTCTTATCTACAAGGTAGATGTTGATGAAAGCAAAAACAACATTCATGTTCTTATGTCATTCACCACACCTGCCTGTCCCATGGCTGAAATGATCCAAGAAATGATCAAAAACGGTATCGCGGAGATCGCACCAGACTTTTCCGTAAACCTAGAAATAACCTTCGACCCTATGCGATCTCCCTCTATGATCAGAGACGAAGATGTCAAAAAAATGTTTGATATGTAATTAATTTCATCCAGATAAAATATTTCACCCTATTTAGGGTGTTTTTTTTATATAAAACCAATTTGTTTGTTTTTTATTGTAAAAAAACGCAATATCGTAATGAGTAAACAATAAAAAGAACAAACAAAAAAAAGAAAACATCAACAACCTAACACTATCTGTAGTCAAAGCAGAAATATAATTAGCACTAGACACTAAGACTAAACAAAGATATTGCTTTGATGGTTGATGCATTTTGTTTGTTTTTTATTGTAAAAAACG
>CAZUIS010000087.1:0-3814 GCA_964620295.1 uncultured Candidatus Peribacteria bacterium
GTCGGCGGTCATTGGCAATGCCTCTCATCCCGTGGCGTTCTCTCTACTCTACTGGTTCCCAGAAAGGCTTGGCACCTTCGTGAGAGAACGACGCGCAAAGTCATCTCCACCACGCGCACCAACACGAGAAGCTCTTCGTCCCACAAAAAAAACGTGGACCGACACGGCAAACCGCGAGTCGATCCACGTGGGTTAGGGTGTAAAGTCTGACTATCGAACGACGATCAACGAGTACGAGCGGCGTCCGACGAGAATCTCGTCGGCGAAGTACAGGACGGAGACATTTTCCGGAACGGTCGCGAAACGTCCCGTCAGCGCACCCGAATAGGAAATGACCGGCACGGGCGTCTCGGTCGGTTCGCCGACCACATCGAGCACGGCATCGGTCAGATCGATCGTCGAGGCGACGACCATCGGGGCCGAGGCCAGATCGACCTTCACCGCGCCGCCATCGACCGTCAGGGTGCCGATTCCGGCGCCCGAGGCGTCGAGCGTGCCGCCGGCGTTGACGACCACGTCGTTGTCGAGCGCGATGCCGGCGTCGATCTGGAGCGTACCCGTGTTGTTCACCGTTGCGGTGTCCAGACCCAGCGTGCCGCCGCGCTCGACCGCGTCGACCGCCGCGTCCTCGCTGATGCCGGTGCTGTTGCCATCGTAGGTCTGCACCTCATAGTCGTTGAGCACGCGAAGAACGCGCGTGCCGCCCGAATTGATCTTGGCTCCGGTGATCCACTGTCCAAGCACCATGTCCTTGGCCACAGGCTCGGGGAAGGTGACCGTGCCGGTCAGGCCGCACGTGTAGGCCGTCAGCCCGCTCTTGGCCTCAGCCTGGATCTTCGAGACCTTCAGCGTTCCGCCGTTGACCGTCGTCGCGCCGGCGTATGTGTTGGTGTAGGTCAACTGGAGGATGCCGTCGCCTGTCTTGATCAAGCCATTGGACTCGCCAGAGGCAGACGTGATCGGCGTGTCGACCACCATTTCGGGGACGCCGTCGGCGAGCGTCGACGAGTCTGCGACGTCGAACATCCGGTCGCCGCCGGTCAACTGCACCTTGAGTTTTCCGGTGTTGTAGCGCTCGAACTTGGCCTGCGTCGTCGATGACGCCTCGTAGCCTACATCCGTCTGCAGCACAAAGGTGCCGTCGGAGGAGGACCGGTGGCCGATCCAGCCACCGTTGAAGACGAGACCCGTGCCCGACTTGTTGAAAACGTCGGTGTAGTTGTAGAGCAGCAGCGTTCCGCCCGTCAGCGTGACGGTGCCGCCGAACGTTTGCGCCCGGCAGGCGAGAACGCCGCTCTCCTCGATCGTCACGTCCGCCGTATCCGCAATCTGGTTGTCATAGCCCGTGGCGTTGACGGCACCGCCGAAGCGCACGACAAGAGGGCCGGGAATGGCGATGGCGCCGCCGGTCTTGTTCAGAAACAGCGTCCCGAAGGAAACGTAGGTCGTTCCGGAATACGCGTTGGCGGCCGGACCCCGGAATTGGATTGCCGCGCCCTTTCCTGTTGTTACGACGTCGAACCGTCCGGTGATCGCCGAGTAAAGATAGAGATCGCCGCCGGCGTTCGTATTCTGCGTGTTGATGTAGAGCTTGTCCGTGCTGGCCGTCAGGTAGCCGTTGCTCACGGTCTGAAGCGACCCGGACGCGATCGCGCGCTGGAGGATCACGCCGGACGCCAGACACAGCGTCTTGCCGTCGGCCATCGCGACCGTGGCCTTGCCCCGGTTGAGAAAGGCCAGCGAGCTGATCGTCAAATCGTCGGCGATCAGGCCGCTGAGCGTGACGGTGTCGTTGCTTCCGACGCGGACGTTGCTGTTCGCTCCGTACAGGGTGGTCCACTGCGAGAGGTCGGTATCGGCGTACTCCGGAATGAGGGGCATGAGCGTATTCTCGTTCGCACTGTCGACGTACATGCATTCGGAGCGGGCGGAATAAATCCACGGGATCAGGGTGTCCGTCGGAAGTCCGTTGGGGACTCGGATCGCGGTCTGGATGCCGGTGAGGCCGTAGGTGGCCGAGAACTGGAGCACGCCGATCCCGCGGCTTCCGCGGGTGATGCCCGCAACCGAATTTGAAAGAACGAGCACACCACCCAGATTGCTTGCGGTGCTTCCACTGGCTCCAATCGAGCCCCACGTCTCGACATCCACGGATCCCATGGTCTCGAAGGTCTTCGACCGGGTGGAGTAGGTAAAGGAGCCGTTGTTGAGAACGACGCGCAGATTGTCCGAGATCAAGTCCGCAACGCTGTCCTGAGCGCCCATGCGCCAATCCCCGTAGCTGAAGGTGTTTGCCCCGTAAGTACTGTTGGCGGGGAGACTCACACGGCCGGACAATACGGCGTTCGTGATGCCGCGAAACTTGGCCGTCCCCGTATTGAGCGCATTTTCGCTCACGGTGAGGGTGCCGGTATAGCCGTCGCTATCCGCGGCAAGGGTCATATAGCCATAACCCGTCTTCAGGATCGGCGCATCGCCCGACAACGGCCGACGAATGGTGATGCCACGCGTGGTGTCTCCCGATATCGGGTTGAGAATACAGGGATTGCCGACCGGCGTCAGCGTGGAAGATCCGCTTGAATCGATTGAGAACGACTGACTGTATCCACTGGGGACTGCGTTCATGCAGCCGCTCATGCCGCTGAACGTGATATTCGTCGCCAGCACGATGCTCGCACTGGTGGTGTTGGTGAACCATCCCCACTGGATGAACGCCCCGTCTGCATAGGGAACATAGGTCGTGCCGGACGAATCGCTCGCCCAGTTCTTCGTCGTGTCATCCCACGTCCCCGACAGCTCGGCGTTGTCGTGGCTCAGCGCCGTGCCGTCGACGATGTCGTTCGTGCCGCCGCCCCAGAACAGCGTATTTCCCAAACAAGGCCATACGGCCATGCCAACCATGAGGACGGCACTTTGAATGAATCGGCTCGAATACTGTTTAAACTTCATCTGTTCCTTCTCCCGTTGCTGGTTTACAAAACTGACGCCATTTGTAGCCTGGATGATCTTTTCGGCTCACTCCGGAAGACACGTTCGTTCTACCGGCTTCGCTGAGACATCCTGCCGCCTATTCCTTCTCCCTTCATATCGGGAGCGGGACCTGCTATCCGCGCTTCATATCATGTTCATTCGACAAACAGAGCAACCGTGATATACAACAGAAACCGTGAAGCGCTAACGGACTCCCTTTTTACAGGACAGTATTATAGTCCTGAAAACCGCAAAGTGACAGAGGAGAGTTTATTTAACCTGATAAACAATCCCGCACCTCCGCAGTTGGGGATCTCGGGCCGCGCAACTCTACCGCAACGCGTACGGCCTCCCGCTCATCCCGACCACCGTTCTCGTTCCTCTGGTCAACGCCCAATACGGAGGCTTTTGTTTTGTGGTTAAGGCCTCGCACGAAGACACGAAGGGCACGAAGCTTGGCTTGTTGTGATTGTCAACCAGAAGAGCAAGAAGAACAAGAAGCTCTGGGTTGTCTTCACTGGATCAAATCTCATAACCGTAGATTAGGGGCATTGTTGCGCCGCTACCGCGTCGCCGAAGAAACCGAGGCGGTAGACTCGGAATAATCCACTAAATCCACGTTTCCAAATCCCTGTATTCACCAGATTTTTCGTGTCTTCGTGCGAGATAATCAACACAAGACAAGAGTACAAGATTGACAAGATTCCCCCGCTGGAACTTCTTGTCCTTCTTGCTCTTCTGGTCAACGCCCAACACGGAGGGCTTTTGTGTGCTTTGGTGCGCCAAGCGAAGCTTGGCAGAACTTGCAAATTGAAAGGTATTTGCCTTATGAATTGACCATTGC
>CAZUIS010000088.1:0-3803 GCA_964620295.1 uncultured Candidatus Peribacteria bacterium
TTGAGGATGATTAAATGAAATTGATTGAGATGCTTGTAATCACACACGATCTCTAATAGAAATACTAACAAAAATTGGTTTTTCTATACCATAGTCAAAAAGTTGATAAGCAGGAATAGAAAGAACATAATTTTTATCAAGAAATTGCCATGTTTTTCCATTTGGCGTTGCATATGTTCATCAAACAAAAATACGTGACTGATTATTTCCTGATATCGTAATTTGCAAAGTAGAAATATCTATTCCATATTGAGGATCAATTCACCAAACATTTCCTGTCCACATTCACACTCATACTCCTCACCCCGTCCAAACATACGGGACATTGGCAGAAGATCCACCAGCATCAACAAGATTTAGCTGTAATCATAAATTACTCTGTTTGGTTACTGAAGCTACTGGTTGTAATAGAGAAATAGATGGAGAACTACTATCTCAAACACAAGGTTGCTGTAAAACAGTATATATTCATGTCATAAATTGACGTTGTTGAAGAGGATTTATTATTTCTATTCCCAATGGAGAACTTAAAGTTGTTTCTATAGTAGCCTCTGAAGTAACCGTTTCACCATTATATTCCATACCAAAGACAGCAGAATAACTAGAAGGATTATAACGAGGAATAAAAGAAATAGATCAATAAACACCAGTTGTTCACTTATATGTAGAAAGATTATTTTTACGATCTATTTGTAAAATAGAAAAATTACTTCCTGATTTCCACGAAGGAGAAGATTCAGAAGACCAATCTTGAAAAGTTGTTGTACTAGCTAAAAATAAGTTTGTTCTCACATCAGATGTCGCATACGAAAGATATTGAGGATCTAAAACAAGATGAAAACGTCCCGCTTTTGCTCCATCAATATGTGTTTCCGTAGAAATCTTTACTAACAAAGATTCATTACACCCTTGCTGATACGGATAATATATATTTCCTGTATCAAAATAATAATATTGAGAACTCACCCATCAAAAACACATACCCAAAAAGACTATGAGGTAGGCTTTTTTCATACAAGATCTTTGTGGAAGTAAGATAAAAGTTGCTTACGATAAATAAGTACCAAAACTACAATAATCAAAAGAAAGAGAGCAATTACAAAAAAGATGTTATTTTGTAAAAAGGTCCAAAAAGATATTTTTCCATATTTATCATAAATCTTTTGTAAAGTTGAATTTAACGAATCTTGATAACTCATCCCAGCAAATCATCATGAGATAATCGCTGCAGCATGTTCACAAGCAGGCAAAGTAGTTGAAAATTTCACATGAGCCTCACCAACAGTTTTAAGAGCATCAATTCATCAAACTTTACTTAAGTTGGAATCTGTGGTATTTCATTCTCCCAAAAAATAAAGCCTAACAGTACCATCTTGAAATCATTCTTTTTGATCAAAATACAATGTTCCTATTTTCCCGGATCAAATAACTCTTTCTGTTGGAGCAACAGTAAATCCTACCACATGTAGTAATCAGTTTGATCTCACTACCGGAGGCAAAAAATAAGGAAACATTTGAGTAGGCACAAAATCTTTATACATCAACGATGTTTCCATCATTAAATCCATTGCTGAGATTTCTTCTCACTGAGTATCTGCATAAACATCGATTGCAACCGGACAACCATACCCAAAATTTCAATCCCCTTCAACAAAAAACGAAATATTTTGAGCCAAAGAAATACTACCAACAAAAGACAACCCTACCAATAAAAAAGATATCAGAATTTTTTTTTGTTTCATCGTTTTAAAATAAGATAATAAAGCAAATATATAAAACAATTTATATGAACTGAGCAATAAAAAGAATAAACAAAAGAATACCAACAAATCAACATCATCTGCCAAAGCAAGAATTCAATCATCACTAGGCTTCAAGACTAATAAAAGACACTGCTTTGAAGATCAATAAATTTTGTTTGTTTTTTATTGCGAAAGAACTACTTAATTTTATTGTACTGTTATCACACCATCAACAATGGTAAAGTTTAATCCAGTAATATAAAGAGATCCTCCAGAATAAACTGTTCAATTGATAGGAGTTCAATTTGCATCATAAATTTGCACATTTCCTGTAAGAACAGCACCTGTCCACGGAAATCCACACATCAAAATATCATTATTAGCCCCTGTTAAATATGGATATGGAGAAGTAGGATTTGTTCATGTAACAACCAAAATTGTTCCAGTGAATGTTGATAATCCCATATATGTTCCACCCAAAATATTTATATTTAATATTTCACTACATCCAAAATAGCTACAGTCTGGTCTTGTAGTAAAAGACGTACTAAATGTTCATGAAGTACCACCAAGATCCAAAGCAATACCTGTAATAGACACAGAAACATTAGCAGGAAAATCCCAAAGCGGAAAAAATTCAACAAGATATTTTCCAGAATTTCCAAGACCTGTAACTCATCATGATAATACAAAATTTAATTCTGATCATGAATAAACATATCCTGTCATTAATTGTTCTGCTCATGACATAATAGCAGGAATAGATATTTTTATACTTCCTGTAGCAACTCCAGCCCAATCATCTGACACATATACTTGTATCGGATTTAATTTACTTGGAGAAACAAAAGTATTTGCAGAAGGTAAAATACGTTGCAATATCGGAGCTTGTGGCGCATTAAAAGAAAATACTGTTGTTTGAGTATGCGTTTGAGCAAGTTCATTTGGATTATCTGTTGATTCAAGAGTTACGTTAATTAGTTTTTCAACTTCATAAGAAGCAGGATTAGCAAAAGAAACAGCATATCATCTACGTTCAGAATCCCAAGTCCATTGATTACGAGAAGCATCTCCAGTCCAATCGACAATAGTTAAATCAGCTCCAGAAAGAACATAAGACCATGGTGTTGAACAAGTTGAACAGGCAACTGTCGCCTTTATCATTGAACTATTAATTCCTTCCTGATTATCCACAGTAGCTGGGGCAGCCACATAATTCGATAACACCGTTGAAAGCCCTTGATACCAGTAATGAGATCTATTATTGTTTGCCAAAGGAGAAGGCCCGCTCGCGCTACCTGCCCCAGCCCAATCATAGGTCAAAAATGAAATTGTTTGATTACTTGGCACATATCTAGAACCATTAGCAGGAACAATGTTTGTTATAGTAGGATTAGTACCATCTGGGACACAAGGGAGTGGAATAAAGGTATACGTAGCATCATATGCCGCTGTCAAAATATCAGCACCATTTACATCAAATCAATTCAAAGTAGCCCCATCATCAGTTGTACTTGGTCAAAATGCAATAGCTCATCATAAACGATCAGTAAACGAAAGCGTTGATGAAGGGATATTATTGAGTGTTTTAAATCAGAAATTTATTGCAGAAACATCAAGAGAACTTTTTTGTCATCATGGCAATGATCAATATGCTCTATACAGATTTCAAACCAAGGAATACCCTTGATTTTGAGTAAAAGGAGCATTAACAGAAGCATGTGTTACAACAACATTACTAGCATCAAAAGAAATCGTTGATTCAAAGGCATTATAATTTAAACCTCCAGCCAGTAATGAAAGATTCATCGTATAATTACAATGAAGTTTAAGCTGCGTCCCTGAAGCAGGCGCAAAATTATAACTAGGATTTGCAGCAAATGTTGCTCCCAAAAGAGCCATAAGCAACAATCATCATCCTATTTTCTTAAAGAAAGTCATAGAAATATATATAACAAAATAAATAAGTACAAAGAAGAAATCTTACCAAGAGAAGATATTTAATCATTGACCAGATCAAAAGAATGGATCAACAAATTCAAAATTAATTCCTATAATAGA
>CAZUIS010000089.1:0-3686 GCA_964620295.1 uncultured Candidatus Peribacteria bacterium
CTACTTCAACAGTAAAATCTACGTGCCCTGGAGTATCAATAATATTGATATGATGATTATTCCAAAAACATGCAGTTGTTGCGGAAGTAATAGTAATACCTCTTTCTTTCTCTTGTTCCATCCAGTCCATTTCGGCAGCACCTTCGTGTACTTCACCTATTTTGTGCTTTTTCCCTGTATAAAATAACACTCTTTCGGTAGTTGTTGTTTTTCCCGCATCAATGTGGGCCATGATACCGATGTTTCTCACCATGTTCAATGGTTTTCTGTCTTCAGCCATAATTAAAAATTAATAATTAAAAGTTAATAATGTATAATTACTTTTTGATAACCATACTTTAAAAACATACCAAAAAAAATTGGAATCTGATTATGGATAGTGATTCACCTCTTATTTTCAAGTGGTTTTATGTTTTTAGTAAGCTTTGTATATTATTATTCTTTTTTTTATTTTTAACGGACGAAGAGATTGATATTAAATAAATAATGTATATATATTTTATGTTTAATTATTGTTTTGTCGATAATGAACAAGTTTAGAAATAAAAAAGAAATTAACCCACAAAAAAAACCAAAATATTCTTTTGGAAAACACGCCATAAAAGATAAACTTTTATCTCTTTTTCCTTTTTTGGAAAAGGTTCGTGGATTAACAATAATAAACGAACAAAAACTTTTTACTATTCTTTCTTCTTCTATAGAACCTATTTTTGATTATTTTGACTTTAATCTTTTTATTATAGATGAAGATTGATATTTTAGATTTGTAAACAATCATTATTGTGACATTGTTGGAAAACCCAAAAATGAGATAATCAATAAACATATAAGCGAAATATTAACCAATTCAACCGTACAACGCTATTTACTAGAAAGAGAAATCGTTTTATCTAGCGGAATAAAATATGGAGAAAAATACAAAGACACACAACCATACACAGACCACAAAGGAAATCCACATCTTTTTCTTACAAAAAAAACGCTTGTAGATCCTGAAAACATATTTTTTCAATCATTTAAATTATGAGAAAAACGTATGTTTTTGGGTACAGGAATAGATATTATCGATTTTGAAAACACGGAAAAAGATTTGAAATGCTTAATAGAAGCTTTAAATTTTTCCAAAAAGAAATATGAAGATGGTTTAAGAGCTGCGCAATATATCCAACAAGATACACTTCCCTCTTTGGAATATATTAGTGAATCTTTTCCTCATCATGCATTACTCTATTTACCAAAACATATTGTTAGTGGAGATTTTTATCGAGCACATAAAATTTGACAAGAATCTATTGTTGCTATTGGCGATTGTACATGACACGGCATGTCATGAGCGATGATGAGTATTTCCGCTATAGGAGCCCTCAACGATATTGTGAAAACAAAAAATATCTATGAACCAGCTCAAATACTCAAAGAACTTGATAAAAAAATGGCTCGTGACTTTAATACAAAACAAGATTTACCACAAAAATTAGACACAGTAAACCTTGATAATTTAGACATTTCTCTTTGTCGTATAGATCCTATCAATAAACAACTTACCTTATCTTTGGTAAATACTGAAGCATATCTCCTAAAAAATAATCAACTTATTGAATTAAGAACGGATTATACTTGAATAGTTAGATGACAAGATATAAGCAATGATGATCCCTGTTCCAAATCCAAAATACTTCAAACCTACTATTTACCAATAGAACCATGAGATGTTCTCTATTTATTTACTGATGGCTATAAAGATCAATTTTGAGGAAATACGAACAAAGAATGTAGCCCTGAAAAATTTTGAAAAGTCAGATTTAAAAAATTTATTGAAGAAATAGCTTATCTTCCTTTGTCTGAACAGAATGATCTCATTAAGAAAAATATACATAATTGGATAGGAACCAATAATCAAACAGACGACATCACTGTGTTTTGAATACAATTACTCTAATAATTCCTTCTATTGATTTCTTTTGGAGCATCCTTATACAAAAGCCACAAAAAAACCTAAAAAAAACGAACTATGGAACCAAAAAAAATTCAAATTCTTAGTTTGCTTCTTGGAAGGCAAACTTGTATCGAAGTCCTTTTTTTGATTACCAAAAGGACTTATAACCAACTTGAAGGGATTTATGCCCAACTTCCAAAAGATTGTTGTCTCTATTACTGGGAAACACAGATTCTTTCTCATACCAATTTGCACACAGATCTTCTTCTCTTGCAAGTAAAGAAAGGAAAGCGTAACACTATTGGTGAATTTCTTAGCTATTGTAATATGCCTCCAAAATCTGAAGAAATTGCAATAGCTACATTAAAAAAGCTGATGCTCTGTAGTTATCTCGCAAACATTCAAGGCAAAGAGATAACTTGTGATCTTTTAAGACAAGAAAACTCTGATGCTCTTTGCAAAAGAATTGAAGCAGAATCTGGAATTCAATTTCTCCAAGAAGAATTGAAACTATCTCCTGTACAACAGGAGAAAGCAACACCTTAATAAGCAAAATAGCCCGGTTTTAACGGGCTATTTTTTATATTTTAGAAAACATTATTTTTTCTTCTTTACGTACTGCGGCAACATTTTCACCATCCCCTATTTTTCCTTCAATAATTTCCATTGCTAATTCATCTAAGATATAGTGTTGGATAGCTCTTTTGAGTGGACGTGCTCCAAACAATGGATCTCGTCATTTTTGTGCCAAAAAATCTTTTACCTCATCACTAATCATAAGAAAAATATTTTTTTCTTCTTTGAGCATCGCGATAAACTTTGCTAATTGGATATCAACAATTGCTCTGAGCATCATTGATGAAATGGGATTGAAGATAATGATATCATCGAGCCTATTGAGAAATTCTGGACGGAAAAACCTTTGAAGAATAGGCATCAATTCAGATTCTAATTGTTGTGTTGTGATTTGAACATCTTTATTTTTTCATTCATTAGATTCTGATTTTTTTGATTTCTTTTTGGTTGTTTTCTTGAGATCCTCAATAATATGTTCTTTTTGCTCTTCATCGTTTTGTTGTTCTTGGGCTTGTTGAAGTTTTTGCATAATCAATTCTGATCCAATATTTGAGGTCATAATAATCACCGTATTTTTGAAATCAACAGTTCTTCCTTTGGAATCTGTCAATCTTCCATCATCAAGCATTTGAAGTAAAACATTGAAAACGTCTGGGTGCGCTTTTTCTACTTCATCGAAAAGTAGGACAGAATATGGTCTTCTTCTGACTGCCTCGGTAAGTTGTCCTCCTTCATCATGTCCGATGTATCCTGGAGGCGAACCGATTAATCTGGCTACTGCATGTTTCTCCATATATTCTGACATATCGATACGGATCATTGCTTTTTCATCGTTGAACAAGAAGGTTGCAAGGGTCTTTGCGAGTTCAGTTTTCCCGACTCCTGTTGGACCGAGAAATAAGAATGATCCGATAGGTCTCGTAGGATCCTTGAGTCCCGCTCTTGCACGTCTAATTGCATTAGAAACTGAGGAAATAGCTTTTTCTTGTCCTACCACTTTCGCTGATAAGTAGGTTTCCAACTCAGCAAGTTTGTGAGCCTCGCTTTGGATAAGTTTGGATACTGGAATTCAAGTTCGCTTGGAAATAATAGTTGCAATATCTTCAGGTTGAACGATATCATTGATTCCAGATTTCCCTTGTTGTTTAACGTCTTCTAATTTTTGTTCAATTTC
>CAZUIS010000090.1:0-3623 GCA_964620295.1 uncultured Candidatus Peribacteria bacterium
AAGACACTTTTATCTTCGGGTAAGAGTGTTTTTTTTAAATGTCTTGAAACTCCTCAAAAAAAACATATACTTCAAGCGACTAAAGGGTTAGTAACAAGCGGGACTTACTTCTTCAACCTATACTCTGGAGGCCGAGAAATCTCTAATCTTAGATTAGAGTGAGCCATCCACCTTGCGTATCAGGGGAAATACTCGGTTGACTACGGCTCTTTGGTTTTTTTGTACTCAAAAAAATCGATGAAAAAGATAAACGAATCATTTATTTGTATGCATTGTGGTAAAGAAATTGCTCAAGCCGCTAAGACATGTAGAAATCATTGTCCCAACTGTTTTTGTAGTGCTCACGTAGATAGTGATATGCCAGGGGATAGAGCAGCATGATGTTGAGCAAAAATGTTCCCTATTGATTATAAATTATTAAATTCTGATTATAAAATTCTTTTTCAATGTACCAAATGCGGAAAGCAACATTGGAATAAAAGAGCTATCGACGATGAAATTATTAATTTACCAGAACTGATCAAAGAATATAAAAAATATTTTATGTAAAAAACTGATGATATCCTCATCAGTTTTTTAGATTTTTTCTCTTTTGTGAAACTAAGGTTGTAAAACTTCCTCTGGAAGAATAGTTACTTTCTTTATTTGAGAGAATTGCATAGCTGTCTTTTCTATAGATGTTCTTGTTTGCTCTACAGCAGCAGATCCACCAAATGGAATATTCCAATTTCTTTCTAAGGTAATGATAAGGTTTCCATCATTATCTAATTGAGTATTTTTGAGGACAAACGCTGATTTTTCCAAAAGAAGTGTTAAGGTGTCTTTGAGAATGTCATCACTAGCTGGCATTACGTATTTTTTGTACTCACTTCCATCGAGTGGAAAAATCCAAATATTTGTTTTCTTTGTTGTTCTCAATGAGACGCTTACTGCATCAGGAGCATTGCTATTTTGAATATCAAGTTTTTCATTGATATCTTTGAGCTGTGCTTTGATTTCATCAAGCTTTGTATTTACTGTATCTGTAGGTTGTTGTGCAAGAACGGATCCTGTAGTTGTTTCAGCAACAGGAAGAGTTTCGGTAATAACAGGACATTCTTGAGAAGCAACGATGGTTTCTTTTACAAAAAATCCAGAAATATATTGTGCTAGATCTTGGTTAAACCATTTCATGTAAGCAACAAAACCTACAACAACAATCCACCAAAATATAGTTGTCCAAAATATTTTTTTCATCAGTTTTTATTAAAAGATAAATATATGTTCTTATACTCTTTATTTTTTTAAAATCAAATCAAAGTGAGAGGGTATTGGGGCCTCGAATGCTACAGTATTTTCAGAAAAATTATCCCAAAAACTGTATTTCCAGCAATGAAGAAAAAGATTTTTCATTTTTAGTTTTTCAAGGATTAGTCTATTTATTCTAGGATGTCCGTATAATATATCTCCAAGTACAGGAAATCCTGCATTTGCAAGATGAACCCTAATTTGGTGCATTCTTCCTGTTTCTATTTGGACTTTTACCAAAGAAATTGGTCCTAAAATAGGATGATCGATTGTTTTTTCGCGTCGACAATGGGTTATAGAATCTTTTCCCTCTTCGTCCTCAGTTTCACTGATTACCGTTTTCCCTCTTTGAAATTTGTTGCTAAAAACTTTTTTGAGTGGTTTGTTGATGTGAAGTTCTCTGGGAAAACGGCCAGAAACTACAGTAAGGTATTCTTTGGAAATCTGTCTATCTCTGATAATCTGGTTGATGTATTGGAGGGAATCGTACGTTTTCCCAGCAATCAACACTCATGAAGTTTCTTTGTCTAATCTGTACCCAAATGAAGCATTAAACGTTTCTCCTTTATTTGGAATATATGCACGAAGTAAGTCATGCATGCTGCGTTGTTTATGTTCATTATCCGAAGGATGAATGCTAATACCCGTCGGTTTATTGAAAACGAGCCAATTATCATCTTCAAAAAGAATTAATGATGATACATAGTTGATATCAATAGGTAAAGATTTTTTTGGTTTTGGTCAGATTTTTTCTGGCTTATTTACAAAGAATTCTTCTTTTATCAAAATCGCGTCGCCATTGCGTAATCTATAATCTTCTTTTGATTTCTTTCCGTTGATAGTAATTTCTCTATTTCTTATCCCACGATAAATATCAGCAAGCGCTATTTGGGGTTGCATCTTAAAATATTTTCTCAAAAATCTATCAAATCTTTGATCGTGATTGGAATTGTCGATAATAATTTCTTTCATGAAAAAGGGAAGGGTACAAACAAATAAATTCAGAATATTGTATATGTATAGATTGATGTTTATTGTTTTGCCGAGAGTTTACAATGGAGAATTGTTCTTGATTTTTTTTCTATATAAAGTATACTGCAAAGCAAAGACGCATTTTTTATTTTATGAAAAAGAAATGAAAAAATATTATTGAGTTTTCATGGTGGCAATAGTTGCTGTCCTTCTTGCGGGATGTGGAAAAAAAACAGTAAACACTCCTATAGAAAACCAAAGAGTCCCTGAAATTTTTGATGAATCACAAGTTACTTCATGAACGTGCACACAAGCATGTACTATTCGTTGGGGAAAAGAGGAAAGTATGCAATTGAAAGACTGTATAGCTTACTGTTCTACACTCCCAGAGCCATTAAAAAATAATGGAGAAGTATGTGAAGATACAAAAAAAATGAAAAAAGATGATTGTTATTCTAGTATTGCCAATGAAACAGTAAATGCAGATCTTTGTGAAAAAATAGAAGACAAACCTTTTAGATATTCTTGTTATTTTGGTATTGCAGAAAAAACAAAAGATAAGACTATTTGTGATAAAATAGACAATGAAACATGGAAATATTCATGTCAGAAAGTAACAAGAGAATAATCCCTTTGAATATCTTTTATTTTATAAGGAAAAAAATGAAAAAAACTCTTTTGATTGTTGGAATAATGTCATTATTTCTGATGTGATGTGGAAAGTCAGATGTAACAGAAGAAGGAGTAGTAAAAGAAGAAATTACTATTCAAGAAGAAGTAAGTGATGAATCTAATAACGAATCTTCTTTTGATATGTCAGATTGTATGAAATGATGTGAAATGCTTTGGAATAAAAAAACATCTAGGACGCAAATGGAAAAAGATTGTTCAGCCTTGTGTGAAGCTTGAAATGCTATAGAAACAAAAAATGCTAATGATTGTGAAAAATCAGAAGGTATTATGAAAGATTCTTGTTATTCAAGTATCGCCAACGATACAAAAAACCCAGATCTTTGCAAAAAGATTACTGATGGTATGATGAGGTATGCATGTTATGTGAGTATTGCAGAAGAAACAAAAGATATTTCTTTATGTGAAAAAATAGAAGACTCTTTATTTAAAGCCACTTGTGAGCAAACAGTAAAATGAGAATAAAAAAAAGAAAGCGGGATTTCCACAAATCCCGTTTTTTTGTTGCTTTTTCTTGAAATTGAGCGAGAAATCATTACAACGTCTTACGCTAATCAAGAAATGGTGGCTGTAGCTCAGCTGGTAGAGTAGCAGACTGTGACTCTGTTCGTCGCGGGTTCGATCCCCGTCAGCCACCCCATGAAAATTGGATTCCGCGAAAGTGGAATTTTTTT
>CAZUIS010000091.1:0-3596 GCA_964620295.1 uncultured Candidatus Peribacteria bacterium
GAGCAGATTATATTATTCCAGATATTTCTTATGTTAAAAAAAATAAAGCTAAACTCAGAGGTATCGTATTAACTGATGGTCACTTAGATCATATTTGAGCATTGAGAGATATTCTTCATGAATTAGATTATCCAATTATTTACACTACCCCACTTACACTAGGTATCGTAAAAAAAACCTTTGATGACCCAAAAGAAGCTGCAAAAATCAAATACAAAATTATTGATCCAGATGTTGATTTACTCAAGATTGGATGTTTCTCTTTGGAGTTTGTGAGGGTAAATCATAATATTCCTGAAACACTAGCAATTTCTATCCAAACTCCAAAGGGGGTTATTTTTAACTCTGCGGATTTTAAAATTGATCACACACCAGCTATTGATAAACCTGCTGATCTTGCAAAATTAGCAAGAATTGGAACTGAGTGAGTGAAATTATATATTGGAGATAGTCTTGGAGCAGATAGACCAGGACGATCTATTTCAGAAAAAGTTATTGGAAAACATTTGGATGATATCATAAAAAATACAAAAACAAGAATGATAATCGCTACATTTGCATCTAATGTAGGAAGAATTATCCAAATCATCAATAGCGCTATCAAATATAACAAAGTTATTTTTCTCTCTGGAAGATCTATGATCAACAATGTAGAAATATGTCAACAACTTTGATATATTACTGTTCCTGAATGATATATTCGTAAATTAAGCAATGAAATTGACACCTTACCAGATGAGAGAGTGCTTATTCTTTCAACAGGTGCTCAAGGAGAAGAATTTGCAGGATTGACAAGAATGGCAAAAGGAGAACACAATATTATCCAATTGAGAAAAGAAGATACGATTCTTATGTCTTCATCTACCATTCCAGGAAACGAATCTGCTGTTGGTCATATGATTAACGATCTTGTAGTAAGAGATGTAAACCTTATCACAAATGATGAAATTGATGTTCATGCTAGTTGACATGGATATATGGAAGATCATAAATTATTCTTAAGTTTATTGAGACCTAATTTCTTCTTGCCATTCTATATGCCAGCTGCAGAAAGATATGCACATAAAAAAATCGCCTTAGATATGGGTATTCCAAACGATAGAATCCTTATGCCAAATCTCAATGGAAATATCATAGAAATGTATGATGATGTTGTTCTTGTTTCCAACGAAAAACTTAAACTTGATAAAATTCTTGTTGATGGAAAAGGAAAAGGACATCTCTCTGGAGAATATGTAATCAAGGCTCGTGGAATTATGGCCGAAAGTGGCGTTGTTTCGTTGATTTTCAAAATTGACACCAAAACAAGAGAACTCATTGGAAACATTCAGATTGAATCTAGATGATTTGTATATTCCTCTGAAGTAAAATCTATCCACACGCAAATTGTAGATTTCGCTAGAGCAAAATATAATGACAACGTAAAAAGACGTATGGATATCAAAGATAATCTTAGAATCATCAAAGAAGACTTAGGAGAATTTATTACCAAAATTATTGGTAGAGTTCCTATGATTATGCCGATGTATGTATATATCAACAGAGATCCTCAAACAGGAACAGATCTTCCAACAGAAGAAGCTATTGTTGGTATGACCTTGGATGAACAAGGATATGATGATTAAATTTAGTTTTAGCCTTTATTGTTTCTTTGTCTCTCTGAACTTGTCGAAGAGAATAGAAATAATAGAACTTAGCGCTTGGATTTTATTCTTATAAAAAACATATGCATCAAACAAAAAAACCAAAAATCTGAAGATGGATTCTTCTCCTTATTGTACTCTGTCTTGGATATCTCCTTCTTTTTGGAAAAAATTTCTCTTATCAAAAAACGGTAACTATCAAGGAATGATGAACATTTCAAACATTTCTTACAGATCTTTCTTGGAAACATAAAATGCAAGTTAAATGGTATGTGAAACATAATGATGTTGATTTATCAAAGCTTCAAATGGGAAGTTATATATTTAGTGGAAGTTATACGCCAAAAACATTTGTAGAAGCTATTTTGGAAGGGCCTCGTGTTGCTTATCATACTATTAAAATATTAGAAGGACGATCAATTTATGATATCGATACTTCATTAACAAGTAAGGGATTAATCGATTCAGGTGCATATATTGCTTTTGTTTCTGATACCTCATTAATTACTAAATATCAACTAAGATATCCATTTCTTCAAAATCTAAAACTCAAAAGTTTAGAAGGATTTCTTTACCCTGATACGTATAAAGTTGACACAGAAAAAAATGTTATCGATCAATTAGTATATCTTCAGTTAGAGACATTCAAAAAGAGAGTTTGGGAAAAAGCAAGTTCAATAACTCCTCCCCAAGGGATGGATTGGTATTCATCAATCATTCTTGCAAGTATTGTAGAAAAAGAAGAAAGAAGCAACAAAAATAGACCAACGGTTGCCGGGATCTTACTCAAGAGATTACAATTAGGAACTTTGGTTTGAGCAGATATCAGTTTGTGTTACTTTTTTGAAATGCCTTATAGTGATTGTACGCCAAATTTTATTGCTCGTAATGTCACCGATAAAACAAATCCTTATAATACCAGAGCAGTGAAATGATTACCACCAACACCCGTAAGTAATCCTACTGTTGATAGCATTTTAGCTGTTCTTCAGTCAGTACAAACCGAGTATTTCTTCTATCTTCATGATAATCAATGAGTAATTCATTACGCGAGAACCTTAGAAGAACACAATCAGAACAAAAGAAATTATTTACAATAACAATTGAAGCCCTTGAATATGGGGCTTTTTTTATTACAATTTTGATATACAATAAGAATCTGAATTTTTTATTTTGTAATTATAATTATCATGGGGTTTATAGCTTGGATTATTATTTTAATTGTTGCTTATTTCTTTTCATGAATTAGAATTGTAAAACAATACGAAAGAAGAGTTGTTTTTACTCGATGAAAATACGTAGGAATTTTGAAACCTGGATTTAGATTTATTTGGCCAATTATTCAAACTTCTCAGGAAGTAGATATTAGAGAAAAAGCTGTTGATGTGCCAAGTCAAGAAGCTATGACCAAAGATAATGTTTCTTGTATCATCAATGCCGTGATTTATTATAAAATCAAAGAAGACCAAGTAGATAGAGCTGTTATCAATGTAAGATATCTCGATTATGCGATGACGCAATTTGCTCAAACAACCATGAGAAACATCGTAGGACAATTTGAACTTGATGAGCTCTTGGCAAAAAGAGAAGAAGCTAGTCATAAGATCAAAGAAATTGTAGATGAAAAATCTGATTCTTGGTGAGTTGATGTGCTATCTGTAGAACTCAAAGATATCAACATCCCAGATGATCTCAAAAGAATGATCGGGAAGCAAGCAGAAGCAGAAAGAGAAAAAAGAGCGAAAATCATCACTTCTGAAGGAGAGCTTGCTTCATCAGAAAACCTCAAAAAAGCTGCTGAAATGCTTTCACAAGCACCTGGAGCATTGCATTTGAGAACACTTCAATCAATCAACGATATTAGTAGCGACCAATCCAACACAACCGTTTGGATGATGCCTATCGAAATTATGAGAGCTATTGAAGGAATAAAAGACATTGTGAAAAAATAAA
>CAZUIS010000092.1:0-3593 GCA_964620295.1 uncultured Candidatus Peribacteria bacterium
TATAATATTCAAACATTGCAAGCTTTGGGAGAAATGTGAAAGCATGTGCGTATTCATATATTTTTAAATACTGGTATGAATAGAGAATGAGTTGATCAAGATTCGCTTGATTCGTTTATGAATGTGTGCCAACAATATAAAACTGTAGAAGTTGAATGAGTAATGTCTCATTTGTATTGAGCTGATGGTATAGAGCTGATTAGTGATTTAGATAAAGAAATTGGTGGTGAGAAATCTAGTGTAGAAAAACAAATAGAATCGTTTAAAAAAATGTATTATCAAATTTTGGAATATTGATATTCTCCAATTTGGAGACATATTGGAAACAGTGCTGGTATGTTTAAAATAAAAGAAGACTTTTTTAATGCACGAAGGCCTGGATTGGCTATGTATGGATATAATCCTTTAGATTCAGAAGATCCTTACTTTTTTTGGGGGAAAGGACTTAATCCAGCTTTGTCGATAACCTCAAGAGTTATTTCTTTACATGAGGTTTGGCCTGGTGATTGAGTGAGCTATGGTCATAAACATATTTTTGATCATAGAGAAATTGTTTGATCGGTTCCATTTTGATATGCAGAGTGACTTTTTAGGTCAGCTTCTGGTAAAATTTCTTTTAGAATAGGAAAAAAATCTGTTCAACAACTTGGTACGATTTGTATGAATTTATGTAGCTTTTTGGCGGATGATAAAGTATGTATAGGAGATGAAATTGAAATAATTTCTTGTGATTCCAAAAAATCAAATACCCTTCTTGCTTTAGCAGAAGCCAGTGAAACTATTCCTTATGAATGTTTGATTAGATTTGACAAGGGAATGAGAAGAGAAATTATTTAAAATTTTTTTGTGTGTATTCTTTGTGTCGTTGTTTAAAAGCTTTGTAATAATCTTTGGCTTTTTTGTATTGATTAAGGAGATGGTCGTATATTTGATAAAATTGTTTTTTGAGAAAATTGCTGATATCATCTTTTGAATCAACTAGAAAAGAAAATCCTATTATAATTTTGAGGAGGGTGTTGTTTAAAGCTTTTTCTGCTTTTTCAATTTTGTCTATATCTATTTTTTTCATAAAGCAAAGATTCTGATAAATATATTTTCTTTAGGTAGTGATTTTTTGATGTTTATCAAGTAAATTTTTTCTTGATAATTATAATGATATTGTTATATTCAAAAACTGTGCGTTTGATTTTTACTTTTTTAAATATAATTTTTCATGACAGAAACTAATTATTCTATTGATGTTAGGAAATTTGTAACAGATAATATTACTCCATACGAGGGTGATGCATCATTTTTACAATGACCAACTCAAAAAACAAAAGACCTTTGGGAAGCTTGTAAAAGAGTTTTGAAAGAAGAAAGAGATAATAAAGGTTGTAGAAGTGTAGATACACATACAATTTCTTCTATTACTAGTCATCAAGCTGGATATATTCAAAAAGATTTAGAAACAGTGGTAGGACTCCAAACAGATGAACCGCTCAAAAGAGCTATGAAACCATTTTGATGATATAGAGTGGTTGAAAGTGCAGTTAAAGAAAAAGGATTGGAAGTTGATCCAAAAGTAACAGAAATTTTTCATTATGCAAAAAATCATAATGATTCTGTTTTTGCTGCTTATGATGCTGAAGTAAGAAAATATCGTTCACATCATATTGTTACTGGATTACCAGATAACTATGCAAGAGGAAGAATTATTGGAGATTATAGAAGATTAGCTTTGTATGGAGCTGATTATCTTATTGCTGCAAAAAAACAAGATAAGGAAGCTATTGGTTGAGATATGTCCGATGAAAAAGTAAGACTTAGAGAAGAAGTTTCTATGCAAATTCAAGCATTGGAAGATATTAAAATTATGGCTCAAATGTATGGAATAGATGTTTCTAAACCAGCAGCTACTGCACAAGAAGCAGTGCAATTTGTTTATTTTGCTTATCTTGCCGCAATCAAAGAACAAGATGGAGCAGCAATGTCTCTTGGAAATGTTTCTTCGTTTTTGGATATCTATATGGAAAAAGATTTGAAAGAAGGAAAAATAACAGAAGAACAAGCACAAGAACTTGTTGATCACTTTGTAATGAAACTCAGATTAGTAAGACATTTGAGAGCGGGTGCATATGACGATATTTTTGGAGGAGATCCTACGTGGGTAACAGAATCTATTGGTGGACAACTTGCTGATGGAAGAACAAAAGTAACAAAAACTTCATTCAGATTTTTGCAAACATTATATAATCTTGGACCATCTCCAGAACCAAATCTAACTGTTCTTTGGTCTGAAAAATTACCAGAAGGATTTAAAAAATTCTGCGCAAAAGTGTCTATAGATACTTCCTCTGTACAATATGAAAATGATGATCTTATGAGATCTGCTCGTGGAACCGATGATTATGGAATAGCATGTTGTGTATCTCACCAAGAAATTGGAAAAAGAATTCAACATTTTGGAGCAAGATGTAATCTTCCAAAAGGGTTGTTGATGGCTCTCAATGCTGGTCATGAAGAACACGAATGAGCTGAGATTTTGTCAGGTATACCAGCACTTTCTGATGGGCCACTTCAATATGATGAAGTAATGAATAACTTCAAAACAGTAATGGATAATATTGCAAGAGTATATGCAAAAGCAATGTATATTATTCATTATATGCATGATAAATATTATTATGAAAAAGCACAAATGGCTTTTGTAGATACCTATCATGGTATTGATATTGCTTATGGTATTGCGGGAATTTCTATTATTGCAGATTCGTTGTCAGCAATTAAATATGCGAAAGTTACTCCTATAAGAAATGAAAAATGAATCACAGTTGATTTTCAGATTGAATGAGATTTCCCAAAATTTGGAAATGATGATGATAGAGTAGATAGTATTGCTCAAGAAATTGCTGAATACTTTTCTACACAATTAGCAAAACATAGAGCGTATAAAGATGCTAATCCAACATTATCTTTGCTTACTATTACTTCAAATGTAATGTATGGAAAAGCGACTTGAGCAACTCCAGATGGAAGAAAAGAAGGAGAAGCATTTGCACCAGGAGCTAATCCGATGCATGGGCGTGATGCTCACGGAGCATTAGCTTCATTAAATTCTGTAGCAAAATTTGATTATGATTATGCTCAAGATGGGATTTCAAATACATTTTCAATAGTTCCAACCGCGCTTTGAGCAGATAGAGAAGAACAAGTAGAAAATTTAATTAGTTTGATGGATGGATATTTTGGTAAAGATGCCCATCATCTGAATGTAAATGTGTTAAATAGAGAAACATTGATGGATGCTTATGAACATCCAGAAAATTATCCGCAATTAACAATTAGAGTATCGGGATATGCAGTTAATTTCGTGAGATTATCTAAAGCTCATCAACAAGAAGTTATTGCAAGAACATTTCATCAAAGTATGTAATAAGAACTTATAACTCTCTCGCAATAAAAAACCAATAAAATTCATCAAAATTTTAAGAAAAACAAATATCTCACCGTTCGCTGTTTAAATTTATTAACGGTAAAAAATTACAAACAAATTGGCTCCATGTATTTTTTACCTAAAATTTAAAGTGCTCACTTGTGATATATTTGTTTAT
>CAZUIS010000093.1:0-3517 GCA_964620295.1 uncultured Candidatus Peribacteria bacterium
CTCCACTACTCCATTGAGAAAGCCTTTTTCATATGCATAAGCAATATATGGAGCATATTGAGCATCTCTTTCAACATCATTAAATACTGATTGAATATCAAAGTCAACTTCTTCCAATGATGTATTTTCCAAGAGGAGATATGTTTTTACCAAAATTTCTACTGCATCTCCTCTGCTAATATTTTGGTCTGGAAGGATTCTTTTCACTTCTCCTCATTTGTATAATCATTCTAATAATCCGATTTGATATGCTTTATCTATATATTGAGCTGCCCAGTGAGCATTATTAACATCTACCATTGGCGTGTCTCCAAGATAAATATATCTATCAGATTTTACTTTCCAACTATTTTTTATTCCCCATAATTTTATTGCTACTTTAATTGCTTCAGCTCTTTTGATATAATCATCTGTTACAAACGCATTTAGTTCTCTTCCTTTTACAATACAATTAACACGTAAAAGCTCCACATAAGGCTTAGATCGATGATTAATAACATCTTGAAATCTGATTTTTTCATATTCTTCATCAGTATAATGACATCCCAATCCTATCACATCTTCCATATATTCACCACTTTCTGTTGTTTGTTCATCAAAATCAATTTCTTCTCCAACTTCTTTTCCTTGAATATTCTCAGGAAGATCTGCTGCCTCATGATTCTTTTGTTCTGATTCGTCTTCTCATGTATTTTCCTCATTCGATTCTATTAAATCTGTTGTTGAAATTATTGCTTGAGAATTGTTATTATATACATTGGGATCTATCGTTTCTCCATTTATGGCTACAGCAACCTGAGCATCTCCAGAAACTAAAGCTCAAGTAACAGCTAGTACATATGTTTCTTCTACTGCCATTTCTTGTAGTGTTTGTTGAAATATTGATTGTAATTGATTTTCTACAACAAAATTTGCTTCTTCTCAGGCAACATCAATATTGATCTCCTTTGAAGTATTTGGTCAAAAATTTTTGAACGTTATCTCTGCAACAAAAACTTCTTTTGAAAGCCTCTTAATATCAACATTTTCTACCGCTAAATCTGAGATAGGTTTTGGACATACAACATTTTCACTAGATTTTTCACTTTGCTTTCCTCCATTGTATCGTAAAGAAACAGTATTTGTTCATTCAACAGTATTTGTTTTTATATGAGTAAATTCATTTGCTTTTGCTATTACTGATGCGGAGAATTCATCGTTTACATAGACATCAACAGGAATATCAATCATGTTTGGGTTTTGAATTCTCCAAGCTCTCACTGCTGACGGATTATCTGAACACAAAGAACTAAGTTCAAGCGGTTCTAAACTTTTTACCAATGTAGAAACAACAACTGTATTGTTATTAGTATTAACATCACGCTCTCCCGAGAGAGATGCTTGAAAAGAAATTAAAGAACCAGAATTATTTATTGATGAAACTATACCTTGTATATTTATAGTATGAGAAGTATTTGCAAGTAAAGTTGGTAAAATCATTTTATAATGATTTGGAGCTATTTCTTCTACACCTTCTCATGGAATATAATCAAAATGTTCATCTACAATAATTTCCAAACTTCATGATTGGAGAAGCTCTGGTCCAACATTATCATAGGTTACTGTATAAGTAAGTTCTTGGTAAGGAAAAACATCGGTTTTGTCTGAGGTAACTGAAAGCACATAATCATTCACTGGTTGTTTCGGACAACTTTTTAAAGTTGTTTTTGCTGTGTCCTGTTCGATACCATCAATTGAGATGTTTATTTCTTGATCATCACCAATAACCGGTGTAGTAAAAGTTGTGGCTCAAGAAGCTGTTGCCACGCCATTTCCTTCCTTTTTACTAGTAGTACACTGACCTAGATATGATCATTTTGCTAAATGTGCTTTCACTGCTGATGATGCAATACAAATTTCATGTTCGTTTTCTGGATTTCCAGGAGGAACCTGACAAACAAGAACTTTATTTTTGTCACATGGTAATGTATTTTTTACTCTCCATGTGAATTCAAAATTTTGTGCGTTGTTGTTAGTTACTTTCCATACTCTATAGTTTGTTGGATCTGAAGAGCAAATAGCTTCCAATTGAAGAGGGTTTTCTGGTTGAATAATTGGACACTTTTCTTCTGATCCTGGAAGAATATTTTGAATTTCTCCTTTTACATACAGTCTCAATACCGTTGGTCCTTCGATGGATTTTGCTTGAAGAATTATTTCTGATTTGGCAGCTACTGTCATATTTCCTGTTTGTGTATCTCTGTAAATATCCCAGGTAAATGATACTTCTTCTTCGTTTGGATTAGTAATTTTCCATAATTTTGTTGTGGTTGGTGATGGCGAGCAAATACTTTCTACTTGTAATGGTAAAAGTTTTTTTTCCTGACATTTTTTTGTATTTAATCCAATAATTTTAAAATCTGGACCACTATTTGCTGGCAAAGAAGAAATTCTTACATATTTCACTTCAGATACTCATAATGCGTTTAAATCGACTCTCCAATACCCCATTTTTTGAGCACCTCCAATTTCTATAGTATCTATATCAAAACCAGCATAAATCAAATCTTTTCTATTAAGAAAAACTTTTTTTCCTACTTCTTTTCCTCCCAATTTATCCAAAGCCTGGATCGAAATATCCGCATTCATTCCTCTTTCAAAAATCATAATTTCCCCAACAGCATCACTATTTGTTGTATTATCAGACAAAGACTGACTAAATTCAATATCTAACTTCACTTCACTCCATCCTTCTCCATCAATAATATTATTCAGATTATTATTACTCAAATAGTTTACTATATCTTTATCATTTGGATTTTCTTTATTAATTATTGTATATCACGCTAAATCTCAACGATCAGTACTTAATTCATTATTATTTGGAATTGGAGTTATTTGTTTTACATTTTTTACCAAAACTAATTCTGGAAAAACAACTCTATCAAAACTTATTGAGTCAAGAAAAACATCTTTTTTTGGATCTGTGTACGTATAATCCAAAACAATGGTAGAATTTATATATGCATCTGAACACACAGGCACATCTATATTTGCAGCACGAGACCCATTATTATAATTTAACATAAAACTAAGAATTGCTGAAGCAACTAGTACATGACCGTAGACATACCATTTTCCGTGTCTTTTGAGATGTTTATGTGTTGTTTTTGCATGCTTTTTTATATGCTCATGCAATTTTTTAGCATGATAGTGAATTGTGTGTAAATGCTGTTTCATTTTTTGGGATAATAAGTAAAATAGGCGTTTGTCTAAGTGTATCTAGATTTTTTTTACTGTCAATTTACCACAATAATCTCACTCCAAAACGCTTGACTTTTCTTGATAAATATTTACAATATTTTCAACCCTAAAACAAAAACAAAAAATGAGAAAACAAACACTGATAATCATCCTGTCGATGGTTATCGGCGTGATGGTTTTACACACTAACTTATGTGCTAGTACTTTTACTTGGATAGGCAGCAGCTCAACTGATTGGAATGATCCGAATAATTGGTTAAAGGATGGCTTAGCT
>CAZUIS010000094.1:0-3500 GCA_964620295.1 uncultured Candidatus Peribacteria bacterium
CACCTTCTGCCTATAATGAACAGCCTTGGCATTTTATTGTTATTGATGATAGTTTTCTTCTTGAAAAAATCTCTTGATTTCATCAATGGATTGCTATGGCTAAGGAAGCTCCTTTGGGTGTTTTGGTTTGTTGTGATCTAAAGAAAGATCTTGCTGGAGGATTTTGGGCACAAGATTGTGCTGCTGCAACGCAAAATATTTTATTGGCAGCTCATGATGCTTGATTGTGAGCGGTTTGGACTTGAATATATCCTCAGAAAGATATTATAGATCAATTTATAAAACTTTTTCATTTGCCGGAACATATTATTCCTTTTTCTTTTGTTCCTATGTGATATCCAGCAGATCCTGGTAAGGCAGGAAATCGCTTTAAACAAGAAAAAATTCATTTTAATCAATGGTAAAAAAATCCGGCATTTTGCCGGATTTTTATTTGCTTTCAGATAGTATTATTTTTTCTAAAACCATTCTGGCCCCTAATATAGGGTCATAAATAAACGTTGGATGATAAATAACTTCGCTCATTTTGTTTTGGGTTTTGGTTTCTGTTCCTTATAAGGATAATATATTAAAAAACAATCTTTTCTCTTGATTTTGGTAATAAAATTTGTTATATAAGTATTGTTTATCTTATTGTTGATTCTTATGATCCAAACAGCTACATTCTTCTACGTTTATTTTATGAACTACTTGCAGTAGGAGATTTTGTGGTTTAACATAAAAAGGTCTTCTACTTCTTGCAGGTAGGAGGCCTTTTCTTTTATTTGGATATTTGTTACTATGCTTCAAACAGTTTCACATACTATGTTTTATTACTTTTACTTTTTCCACTCTAGGTAAGAGTTTCTTTCATAATATGTGAAAAATCCTCTTACCTGATTCTTTTGGGTGGGAGGTTTTTTTGAAGCAGATAAACAAAAATAAAGTGAGTATAAACCTTTAAAATCTATCATTATGCCAATTGTTAGTGTTATTTCAGGATGTCTTGAATTACAAGACAAAGATCAGGAAACAATTGAAAGTACTCCCGTATTGGTTGAGGAAAATCAACAATCATGTAGTATATTGGACTACTACAAGCAAGCAAATGAAATTAGTATGACATTGTTTTGTTAACTGTTAAAAACAGTAATTATGGATCCTAAAAATGAAGTAATTATGGAACAAAAAAAAGAATCAGATTTTGTATCTGAGAAAAATCAATCACAGGTTGTTCAATTTATTCAACTTTGTAAGAAAAGAAAAAAGAGTAGAAAATGGAAAGGGTGGTATTTCTGTTAGTTGTTAAAAAAAGAGGTTTATAAGCCTCTTTTTTATATTTGTATTATTCGTTTTTGTGTCATTATATTGTCATGCTCTTTGCTAATATATTCTTTTTCAAGCTTTCAATTGTTGTGAGCGATTGCTTTTGAGTAGGTAATGTTTTCTTTATCACAAGTTATTATAATATCAGATATTTCTAGTTTTTTACATTTTTCTATTGCTAATTCGAGTACAATATTTGCATATCATTTATGTCTTTCACTTGGTCTAATGCCGCATCCTATGTGTCCTCATAAATTTTTAAGCCCTTCATTGAGAGTGTGGCGTATATTTACTGCTCAAATCATTTTTCCATCTCATCTTATTACAAAATAGAGAGAACTTGGTACTCGTTCAGCGGGTAAATCTTTCCCATTTTTTCGATCTTCTGTTCTTTGGAGAAATTGTTCAAATGTTTCATGAGGGCGTTTTCTAAGAGCTCGTGGTGCTATTTCATATCATTCGTTAAGAAATTCATTTAGCATTTCTTGATGCTGGTGTTTGTGTTTGCTTTGAGGCGATTCTAATCTTAGTTCTTCATGAGACATGGTAGTCGTGAGAAGAGATAAAACTAATATCTTTTGGTTGAAAGCCTATTTTTCTCCGTTTCGTTCTGCATAAAATTCATCGAGAAATTGTTCCATAAATTGGTGTCTATGTTCTGCCATGGCTTTTCCTGTTTTGGTATTCATTCTGTCTTTGAGCAGAAGAAGTTTTTCGTAGAAATGGTTGAGTGATGGAGATGTGCTTTTTCTATATTCTTCTTTGGTCATAGTAAGATTTGGTTTGATATCAGGATTATATATTTCTCTCCCTTTATGTCCACCATAATTAAATGTTCTTGCAATACCTATTGCTCCTAGACCATCTAGTCTATCTGCGTCTTGGACAATATCCAATTCTGGTGAAGTGAATTTTTGCTCGAAATTTCCTCCTCCAAAGGAGATATGACGAATAATGTTTTGTATGTGTTCAATAATGTTTGGTTCTACATTGATTGATTGCAAAAATTCACCAGCCAAACGTGGTCCTACGGTATCATCTCCATTGTGAAATTTAGCATCGGCGATATCATGTAAGAGTGCTCATAATTCAACAATTAATTGATCACCTTGTTCTTGTTGATTGATGTGTTTTGAAAGTTGTCGTACTCTGTAAATATGTCGTCGATCATGTCCTCATTCAGCATTAGCAAGTGTCGCTTTTACAAATTCAATTGTTTTGTTGATGATTTCTTGATTGGACATGAATAGGAGGTGAAAAAGTAAAAATTAGTTTCCTTTGGGTGGAAGCGTTTTTTTTCCTAGATAAGATAGTGGCTTTTTTGTTATTTCATTTAATATATTCTGAATATAGTCATGGAATGATTTAATATCATGTCATTTTTCTATAATCATTGTATCGATTTGCTTTTGGGTTTTCTCAAAATCATTGTTATTTTTGGTATTGATGTCTTTTCGAGGAATGTCTTTCAGTAGTGTAGTATATTCTTTGTTGAGTGGTAAATCTCATTGGAGGAGAAGAATTGCTATTCCAGGATATCCTAAATATCCTTTTCGATATGAACCATTATCATTTAGCATAATAGCATTATTTGCAGGATCATAGGTAACTGTATAAAACTTTTCTCTACTTGAAGAATACACTTTTGCTTCGACAAAAAGTCCTTGAATCAGTTCAATTCTCTGGTCTGCGATTGCACCAAGAGCCTCGTATATTTTGATGATTGGTGGGGTTGTTCGAAGCATGGAGATGTTTTAAGATAAAAACCAACTCAAAGTTTCATCAAAAAGCTTTTCTTCAATTCATTCTTCGTTAAAACAATGAGAAGATTGTTCTATTGTTGTATGTTTCACCTCTGATTTTAAATCGTTTTTTAGATCTGTTTTTTCTGCAAAAATTATTTTATATTTTTCGTTTAATCTTGGATTTAAATCTCAAATTTCATTAGTTTCTTTTACCATATTTTCTCCTATCAAAATATCTATTCATCGACGTACCATGTATATATTTTTTTCTTTATCATAAATTATTTCGTCTTCAAATGTATTGATGGTATTTAAAACTGGATCTCGTAATACGATTTTTTTTATGTTTTGAATATTAGCCAACAAAATGGTTGGTCCTCCTAAACTGTGCCCAACAAGATACATTTCTTTATATTTTCAAATAAGTAAAAATCATTTTTAAGAAAATTT
>CAZUIS010000095.1:0-3424 GCA_964620295.1 uncultured Candidatus Peribacteria bacterium
CCTCCAAGAATTTTTAGATAATCACTCAAAAGTCGCTCAACCATTATATCAATCTATGTGCGAAGCATATCGAAATGCTAGCATTTCCGGTAAAAAAGAAGATTATGAACAAGTAGAAAAAACACAACTTATTTATAATAACCTCTATACCAATTCAGAAGATTTTGCAACGCTTCAACGTTTAGCCAAAGAGGAAACGAACTGGACACCATTACTTCAACGTCAATATGATATTTTGTATCGTGGGTATCTCTGAAGTCAAGGAGACAAAGCATTGATAGAAGAAATGATCGCAGCAAGTACCAAAATTGAACAAAAATATTCTACGTACAGAGCGGTATACGCAAACAAAGAATATACAGACAATGAAGTAGAAGAAATCCTCAAAAAAAGTACAGATAGCCAAGAACTTCAAGGAGTACGAGAGGCTCACAAAGCCATAGGACCACATGTAGCCGAAGATGTCTTATCTCTCGTTCGCCTTCGCAACAAACATGCTCAATCATTAGGATTCAAAAATTATCATGCAATGAGTTTATTTTTGGGAGAACAAGAAGAATCTGAATTAGATCAATTTTTCGATAATCTCGCACAAAAAACAAAAGAAATTTTTACAACACATAAACATCTTTTAGACGAACATTTAGCTGCTCGTTATAGGTGTACGATTGAAGATCTTAAACCACGACATTATCAAAATAGATATTTTCAAGAAGTACCTCAAAGCAGAGGAACAGTAGATTTGGATAAATATTATCAAAACCAAAATATTGAAGCACTTACCAAAGATTTCTATACCTCAATAGGATTAGACATAGAAGATATGTTAGCAAATTCAGACTTATATGAAAAGCCTGGAAAAAATCAGCATGCCTATTGTATGGATTGTAATAAATCTGGAGACGTTCGCATTTTATGTAATATCAAACCAAATGAAAGATGGATGGGAACTATGCTTCACGAATTTGGTCATGCCGTATATGATAAATATATAGACCCATCACTTCCTTATCTTCTTCATGATCCAGCACACATTTTTACGACAGAAGCTGTTGCAGAATATTTTCAAGATTTATCTTCGAGTGGTGAATGGATGCAGGATATGGTGCATATTTCTGATGAAGAAAAACAACAAATTCAAAGTTCATCATCGTATCTTATTGCTTTCAATAAATTAATTTTTGCTCAACGAGTACAAGTTCTTCGAAGATTTGAAAAAGCAATGTACGCAGATCCAGAACAAGACTTAAATAAGCTCTGGCGAGACCTGGTCTCAGAGTATCAACTTATCACCCCTCCCGCAGGGAGAAACTCGCCAGACCGAGCAACAAAAATTCATATAGCAACATCACCTTGTTATTATCATAACTATCTTCTTGGATATGTTTTGGCAGAACAACGAGGAGAAATTATAAAAGAATTAGCACCATCAAAACCAAGTCTGGTAGGAGAAAAACAAATAGGAGACCGATTTATCCAAAACGTTTTTGCTCCAGGATCGGCCATTTCTTGGCGCGAACTTGTTCGTAAAAGTACAGGACAAGATCTTAATAGCGATTTCTTTGTACAATCAATAACAGAAAAATTATCTTCCCTTTATTAATTATGATTACTCACCCATCTTACGAAACATATCTTGATGCTAAACAACTTCTCCTCCAAGGAGATCTTGTAGCTTTTCCTACGGAAACCGTGTATGGATTAGGAGCCAATGCTCTCGATACTTCTGCAGTAAGAAAAATTTTTGAAACCAAGGGGAGACCACAAAAAAACCCCATCATTGTTCATGTAGGATCTGTTGATCAGATTTCGAAATATGCAGAAATTACGAGTCCTTTGGAAGAGAAAATTATCACGATGCTTATGCCAGGACCAATAACAATCCTCCTCAAGAAAAAAGATATCATTCCAAATTTGGTTACTGCGGGGAGCGAATTTGTTGGGATAAGAATCCCAAGTAATCAGGTGGCATTGGATTTTTTGCAAATAGTTGAGCTCCCCATCGCGGCACCAAGTGCCAATATTTCTACCAAACCAAGTCCAACTTCTGCCGAAATGGTGCGAGATAATTTCCATGAAAATGTGCCTATGATTATCGATGGCGGGGCTTGTGAGGTAGGTATCGAATCAACGGTTGTGAAGGTCGAATGAAGCCGTGTGATCATCACAAGACCCGGGTTTATTACCGCTGAAGATTTACAATCACTTTTCCCAGAGAATGTCCAAGTGGAATATGCCCAACATATCTCTGAAATAACTCCAGGAAATATGTTTAAACACTATTCTCCAAAGGGAAAGGTTTACTTATTACAAAACAATAATCAGATTTCTTTTCCTTTATTTAATCAAAAAACAGCAGTCCTCGTTACCCAAGAATGGATTGACGACCACAAAGACCGAGTTGATCAGTTCCTGGCGCAAGGCGGTACCCTGTATCTTCGATGAACGAAATTCCACTTGATTTCTTGCGCCAAGACCTTATTTTCTTGGTATCATAAAGCAGATCAAGATCATATACAACATCTATTTGTTGAGCCCTTACCAGAGCAATGACTAGGTTACGCGATTATGAATAGAGTTAAAAAATCAGCCGAATAATTTTATTTTCAATGGTATCTATGAAAAACACACCAAAACATTTTCGATGGTTTCTGACGTTGATGTTGATCTTGTTGGTTATAGATCTATGAACAAAATATTTTTTCTATAATCTTGAAATAGGAAATTCCTTGTGATTTATCCAACCAATGTTTAATTTAGGAATATCTCGATCATTAAAAGTTCCTGGTTTTGTTTCTATCTGTGTCGGTTGGATTTCTCTTTTGCTTTTTATTATTATTTATCACAAAAAATATATTTCTTGGTGGATCGCTGCTTTGCTTATAGCAGGAACCCTAGGGAATATGATAGATAGAATTTTTTTGGAGTGAGTAAGAGATTTTATAACCGTAGGAAACTGGTTTCCTGTATTTAATATCGCAGATGTTCTCCTTAATGCATGAATTTTAGCGTATTTTCGAAAAGAATTTTTTACTTGAAAAAACAAATAAAAACAATAACATTGAAACCAGAATAATTAGTTTTATATTCTTATGAAATATTATGAATTACCAAGGAATTGTTAAGTTTATCGGACAAAGAGAGACTATCGCTGATGGTGTAGAAAAACAAACTATCGTATTGGAAGAAAACACAGACAGAGAATTTAAAGGAAGTCTTGCTGTAGATTTCTTTAGAGACAAGATCCAATTATTGGACAATGTAAAAGTTGGAGACTTGGTTACTGTTCATCTTAATACAAGATGTAATGAATCAAAAAACCAACCAGGAAGATATTTTAATAGTATCACATGTTGGAGAATTGAAACAGGTGCTCAATCAGCTCCTGCTCAATGATCAAATGATGATTTGCCTTTCTAAGTAA
>CAZUIS010000096.1:0-2932 GCA_964620295.1 uncultured Candidatus Peribacteria bacterium
TTCTTCCAGGCATAAACAAAATTTCTGATAATTTTGATTATTGATCATATGATCTTTTGGTTTTTTTGGATTTCTCTGACATAGGGCGCATTGATAATTTTTACAAAAAAAATCCAAAATATTTTGATACACATCCTATTGTTGTTATCGATCATCATATTTATACAACTACACAAAAAAATTGGTCTGTTATCACAGATCCTACTGCAATGAGTGCTTGTGAAGTTATTTTTGAACATACTTATAAATGGCGACCAGAATTGTATGATGAACAGATCGCTACGTATTTATATGTATGACTTACAACAGACTCAGGAAATTTTCGTTACGATGAAGATCATAAAAGAATTTTAACCAATGCTTTGCATCTGATAGATTTATGAGCAGATAAAAAATCAGTGGTAAATAATGCATTTCGTAAAAAATCTTTTGCAGGAGTTAAAATGATGGAATTGATGTTCAAAAGATTACAAAAAAAATGAGACTTGGTATACACATGGTATACTGATCAAGATCTCAAGAAAAAATGAATAGATCGTGAAGAAGCTGATTTTTGACAAATAATTATTCAAGATATAGAAGAAGCTAAAGTGACAATTATTTTTAGAGATGATACCGTAAATAAAAGATGCTGCTTGTCGCTTAGAAGTAAATCTGTAGACGTGCAAAAAATAGCAAAAACATTTTGATGATGAGGACATATTCATGCAGCAGGATGTGTTGTGCCAAGGGAAGGTCGTTTCCATAAACAGGTAGAAGAAATAAGTGATATAATAACCACCATGCTATAATTTTAAAATTTTACAAGAATATTCTAATGAAACAATTAAATATCTCATTACGTTTGCTGAGACCTATAATTCATTGAATAATTATCATTGTTATTTTTTCTTTGACGTATAAAATTCGTTTGATAACAGATCTTATTCCTGGGGTACAACTACAAGTACCGTTGATTAATTATCGTGAAACAATGATGTATGCACGGATAACTTGCGGAATATTTGTCTGATTATGAATTATCAAAAGACTTTATGAATTACATAAACCTATCCAAAAATATTTTCAAACATTTACAAAAGTCTGGTTATATTGGTTAGTAACAATTACATTTATTGCTTATTTTGGACAGGGGTTTATATTCTTCTTCTGAATTTCTAGATTTATTATTATTATTAGTGCAATACTTGTGTTTTTTGGATTGTTTTTCTTTGATCAAATCCGAAATTATATAGAATCAAGAATCCATAAAAGAAGTGATCGTAAAATTATCATTATTTGAAGTGATACATTGTGAAGTTATAAAGCTATCGAACATATAAAAAATGGATTTTCATTTAAAACAGAATTTGTAAGGGTAAAAGATTTGCAAGATATTAGTCTCGATAAATATTTTATGGTTGTTGCGGTAGGAAGCTTTGAAAAGGAATTATTGCAAGAAATTTTTGAAAAAACAAGATTTTCTTATACAAGATTTTATCATATCTCAGAAGGATTCTTTTTGGAAGATGTAGTTTATTCTCCAGAAGTAATAAATAATATTATTGCTTTAGAATATAAAAACTCAACGCTTGATTGACGATCATTAATTTGGAAAAGACTGTTTGATATGGTAGGCTCAATGATACTTATTATCATAAGTCTTCCTGTAATGATTTTCATTGCTCTTGCTATAAAAATAGATTCATCAGGTCCAGTTTTCTTTTTTCAAAAGAGAGTAGGAAAAGGAGGAAAACTATTCACGTTTATTAAGTTTCGTAGTATGTTTACCCATTTGAGTACATGAGGAAAATATGGATGAGCTGAAGCTGAAAAATTATATCAACAACTTATTGCATCAGATGCAAATGTTAGAGGAAATATTCTTCCAAAAATCAAAAATGATCCAAGAGTAACAAAAGTAGGAAAATTTTTGAGAAAAACATCTCTTGATGAATTGCCACAATTATTTTGTGTATTATTTGGTACTATGTCTTTGGTATGACCAAGACCACATCTTCCAAACGAAGTAGAAAAATATGAACATTGGCAAAAAAGATTGTTGTCTATCAATCCAGGAATAACGTGATATGCAATGGTATTTGGTAGAGATCAACTAGATTTTGAAGAAGAAGCAAAATTAGATTTATACTATATTCAAAACTGGTCTATTTTTATGGATATTTATATTTTATTCGCTACATTTGGAGTCGTTTTCAAAGGAAAATAATTATATATAATCTCGCAACAAAAAACAAATAAAATTCATCCATCATCAAGGCAATATCTTATTTAGAATTATAGTCTAGTTATAATTGTATCGCTGCTTTTTGGCTACAGATGATGCTGATTTGGTGATGATTTCCTTCTTTTATTTGTTCTTTTTATTGCTCAATTTGTTTTTTTATAGTTACCAGTGACTTTACAATATTATTAATATCTAAACCTAATGAATCTTTCAGAGCAAACAAAAATAATTCAATCATTTATCCAGTCACATCCAAATGTGAATACTTTTTCAGATTCTGATGAATTACATAAATTTTATGGTGAATTGATAGATTGTTTAGTAGATCATAATCATTTGTATTACGTAGAAAGTAATCCTATTATATCTGATAAAGAATATGATGAGCTTTTTTCGTATCTCAAAAAAATAGAAGAACTACACCCAGAGCTTATTTCTTCAAATAGTCCTACACAAAGTCTTGTAGGTCAGGTGAGCGATTGATTTGTTCAGGCAAGACATACGGTGAAGTTAGCTTCATTAGAAAATACCTATAATGCAGAAGATCTCAATGACCGAGATGAAAGAGCAAAAAAAGTCCTTCATAAATCATTGTTAAATACTAATGGAGAAGAAAAGACTATCTGATGAACAGGAATTATTTTACAAACTAAAGATCAAAAATATATCTTCCAAAAAAGAGATCATAATACTGATATTAATCCT
>CAZUIS010000096.1:2942-3303 GCA_964620295.1 uncultured Candidatus Peribacteria bacterium
TTGAAAAATAGTGCTCTTTGGATGATGACTCCAAGAAAAAGAAGAATATAAAATATGCGCTGTTAGAGAACTTAAAGAAGAATTACAAATTGATATAGATCCAGATACATTAGAAGAAATAGGTGATTTTAAGAGTCATGTTTTTCCTAATACCTATATAAAAATATTTTATTGTTGATCTCTAGATGAGTCTCATCTTCGTCTTCAAGAGTGAGAAAAAATAATAAAAGATTCCTTAGAAAATATTGATAAAAATCCAGATATTACATTATTTACCAAAGAAGTTCTTCAATATTTTCAAGAAAAATATCTTGTTTCTTATACTATAGAACCAAAATTTGATGGACTGAGTGTAGAATTA
>CAZUIS010000097.1:0-3270 GCA_964620295.1 uncultured Candidatus Peribacteria bacterium
CACAAAAAATGCGTAATATTTACTCTGTCTCTTGCAAATGAAAATTTTTAAAATAGCAGCAATGGTTGAAAAACATATGAGAGGATTTCGAGATGCAAATGATTTTACGCAAATCAATTCTCCAAAAATAATCTGATTTCCAACCGAAGGTGGTGCTGAAGTTTTTGAGATAGATTATTTTGATCGTAAAGCCTATCTTGCACAAAGTCCTCAATTTTATAAACAAATTATGGTACCTATATTTGAAAGAGTCTATGAAATAGGAAGAGCATACAGAGCAGAAAAAAGTAATACCAGCAGACATATGTCAGAAATTTTGATGTTAGATATGGAAATGGGATTTATAGACAGTTTTGAAGATATTATAGAAATGACAGAAAAGTTTGTAAATTACGTCATAGAAAAAACATGGGAAGAAGGAGAACAGATCTTATTGGCATTATGAGCAACTAAACCACTTACTCCAACAAAATTTCCACGCATTAGTGTAGAAAAATTACATGAATTGGTAAAACAAGAAACAGGACAAGATTTTACCAACGAAAGAGATCTCTCTCCAATAGAAGAAAAATTTATTTGTGAATATTCAGCAAAAAATCGAAATTCTGATTTTGTAATAGTCGATGGTTTCCCACGATCAGATGCTAAATTTTATCATCATCAAAACCAAGAAAATCCAGAAGTAGCAGATAGAGCAGATCTTATTTTTAGAGGAGTGGAAATAGTTACGCTTACTCAACGTGAAGTAAATTATCAAAGATTGGTAGATCAAATCAAAGCACAAGGAGCAAATCCAGATCATCCGGGACTCAAACATTATCTTGATGCTTTCAAATATGGAATGCCAGATGAATGAGGATTTGGACTAGGAATAGCAAGATTCGTCCAAAAACTTATCGGTCTAGAAAATGTAAAAGAAGCAGAACTCTTTCCAAGAGATATGCAAAGAGTAACACCATAATAGATATAAAAAAAGAGGCTTAGCCTCTTTTTTATTTTTTTAAATTACTAATGACATTGTAACTAAACCATCAATCCATTCCTTTGAAAATTTGTGGAAGTACGGTAGTATCTTCAATTTCAATACCAATGCCATCTTCATAGGAGAATAGGTTTTTGATTTCCGCAAGACTAATTTTTGTACGAAGCGATTCCGCATCGAAATAAATATTTTTATTGGTAATAACAAACATTCCTTGATCAATGAATGTTATTTTTTTTGGATCAATAGTATTTTCTTTAAATAACAATGTTCTAAAATAAGGGCCATTTTCAATTTCTTCTGCTGATGTAGGCAGTATTTCTCTTTCTTCCAATTTTTTTGGAGATTCAAAGAGTTCTACATCTTCAAATAACCAAACAATTTTTTCATCTTCTTCAAACTTCAGCGGCAATTTTCCAATAACGTTAAACGTAACTAATGGCATTTTCCCTTGGGCAAGATCTCTTATGATAATTGCTTTCATAAAATTCCCAAAAGATCAATTTTTATTGAGAATGTCTTGATTGAGTCAAAAATTTTCTTCAAAGAGAGAGAGGTTTTCTTCTTCTTTTTCTGTCAAAATTCCATCGTACAAAAACCTTTGCACAGCATCATCATAAATAGATATATAAATATCGTCTAAGGTATCTTTGTTGATAAATCATTCTTTTGCCAAGGTATCAATAGTGTTTTTTAGTCAAGAAAAATCCGTATCTCCTTTTAGAGAAAATTGAAGAAGCTCTTTAATCTTGGCGCTATTGTTTATATGTTTAATTTCACAAGCTTTATGTTTCTTTCTAAAGAGTCATGCACTTTTTTTGCAAAACTTACATTGTCCCATAATAATTCAATAAAAAAATAAAAATAAGATAATTACAATATAATTATTACTAAAAAATTTTTTTTGTCAAATATGTGGCAATTATCTTAGTAAGAAGTAATTTGTGTTGACTTTATACTGGAGAAAACTACATTTTTTGTTGCTAAATCATTTATATTGTAATTTGGAACTAATGTTGAAAATGTCTCAATATCCTTTTCATACCTTAAAAGAAAGTGGATGAGAAGAAAGTGAATCGAGTAATTTGCTAGTGCAAGCATGATATATTCGCCAAGAAGTGGCTTGAGCATATAATTATCTACCCTTGGGTTTGAAAGTCTTAGAAAATATTAAAAGAATAGTAAGAAAACACCTTGAGGCAATGGGATCTTTTGAAATACAAATGACCGCATTATGAGCAAGAGAACATTGGGAAACTACAGGGAGAGATTCTATGGATATCTTATTTAAAGTACATTTTTCTGATGGGAAACATAATTTTCTCAATCCGACTCACGAAGAACTAGTAACACCGCTTTTAAAAGAATTTATCAAATCATACAAAGATTTACCTGTTTCTGTATTTCAAATACAGACCAAATTTCGTAATGAAAAAAGAGCAAAATCAGGAATATTGAGAGGAAGAGAATTTCTTATGAAAGATATGTATTCGTTCCATAAAAGTCTTGATGACTTAGATGTATATTACGAAAAAGCCATAGCTGCTTATCGTGCTATTTTCAAAGAATTAGGGTTGGGAAATGATACCTATCTTACATATTCATCAGGAGGAACATTTTCGAAATATTCTCACGAATTTCAAACATTAACCCCATTGGGTGAAGATGTTGTATATGTAGATAAAGAAAGATGAATTGCATTAAACAAAGAAATTGTTAATGATCCTGATGTAAAAGAAGAATTTAAGGATTATAATTTTGTTGAGGAAAAATGAAGTGAGGTAGGAAATATTTTTAAATTAGGAACTAAATTTACTGACTCATTTAATGTTTGTTTTACAGACGATCAAGGAAAGTCTAATATTGTTTATATGGGTTGTTATGGAATTGGTGTAAGTAGAACAATGGGAATTGTTGCCGAAAAAATGAAAGACGAAAAATGATTGGTACGACCAGAAAACATTGCTCCTTATGATGTTTATGTAGTAGCAATTGGAGATGAAAATATAGACAAAGAAGCATTAACTATTATAGAACAATTAGAAAAAATGGGAAAGACGGTGATTTATGATGATAGACCAATTGGACCAGGTATGAAACTGAAAGACTCAGAATTATTGGGTATTCCAGCAAGAATTGTTATTTCAGAAAAAAGTTTGGCAAGTGGTTGATATGAATACCAAAAAAGAATTTCAGGAGAAAAGAAAATAATCACAAAGCAAGATCTTTCATCTCTTTTCTGATAAAAATCTTTACAAAAAAATAACAGCGATAAGCTGTTATTTTTT
>CAZUIS010000098.1:0-3236 GCA_964620295.1 uncultured Candidatus Peribacteria bacterium
TATTTTCCAAAGAAATAAGGGTTGCAATCTGAGGTTCTTGCCTATATCTAATCTTTGTTTTTACTTGTAAAGGAAGGTTATATTTTTGTCAGATCCAATGCCAATCTAATGCAAGCAAAGAAGTATGAGAAAGTTCTTCATGTGATTTTTCACCTACAACAACCATGTTTTTTTCAACATCAGTTTTGACAACATAACACTTAAAATTAAGTCCAAGACCATGTCTCTGCCCTACCGTATAAAACCAAGCTCATTGATGTTTTCCTACAATTTTTCCATCTGACAAAACAATATTTCACTCTTTTTTTGGCAATTGTTGTTCAAGAAATTGTTTAATAGGAACATTTCAGATAAAGCATAATCATTGACTATCAGGACGATTTGCATTCGGTAATCAAATTTCTTGGGCTATTTTTCTTACCTCAGATTTTTTTAAATCTCCCAACGGAAAGAATGCATGTGAAAGTTGATATTGATTGAGTCATGCTAAAAAATAACTTTGATCTTTTGTATAATCAACTCATCTCAAAAGTTTATAATCAGAATTTTCTTGTACTACTCTAGCATAATGTCCCATAGCGATTTTATCAAATCATTGTTCTAATGCTTTTTGTAAAAACACATCAAATTTAATCAGACTATTACAAAGAACGTCTGGATTCGGGGTTATTCATTTAGCATAACCATCATAGATATATTGAATAATTCTTTCATTATATTCTTGCTGCATATCAAACGATAAAAGTGCTATTCACAAAAAATCAGCAACTTTAATAGCCTCTTGAGCATCATCATAGGTTGTACATATTCAACTTTCTGAGACATAATTTTTCATAAAACCTCAAACAACTTCAAAACCTTGTTGCTTCAAGAGATATGCAGCAACAGCAGAATCTACTCATCATGACAATCAAACTAATACACGCATTATTCTTTTTCAATAAAAAAAACGTACCATGAAGATACGTTTTTCTCTTTTGTTTTCAATTTAAAAATTATTTCTTTTTTGCTACTGGTTTTTTAGCAGCTGGTTTTTTTGCTACTGGTTTTTTAGCAGCTAGCTTTTTTGCTACTGGTTTTTTAGCAGCTGTTTTTTTTGCTACTGGTTTTTTAACTGCTTTTTTAGCTGCTGGTTTCTTAGCAACTTTTTTAGCAGCTGGTTTTTTAACTGCTTTTTTAGCTACTGGTTTTTTAGCAACTTTTTTAGCAGCTGGTTTTTTTGCTGGCATGTATTAAAGAGAAAAAAATAAAAGTAACACTAATGATATATGTATAAAAATACAAAAAGCAAACAAATCAACAATTTTTTATAAAAAATGACAAGTAAAAAATGCAGTAAATAAGCACAAAAAAACAGTATTACCAAAAAAAGTTATTTACATATTCAATTTTCTTTGTATCATAATACACGAATTATGAACAAGAGTAATTCAATATTGCCTACATTTTGAAATTGCAACATCGCTTTCAGATCCTGGTTGCATCCATACATTCTTAATTCACAAAGAAGCAACATCATCAACAATTTTTTCAGTAACAGTGGGAGGAACAACACAAATCACAACATCTGGTAAAAATGGAATTTCAGACAAAGAAGAGTAGGTCTTTATTCAAAGAATTTCTTGCTCATTTGGGTTTATAGGTATAACCTTATATTCTCAAGACAATAAATCTTTAAATATTTTATTTCCATATTTTTCTGGATTTGCAGATGCACCAACTAATGCATAGGTTAAATTTTTATCAATCATTATTATATATTAGAGATAAAGTTTGAAAAATAGATATAGAGAAGAATAGATATATATACTACACCACTATTAAACTATTCCTCTATTGCACAACCAAAAATCTTTGCTCTATTTTTCTAACTCAAAATTTTGGATTATGGAACTTCACAATTGCTAATCACTTCCAAACTTCTAAAACATATCATGTTCAAAATAATTTATGTTTTACGATATCTCATTCATTTACAAATGATTCTTCTTGAGCAAATCATGATCATCATCCCAAATCATATTTTTTGATAAGTTCTTGAGAAATTTCATCAAGAAATCTACTTGGTGGATTCATTTTTGTTTGTCATCGAGTCATCCTACTATTTGCATAAGAAAAGAAAAGATGGTCTTCAGCCCTAGTAATAGCAACATACATTAATCTTCTTTCTTCTTCCAATAGTTTTGTATCCATCAGAGAATTAGATAACGGAAAAACATGATCTTCTAATCCTACAATAAATACAAAGGGAAATTCCAATCATTTACTTGAATGTACTGTCATAAGTTTTACCGCATCCAAAGATCAGTCTGTATTCTCCGCAATATCTGACAACAAAGCAACTTCTTCCATAAACTGTCTTAATGCAACATCCCCTGTTTGTTGATATTTTTCTGCCATGTTAATTATTTGACCAACGTTTTCATATTTTTCATCTGCTGCAGATTCTCCTCATTCTTCTTTTACAAGATAATCTCTATATTTTATAGCTTTAGCCATTTTTTCTATAAATTCAGCTGGCGATAATTTTGAAAGTTCATTTCTTAAATCGTGCATCACACGAACAAACTGATCTAATCAAGTTTTTGCTTTTGGTGTCAGTTTAACAACATCTGTATGGAGCTGTTGTAAAGTTTCATGAAAACTTATAGACTGAGAAAGTGCATATTCAGAAATTTTTTCTATAGTTGTTTTTCCTATTCCCCTTTCTGGGACATTAAGAATTCTTTTGAGAGAAACACTATCTTGAGGATTGATAACATATTTAATATAAGCTAAAATATCTTTTACTTCTTTTCTTTCAAAAAATTTAAATGCACCAAAAACCTTATAAGGAATTCCTTCTTGAAGAAAAATTTGTTCAAAAGAAGATGATTGAGCATTGGTTCTATACAAAATAGCTACTTGTCATCGTTCTTTTAATTTATCCGTATCTTTCATTTTTTTGATAAAATCAACAATATTGGCTGCCTCATCAATTTCACTCCCATGAGAAAAACAAACAATTTTATCTGTTCATGTTCTATGAGCAACAATATCTTTTTGATATTGATTAGTATTGTTTTTGATTACTTGATTTCCCGCATCTACAATATGGGGACGAGAACGATAATTTGTTTGAAGTTTAAACATTTGAATGTCTGGTCGATATTTTTTTACATTCAAAAAATTTTCCATCAAAGCTCAACGCCATCCATAAATACTTTGAAAATCATCTCCAATTAAAGTAATATTCG
>CAZUIS010000099.1:0-490 GCA_964620295.1 uncultured Candidatus Peribacteria bacterium
TTGGTATTTCCTCTTCAGTATTCGCAACTTTCAAAAAATTTAATAAATCCTCAAAAGCATTACCAGAAAGCTTGATATTTTCTTGTTGAATAAGAATATTTTGTATAATATTTTGCTCAAAATTACCTTTTATATCATTATAATTACCAGTTAAATGTAATAACCCCAATATATTATCTTCATAGTTTTTAAATTTATTCTTTCTAGCTTCACTTCCAACTCTTGCTAATACTATAACTTCAAAAATACTATTTAAAAATCTATTTATTAAAGGTTTATATGAATTTTTTTCATATTGGTAAGGTGTTGTTATTTCATCAAATATATTAATTAATTGATTTAAAACTTCTTCATAAATATTTTTATTTTCATATATTACTTCTTTCAATATTTTAAAAATTGATTCAACTTCATTTTTTGTATCTTTTTCTATAACATCAGTAGAAATTCTTATAATATCTTCTAAGGATTTTTTATATATTGTTTCTCT
>CAZUIS010000099.1:500-3172 GCA_964620295.1 uncultured Candidatus Peribacteria bacterium
TTAATGTTGTTGCAGAAATAATACTATCTTTTCCTGATGTTATATTATTTTTTTCAAATTCTAAATCAGTTTTTACGTTTTCTTTGATTTTTCCTATCCATTCTAATTTAACTTGCTTTATTATATTTTCATTGATATTGTAGTTTTTATCTCTAATTTTATTTTTTAGCTTTGGCAATTCAAATTTTAGGTGATTTTTAATTCTTACCCATTGTGCATCAACTAAACTTATCTCATCAATTCTTTTTTTATCTTCATCAAATTTTGGATTATAATCTTTTGCAAAACCTTTTAAAATATCTGTTGCTTCAGATAAAACTTTATCAACAATTCTATTTAAAACCTCTAATCCATCATCGTTTAGCATTTCTTCTAATCTATTTTTAAATTCACTAAAACCATTTGATATATTTAATTTTTTTAATTTAGCTGAAATTTCACTCCCTTCTATAACTCCTTTTTCTTCTAAATAAGCTTTAGCTGAAACTGGGATAAAGTTTTTATTCCTATAAATATTATATTTTTTTAGAGAATTTGTTAAATCATCAGATAATTTTTTGATTTTTTCATCCGCTTGTGGTTGTGAATTTGGAATTTCTTTATCTATTTTATTTCCAACAACTATCATTTTATTTGCTAGTATACTTCCAAATTCATCTTTAGTTGCTCTTAGCATATTTACTTGAGATTCATTTAAATCTGAACTTGCTCCATATCCATGAACCAAAACTACAATTTCTGAATCTTTCATAAATTTTTCTGCTTGTTCCTTATATAATTAAATCTCTCATTCCTTGAAATTTTGTAGAGTAAATTGTAATTTTTCTTACTGCTCTTGCTATTTCAGGTTTTGTAATATAATCATTAATAACTTCTTTTGTTACAGTATTTAACACAATTGTAGATTTATCTAAATAATTTTTGATAATATTTCTATCTTTTAAGATATCTTTTATTTCACTAGCTTGTGAACTGTTTTTTTGCCACTCTTCTTTTAAAAGTTCTACTATTTTATAATCATTTATAGTATCAAAACTTTCATCTTCAATTTTTAAATAATCTAAGAGATTTTTAAATTTATCTTCAAATTCAGTTTTTGAATAGAACTCTATTACAACTTTGTCTTCATTGCTTGATTCAATTGAAGCAGATGTAAATGTTGTTGTTTTATCATCTTCTGGTAATAAATCATTTTCTAAAAGAGCATTTGCAAAAGTAGATTTTCCTGCACTTGTTGTACCTATTAATGCGATTTTAAATCTTTCATCTTTTAGCCTATCTAACCAATTATCTAAATTCTTATTAATCTTTATAAAATTTTCTCTCTCTTCGTCACTTTTTAAAATTGATAATTTATCAATATCATTGAAAATACTTTTTATATTTTCTACTTTTGCATATAACTCTTTTTTGTTTAGATTTTTCATTTTTTATTCTCCTTTATATAAATCTTTTATTTGATTTTCTAGCTTCTTTTTATATGAATCAATTTTTTCCAATACTTCTTCAAATTTTTTGATTTTCATATCAAAACTGTTTATGTCGCTTTGTTTTGCCTCTCTTGATTTTTTTGCATTTTCCAATTTATTTTTTACATTTTCCAATAATTCATATTTTGTTTTTGTAAATTCCTTATCTAAATCGATAAACTTAAAATTTATATTTTTATCTAAGTGGTCTTTTACTTTTAAATAGACATTTGGATTATTGTTCCAAGAATCTACCATTGATTCTGAATAAGATTCCCATCTATCATCTGAAAAAGGTCTTTTAATTAATTCCCAAATATCTCTTAAAAAACTTTTTTTAAGGTCTATATCTCTTATCTCATTATAATTTATACCTTTAGTTTCAAAAGAAGTTTTTAAACCACGAATTTCATACTCTAACTCTAACTCTTTTATATATTTATCTAACTCTATATTTACAACTTCTAATTCATCTTTAATAAGTTCTTCATATTTTTTATTTATCTTGTTAAAAGCTTCATGATTTGCTAAATTAATATATTCACTAAAATATTTATATGCTGAATTATCATCTGGTGAATTTTTATATAGTTTTTTAAAGTCATTTGCAATTTTTTTAATTGCATCATCTTTAATATTATATTCTGTTATTGTAATAGATAAAGAGTTTAAATTATTTTTTACATCTATTTGAAGTTTTGATTCTATACTTTTTATAGAATTAATAAACATTTCTAATTTTTTATCAATATGGCTTCTATTTTCTTCAAACTTTTTAATTCTACTGTTGATAATATCTATATCTTCAGTAAGCTTCTTTTTTTGAAAATTAAAATCATCTTTTACTTTTGTTAAATTCTTATCTATTTCTGTAAAGTTCTTACTTATAAACTCTTTATCTTTATTTTTAATCAAGAACTTTAAAAAATTTTCTTTAAATATATTTAAATCTTCTTTATTCACATTTTTTGGTTCTTCAAAAGAATATCCTTCTTTGATTATATCTGAATGATATTTTGAAGATAGAGTAAAGATATTGTTTTTATCAACTACAAAATCTCCTTCAAATTCATCATCAACTGCTTTAATAATCATATTCTTAACCTCATCAACACTTTTTTGTGTTGTATCCATTTGGTTTGCAACAATAAATAAATTATTAGCATTTACTATATTTTCATTGTCTTTATATAAAGATATATA
>CAZUIS010000100.1:0-3170 GCA_964620295.1 uncultured Candidatus Peribacteria bacterium
GCTTTATTAAATATTATATCTTCATTATTTGTATATAAACATGGCTTTTCATAAACTACTGTTTCTCATATTTTTGTTCCAATAACACTTGTCCTAATTTTAATATCTTTATACTTTTTAGCAAATTCAAAATCTCTTTCATCATGTGCAGGGACTGCCATTACTACTCAGGTACCATAGTTAGCGAGGACGTAATCTCCAACATAAACAGGGATTTCTTCTCCATTGAAAGGGTTGATAGCGTAAGCTCCCGTAAATTCTCCTGTTTTTTCTTTTTGAAGTTCTGTTCTTTCGAGCTGCGTTTTGTACTTTGCTTGCTCTTTATATTTTTCTACATTTGCTTTGCATTCAGCAGTTGTTATTTGATCTACGAGTGGATGTTCTGGTGCCATTACGACAAAAGACATACCAAAAACGGTGTCGATACGAGTCGTGTAGACTTCAAATGCAAGATTATCAGAATCTTTGATATTCATTTTGAATTGTGTTCCTTCTGATTTTCCGATCCAGTTTCTTTCTAGATCTTTCATAGATTCATCTCGGTTTAATGAGTCTAAACCTGAAATTAATCTATCAGCATATTTTGATATTCTAAGAACTCGTTGTCTCATAGGTTTTTGTTCTACTTCTGATCCACAGCGTTCGCATTTTCCATCATCAAGATCTTCGTTTGCAAGCCCTGTCATACATTTTGGACATCGATTGATAGGTTTGTAATCAACATACGCAAGACGTTGATTGTCGATAATTTCTTTGATTTCTGATTCAGATTTGTTTTGTTGTTTGAGTTGTTGTTCTAATTCAGCAATTGGCTTTGCTTTCTGTTCTTTCTCGTCGTAATAATGTGTGTAGAATTGTAAGAAAATTCGTTGTGTTCGACGATAGTAGTCAGGGTCTGCTGTACTGAAAGATCTATCTCGATCAAACGTTAATCCTATATTTTTGAGTTGTCCAATAAAATTGTTAATATTTTGTTCAGCTACGACTTGTGGTTTCATTTTGTTGTCGATAGCATATTGTTCAGTTCCTAATCCGAACGTATCGAATCCCATTGGATGGAGAACAGAAAAACCTTCTAGCATTTTTTTGCGTGCTAGTACATCACTTGCGATATATCACTTTGGATGTCCTACGTGTAATCCAGCTCCTGACGGATAGGGAAACATATCCAGGACATAAAATTTTTTCTTATTTTTGTCTTCTTTGACGTGATAAATATTCGTTTCTTTCCATTTTTTCTGTCGTTTTTCTCCAATTTCTTTGAGATTAGCCATTAAGATATATCCTAAGAAAATAAATGTCTCGGTAAGCATTCTTTTAGCTATTTGGAAGAAGAAAACAAGAAAAATATCTGGTAATTTGTTTTTTCTTTCGTATACTGGCTTGTTTTACTTTATAATTTTATAGTTATGAAAAAAATCTGAATAGTATTGTCTGCGTTTGGTTTGTTATTTTTGGCAGGATGTACACAACAACCACCTGTTGAAAATCAAGAACCTCCTCAAGGAAAAATTTCTGTAGAGCAGGATGCTTTATCGTTGGTAGCTAGCCATGCTGATGCAACGAGCTGTTGGACAGTGATTAGTGGAAATGTCTATGATTTGACTTCATGGATTGGTAAGCATCCAGGTGGTGATAAAGCTATTTTGGCTAGCTGTGGAATAGATGCAACAGAAATGTTTGATAATAAACATGGTATGGATCCTAAAAAATGGGAAGGATTAGAAAATTTTAGAGTGATGGTGAAATAAATTTATAATCAAAAAAGCCTCTGGGGTTACCGAGGCTTTTTTAAATTATAATTTTAATCTCTTATACCAAGGTTTTAAGAAACCTTGAAAATGTTTTTTCGTTTTCTTTTATTTCTCCATGCAGATCAATGTTTCCTTTCTCTCGATAAGAGGCTTCTAAGAACATTGCGTTGCCAGTGAACCATAATATACATTTACCATTGTAGTTGCCAGTTTGTATTTGACTTCTGTCCATTGGAAAGGTTAGAACTACATAACCATTTTTTTGTATATTAGTTTTCATTCCCCACCTAATTCCCTCAGGTGCTTTGTTGCGGATTCTTTTAGCAGCTTCCAATAGCTTTTTTGTAGCTGGATTAATCATAGGGATTTCTGCTTTGTTGCAAAGTTTTTGATATTTCTTTGCAATCGTTTCTAATTCTTTAATTAGTTCATCCTCACTGATATTTTTTGCTTTTTCAACAGAAACATCAGTGATTTTTATTTCTTCATCATCAATCTCTATTTTATACTGTTTAGGTTTGTTAGTATTTATAGACAAAGAGATAAAGTAATTGTTTGTTGTCCCATCTTCAGGTTCAAGAGAATATTGTACGAATTCTCTGATTTCATTAGGGATAAGGTTATAGAGCTTCTCTATAAACCCTTTTAAAATTTTTTCAATCATATTATTGGGTTTGTGTTATTTTTAGTATTTATTTTTGTTATTTTTATATATTTTCTATTAAAAGTCAATGCTAGACGATATTGCATTTAAAAGTCCAAACAGTATAGTCCAAATCAGATTTATTTTTTTTGAAATATTGATGAGTAAGTTAGATTTTAAAGTGTTGAGACAAAAAGGGAAAGCGAGAGTTGGACAAATAACCTTGAATGGTGTGACCTTGTCTACGCCAGTTTTTATGCCAGTGTGAACTAAAGCAACTATTAAAGGGATTCCTCTAGATCTTCTTAAAGATCCTAATTATCTTGGACATGAAAATACGATTAAATTAATTTTGGCAAATACCTTCCATTTGTATCTTCGTCCAGGTGATGAGTTGATTAAAAAGGCTGGAGGGTTGCATACCTTTGAACATCGAGATGGGCTGATTTTGACAGATAGTGGTGGTTTTCAAGTCTTTAGTCTTGGGCTTTCTAAAAGAGATGATCGTGGACAAAATAGTCATTCTGTGGGTATGAAACTCAAAGAAGAAGGAGTAAAATTTCGTTCTCCGATAGATGGATCTAAACATATGTTTACTCCAGAAAATGTAGTTGATACTCAGATTAACTTTGGTAGTGATATTATGATGGTGTTGGATGTGTGTTCGCCTTCTGGAGCAGATAAAAAAACAGTAAAAAAACATATGGATATGACACACCGTTGGGCAAAGAGAGCATTTGATCATTTTAAACCGAAATATGATGAGGCTCGTG
>CAZUIS010000101.1:0-1331 GCA_964620295.1 uncultured Candidatus Peribacteria bacterium
TGGGGAAGCTGTCCTGAGGCAACTTGGTAAATATAGGGAACTAGATTGTTTGGTATTCCATTTGGATTTTCTCCTAATAATCAGCTTGAATGAGCTCATACAGGGTTAAAATATCTCAAACAGATAGATTGTAATCATGAATTTGATAAATCTTTGAGGATCTGTTCTATAATAAGTTTGGTTGTACCATAAGGGTTTGTTGTTCCTAAAGGAGCTTCCTCATTGAATGGAGGATTACTTTTGGAAGCATCATATACCGTTGCACTTGAAGAGAAAATTATTTTTTTGGTTTGATATTTTTGCATAGTCTCCAAAAGAGCCAGAGTTCAACCAATATTGTTGTTATAGTAGAGGAATGGGTATTTACAGCTTTCTCCAACTGCTTTGAGTGCAGCAAAATGGATTACACCTTCTATTTGATTCTCTGTAAAAATTTTGTCTAGAAGAGATATATCTCTGATGTCTCCTTGATAAAAAATTGGTCTCTTTCAGGCGATAGCTTCAATATGATCTAATACTTCTATTTTTGTATTAGATAAGTTATCGACTATAACTACTTCGTATCATGCTTGTAAAAAACAAACCACTGTGTGAGAACCTATATATCCAAGTCAACCGGTAATAAGAATAGTTTCCATTATAGAGTATATATATAAATTATTTTCTCAAAATATTTGCTATTTCATTTCCAAAGGCTGTAGCGGATTGGGGGCCATTGGCGGTGATGATGTTTCCGTCAACAACTACGTTTTTCTTGATAAAGATTCATCCGTTATTTTCTATATATTTTTGTCGTGTTCATTCTTCATCATCTCGTCCAGTAACTTGTTTTCATTGGAACAATCCGCTGTCGGAGATGAGTGATGGAGCGATGCATATCGCTCCAAGGAGTGTTGCTTCTTTGGCGAGGCGGAGGTATTCTGGGTGATTCTGGTATTGTCTCAATGCTCATCCGCCTCCGACAAATACCACGGCATCGTAATCATCTCCTTTTGCGTCTTTGAGGGCTATTGTTGCTGTTGTTTCGTGATCGAAAACTCCTACACAAAGTCCTGTCTTTTCTGCGCAGACGGTGATTTGATGTCCTTCGTTTTCCAGAATTTCTCTAGGAATACGGTATTCAAAGTCTTGAAATTTTTTGTTGGCTATGACGAAGAGGATGTGTTTCATTTTAAATAGTAGAATAGATAAATAGTAGAATAGATAAATAGTAGAATAGTTAAATAGTCTTTGGATCTATTTTACTATATTTCTTTGACTCTTTTATACAATATACTGAATTTTATCTCCAATTTCCAGTTCAGTTTTGTCGTTTTCTACTCAGGTGATTT
>CAZUIS010000101.1:1341-3074 GCA_964620295.1 uncultured Candidatus Peribacteria bacterium
CTCCATGTATTTTCTTTACCTAAAAATGCAAACGCTCACTTATTTTTCTTATACAATATATTGAATTTTATCACCAATTTCTAGATTTGTTTTATTGTTTTCTACTCCAATTATCTGATCTAGGGAGATGTTATCATAAGAGTCGATTTCTGGGCAATGGAGGAGTGGTCTGATTTGTAATTGTGTTGAATGTTGAGTGTTGGGTTTTAAGTTTTTTTTCTGTTTAATTTCCATAATGTATCATGTTTCTTCGGTTCACTTTCTTTTTTTTTCTTTTTTAGTGAGGAGTTTATCGACTATATCGTCTGCCTGAATAAATCTTTGTTTAAGTATTTTATCATCGACTTTGTCGGGTAATTTACTAGATGCAGCGAGTGGTTCGTCGTGATATTCAAATAATGCGATGTTATCGAAATAATCGTTGTTGAGAAATCAGAGTAATTTTTGTTGATCTTCATCCGTTTCTCCAGGAAACCCTATAATAATATTGGTTCTGATAAATCTTTTTGGAAAATTATCTTTTATAAAATTCAAAAATTGGTAAACAGCTTCCTCGTTGTAAAACCTTCCCATTTTTTTGAGGAGAGGAGCACTGATATGTTGGAGAGGAATATCGAAATAAGTAATAAATTTCTTGAGTTTTGTTAATTTTTTGAGATGATCTAGAGTGAGAATATCTGGATAGAGATATAATAATCTGAATCTAAAATTTCATTTAATGTTGTCTATCTCTTGTAATAATTCGAACAACATAGGTTTTCAATAAATATCTGTTCAGTATCTTGTGGTATCTTGTGCAATGAGAATAATTTCTTCAATACCGTTATTTATCATGTTTTTTGCTTCTTGAACAATGGCTTCAATAGAAAGAGATTTTTGTTTTCCTCTAATTTTTGGAATAATACAAAAACTACAGTTGTTGTCGCATCATTCTGCTATCTTGAGATATTCAAATTTGTGTTCGATATTTGTATAGACTCTAGGGCTTGATGTAAATTCGAAATCGTTGAAATTTTTGCTATGATATCCGTTAATAAGTTGTTTTAAGGTGAGTGAGGTAAAGTCATTTCGAGAAAGGGTGAAAATATCTGGATTGCCACGCTCTGCTCGCAATGACTGATCAGGATTTAGATTTTTGTAATATTGGACAGCACAACCAAGGAGATAAACCTTTTTTCCTTTTTGAAGAAGCTTTTCTAGTGTATGGGCTGCTTCATCTCTGGCTGAAGAAATAAATCCACAAGTATTAAGAAAAACAATATCAACTTCTTTATCATAAGGGTCGCTGAAATATCTTGGCTGAATATTTGGTTCTTTTTCTGTTAGCGTAAAAATTTTCCCTAGGAGATGCTGAGTATCTACTAGATTTTTGGTACAACCTAAATTGATGGATGAAAAGTTGAAGTTCATAATAAAAAACATTTTTAAAATACTTCTGTGAATAGTATAGAAATGTTGAGAAAAATCAAATTTAGTATTTTTTGGGGTGTAAATCTGCTTTATAACTATTTTCTCTTGCAATTATCTTGCTTTTTTTTATTTTCATATTCGCCGTTTTTTTTATATGTCTATTTTTGTATACAAATGTTGTTATATGGTATTGTGTCTATTAGTATTATTGCGCTAATTTATGTCTGGTTTTTATCAAAATCAATTTCCAAAAAGGATCCAGGAACTGATGAAATGCAAAAAATTGCGAATAGTATTTCAACGTGAGCTATGGCTTTTTTGAA
>CAZUIS010000102.1:0-3056 GCA_964620295.1 uncultured Candidatus Peribacteria bacterium
ACTATCAGAGTAGTTTCTGATTGTCTTGGTTCAGGAGGATCTACATCGATGGGATCAGTTTGTGGATCAACACTTGCACTTATGGATGCTGGAGTTCCTTTGAAAAAACCAGTTGCAGGAATTGCAATGGGACTGATGACTGAACATCAAGAAGACGGAACAATAACTAAACATGCCGTTTTAAACGACTTGATGGCAACAGAAGATTTTATGGGAGATATGGATTTTAAGGTAGCAGGAACCAAAGAAGGAGTAACTGCTATCCAACTTGATACTAAACTCAAAGGTATTACTATGGATATTGTTCATGAAACCATCACAAGAGCTTGTGAAGGATATAAAGAAATTATGGATTTTATGTTGGAAACTATTTCAACACCAAGAGATCATGTGGCTCAATATGCTCCAAAAATTCACGTGATGAAAATTAATCCAGATAAAATCAAAGAAGTAATTGGAAAATGAGGAGATGTAATCAATAAAATTATTGAAGAATCTGGTGGAGTGAAAATAGATCTTGAAGATGATGGTATGTGTTTTATTACTCATCAAGACCAAAAATCAATTGATAAAGCAGTTGAAATGATTCTTGAAATTGTAACAGACCTTGAAGTTGGTCAAACGTTTGAAGCAAAGATAACGAGAGTAGAGGAGTACGGAGTATTTGTTCAACTTCCAAAGAAAAAAATGGGACTTTGTCATGTTTCACAACTTGGTCAAAAATTTACCCCTCCATTAAGCAATCATTTCAAAATCTGAGCAAGCCTTAAAGTGACGATCACAGGAATCGACGCTACAGGTAAAATCTGATGTAAAATAACAGCTTAATATTTAGATAAAGAGGAAAGATGGTCTCCGGATCATCTTTTTTTTTCAAATTTTACAGAAACAGGTCAATAGAGATTAAATCTCTTATATATAAGAATGAAAAAACTCCTTACAATTATTCTTATCATTATGATTATTCTTGTATGATGACGATGGTATTTAGGATGATTTACAACACTTCAGATAGAAGAAAGAGAAATGTGACCGTATACTATGGTCTATGTTGAACATATCGGTGATTATAAAAAAGTTGGGCCAGTAATGGATGAAATTTATCAGACGCTTAAAAAAGCCGATATTACTCAACAAGCAGGAATGGGTATCTATTATGACAATCCTGCAACAACTCCAGTTGATCAACTAAAAAGTGAAGTAGGAAGTATTATTGCTCCCGAAGATGTTTCAAAAGTAGAAGATTTATGAACTTCCTATAAAGTTAAAACTATAGACAAAAATGATAGAATTGTTATAGCATTTCCATATAGAAACAAACTTTCATATATGATAGGACCAATGAAAGTATATCCAGTGCTTGAAAAATATATTACAGAAAAAGGATATACTACATGAAATGCAGCTATAGAACTCTATGATGTAGCTAATAAAATGATTTATTTCATGTTGGATAAGTAAAATACTCAAAACTCAATATAAATAAGAAAAGGTGGTCTTCGGATCATCTTTTTTATGATATAAATGTTTTTTCTATAGATAAATAAATATATCACAAGTGAGCGCTTTATATTTTAGGCAGAAAAAACACAGGAATCCGGTTTGTTTGTGTTTTTTGCCGTTAAGAAATATAAACAGCGAACGGTGATATATTGTTTATTTAATTTTGTTAAAAATTTGCATAAAACATAATTCTGACTATAATTATTATGTAGACTCATAGTACAATAGATTCAAAGACAAATAGTCTATGTAACTATACTACTATTTACCTATTTACCTAATAAAAATGGCACTCGATTTCGATGGGTTTAAATTAAAAGAAATAGTAAACCCAAATATGAAATGTACTCAGATTGTTTTTTCTTCTGTAGATAATCCAGATATTCATACGAAATCTCTTATCTTATTTGATAATCAGATTAAATATATTCAAATTAATGAACATCAAACATTTACGAGAGTAAAAGTATATGTAAAAGGAGATGATGAGTCTATAGAAATTGACTTTGCTCAGGATCAAAAAGAACTCTTTGATCTCTTTTTAAAGTCAGTGTATAACAAGTAAGAATCAAAGATAAATAGATCCAAAAAAATATAGGCTATTTATCTATTCCACTATTTATCTATTCTTCTATAAAATCTATGAACCTCACCAACATTCAACGTATTGCCGATGATATCAAAACAATAACAATCCAATGAGCAACAAATATTGCCAAAGAAGCTTGTAAAGCAATGGAACAAGAACTTCGTTCTCAAACATTTTCTAGTAATGAAGAACTGAAAGATTTCGTAGAGCAAGCAAGTCAGGCGCTCATTGCTGCCAGAGAAACAGAACCATTGCTCCGCAATGGTATGAAATATGCTAAGTCTAAGCTCCAGCAATGAGCATCACAACAAGACCTTATAGCTGCTTTTGAAGAATATCTTGGACGGATTGAAGAAGAAGAAAAAATTAGACCAGAACTAGGTGCTGATCTTATTACTGATGGAGAAAATATCGTAACTCATTGTCATTCTTGATCTGTCGTAAAAGTGTTGACAACAGCACGAAATGAAGGAAAAAAAATCCACGTTTATAATACAGAGACAAGACCTCTTTATCAATGAAGAAAAACTTCTCAAGATCTGATAAAAGCAGGAGTTCCTGATACTATGATAACAGATAGTTCAGCGCCGTTTTTTGTTGATAATCTTTATGAAAGCGACATTTCAGTAAACAAAGTTTTTCTCGGATCTGATTGTATTAAACTCAATGGAGATACAATAAATAAAGTCTGATCTTTTTCGATTGCACTTTCAGCTTGGCATTCTGGGGTTCCTTTATATATTGTAGGAAGTTTGCTTAAGGTTGATACTACTAATACCATAGGTATCGAGAAAAGACTCGGAAAAGAGCTCTGGGCGGATGCTCCAGCAGGATTAGATATATTGAATTACGCATTCGACCTAGTTCCTGCAAAATGTATTACCTGAATAATTACCGAATTTGGCGTCATCCGCCCAGAAAACCTCCTCAAAGAAATAGAAAAAAGATATCCGTGGATGCTAGA
>CAZUIS010000103.1:0-2783 GCA_964620295.1 uncultured Candidatus Peribacteria bacterium
GGCAATGTTTCTCAAATAATTAAAATCTGTTTATCACTATTTTTCTTTACAATTTGATATTCTGGATAACTATCGACAACTACGTAAGGAATTTCTATTTTTGATAAAATTTTTATCATTTGTTTAATTCCATGCCCATAAGCATTAGATTTCAAAACAGGAAACAATTGAGAATTTGGCTGTAAGGACTGAAGATATTCAATATTACGCAAAATATTTTTTCTATGAACATAAATAATATTCATCGGATATAGACGAGGCGAAAAAAGAGATTTAATCCAAGAAAACATGTTTTATGATAAAAATTTAAAGTATGTATGTTTTTTTATTTGATTAAATATGAATTAAATTGAACAATAAAAAGAATTATATTACCATCAAATCAACACCATCCATAACCAAAGCAGGAATTCAATAATAATCAGATTTCTAAACGAAATATTGCTTTGATAATTAATGGGTTTTATTTGTCTTTTATTGTTCAATAACCATCGAATAGATTCAATTTTAACAATAAAAAAAAGAGATAATGCTTATTACTTAATAATAATATATACAAAAACTTATACGATAATCAAATGAAAGAAAAAATAAAAAATCTCTTGATTTCAAAAACCGCTTCCTTAGAAGATACCCTCGCCTAAATAAAAACAAAAAAAACCTAAAAAAGCAAAAACTATGGACGAATCAAAAAAAAACCTAAAAAACGACCCTCAAGAGTCAGTTACACAAAAAAGGACCATCCCTGGTGTATATCAAACACCTACTCGCTACATTCCAAATGATGTATCAGAAGAAATTTGCAAAAAATTACACGAAGAGAGATTTTCTGTATTGTATAAAACAGAAGGAACAAGACATGGCAATGGTCTTATTCCTATAAATATTCATGATTTTTTCGATGAACCACCACAATCATGATAACGAATATATAAAATCTAATCTTTCATTTAAAAAATAACTTCCATCTTTTCTTTATTGATGGGAGTTTTTTCATAACAAAACATTGATTTTGATCAAAAGAATAGTAAAATATCATTTCCTAAAATTTACATAGAAAAAGAAAAAACAATGATAAGTAACCAAAAAATACTCACCAAAGAATCGATAGATAGTCTTTTATACGCAAATACTATTGCACAACAAAAAAGACATAAATATATAAATTGAGACGATCTTTTTATGGGGATCTACCATTACATAGAAGAATCCCATCACGGAGAACTTTTTTTATCATTACTATGAATCAAAGAAACAACTATTGAAAATTTATTTTTTAAAAACACTACCAAAAAATCAATATCAACACAAGAATCATCAAAAACATATCTCAATCTTTCAAAAAAAATCTATACAGAAATAAAAGAATATGTAAATAAAAAAGACAAAAAAATATCAATTGTCGATCTACTAAATATTGCTTTAAAGAATTTGTCTAGTAGATTTAAAAATCAGCTTATTACAAGCACCATAGATCTCAAAACAGCAGTTAAAAACTGCAATAAAATAACAAAAAATCCTATTATACACGAACAATGACTATTTGCTTTTCTTGAGATTTTAGATAAACTTTTCAAACAATTACATTTATCTCCGAAAAACATAGAAATCATGGATATGAGAATACTTGACAATATACAGCCAATGAACGATTTACTCAATGAAGTAGATAGAGAAATTATGGATAAGAATGAATCTAGTATTGGTGACAATTCAACTAAAACAGCAAAAAAAGAAGAAAAAAAAATGACCATTGAATATTTTGGAACTGATCTTACAAAAGAAGTAAAAGACAACCTTATAGATCCAATCATAGGAAGATCAAACGAAATAAATCAAATTATTTATACTCTTTTGAGAAAAAACAAAAATAATCCACTTCTAATTTGAGAAGCAGGAGTTGGGAAAACCGCAGTTGTAGAAGGACTTGCACAAAAAATTGTTGCAGGAGATGTTCCTGAAAAACTAAAAAACAAAAGACTTTTTATGCTCGATATGTGAACAATTGTAGCTGGTACCAAATATAGATGAGAATTTGAATCAAGAATGAAAGCAATTCTCGAAGAAGCTATGGATCCTTTAAATCACATTATTTTATTTATAGATGAAATCCATACTATTATAGGAGCCGGTGGTCAAGAAAACAACGACGCTGCTCAAATGATAAAACCACTTCTTTCAAGAGGAAAAATCAAACTTATTGGAGCTACTACCTTCAATGAATTTCAAAAACATATCGAAAAAGATGCCGCACTCAAAAGAAGATTTCAAGAAGTAATTGTAAATGAACCAAACAATCAAGATACCAAACAAATTCTCCTTGGATTACAACAAACATATGAAGATTTTCATGGCGTTCATATTGAAGAAGATTGTTTTGATTATGCTATTAATCTAAGCAAAAGATACATTCTCAATAAACATCTTCCTGACAAAGCTTTAGACCTTATTGATGAAGCTTGTGCAAAAAAATCAACTATGACAGGAAAATTAGAAAATGATGAAAATTATCAAAAACAAGAAGAAGCAATCCAAGAAATCCAAAATAAAATAGAAATTGCTATAGAAAAACAAGATTACTTTTGAGCTGCTGCACTCAAAGAACAAGAAGAAACTATAAAAAAAGAAATGCTTTTAATGAGAACACAAAAGAACATCCCTACTCATCTCAGACCATCTATCAAAAAAGAAGATATCTGAGTAGTGTTAGCAGAAAAATTAGGAATTCCATCAAACATAGTAAACGAATCTGAAATTGATAAATTAAAAAGATTAGATTTCAT
>CAZUIS010000103.1:2793-3049 GCA_964620295.1 uncultured Candidatus Peribacteria bacterium
TTGGACAAGATGAAGCTGTTGAATCTATCGTAAAAACACTTACAAGAAGTAGACTTTCTGTTATTCAAAAAACAAAGCCAATGTGATCTTTTCTGTTTTTAGGACCAAGTGGTGTTGGAAAAACATATCTAGCAAAATTGATTGCAAAAGAATATTTTGGTGACGAACAAGCATTAATTAGATTTGATATGTCAGAATTTATGGAAAAATATTCGGTTTCAAAACTTATTTGATCTCCTGCAGGATACGTAGGATA
>CAZUIS010000104.1:0-3029 GCA_964620295.1 uncultured Candidatus Peribacteria bacterium
GGAGGATATATAGGGAATAGTACTACATTAGAGATAGGTTATTCAGTAGCATGTGATAAACCAATATATGCACTCGAGGAAGACCAAGAGGAGGGTTGTAGAAATGTATTGTTTACAGATATTATAAAGACTCCAGCACAACTAATTAAGAGACTTAAATAAAGGATTATCGCTAGTTCCTATTTTTTATTCCCTATTGTAAATTCCTTATGGTAATTATATTACTTAAACTATAAAAGACATATCTATTAATTTTCCTTCTTTATATTCTTATATATTACACCTGAAGAGAATACCCCTCCTAACATCATTATAATCCACCATGGAAATTTCTTAGTATCTTCGACTACTACTTCATGTACTTCATCACTCTCTACCAACACTAAACTCTGTTCATATTCATTCCCATTATGTGTAATTTTTAAAATATATTTGCCTTTATCTAATCCATTCAATTCTATCTCTCCATTATTATCTGCTATATACTCGTTTCCCTCTATCATTATTTTAGCCCCCGCCAAGACATTACCCTTTTTATCAATTAACCTTACTCTATAACTAAAACTTTCATCATTATTTTCTTCCTCTACACTAATATCTTCTACAACATCCTTCTCCTCTTCCAAAGAAGGAAAACTTATATATATAGGATTCTTCTTAGAGATTAATGTTGTTAAAGATGAAGTTAGATTAACAACTGTAGATGTGGGAGTTTCTGTTTCAGGTTGAGTAATTATATATGAAAATTCTGAAACATTGGAAGGTATATTATCAATACACCCTACTGCTTTGATAACAGACGAAACTAAAACAGGTATTGCTGTAGTATACTCTGAGCCTGTGCTACATGTAGGTATAGATCCATTAGCTGTATATCTAATAAGAGTACCTGTTGAAGAGAGAGAAAGATCAAAACCGCTAGTATATGTCCCAGAAGCTACACTAGCTACTGGTTCAGAAGGCATTAACAAATTTTGAACTCTTAATACAGGATATCCCTTTTCTTCGTATACATTACTCCATATAGTATCAAAATCCCATTCAGGATCAGTATTGTATACCTTATGAGAATATGTTTTAAATATATCCATACTTATAGCTTTCTCATAGTGATCCGTAGATTCATTAGAACCAAAGGAAGAAGGTGTATTTAAACTATTTATTAATCCAATAGCTTTTACAATTGTACTTGACCACCAGTTGTTATTTAGTACTGCTAAACCTAATTCACAATCATCACCCTCGCAAGAAGATGTTTCCATAATACCAATTAGACCTCCTACATATATATTCTCATAGCTACTGCTATAATTACCAATTACAAAATTAACAAAATTATTAACCATTTTTAGAAAAAAATCTGTTATCTTTGCTACAAAAGTCTTTCCAAGGAAAACTACAGCATCCGAAAGAGAACTTTCACTCATAAATTCGGCACCTATCAATCCACCTATAGCTGCCTCTATACCGCTTGACCCAATATCATTGATATCAACATTAGTATCACTGTAAGAATTTTCTATATCTGCAACTATTGTAAGACCAGCTAGTCCTCCTAAAGAAGGTGCTATTTGATCTGAAAAGAAACTCTCACTAGTAGATTCCCAAGTATAAATATCAAAAGTGCCCTTATTATATGAGTTCTTAATAATTCCATTAACTCCTATACCCAATAATCCGCCAATTCCATCAAATGAAAGACTATTAGAAACTATTAACTGCGTAGTAATATCACCAATATTGTAAGATTCTTGAATATCTATTAAACCTCCACAGCCGAGTAACCCACCTACACTTCTTGATCCTCCTACAGCTTGTATATCACCCTCATTGTAAACTTCGTCAAAATCAACCTTCCAACCCGCACCTACTAAACCACCTATACAGATAAATTGTTCAAAATATTTAGGTATATCATCTATATTATAATTTTCAATTAATGATGAAATAACTCCTTCGTTATATGATCTTAAAAGCGTAACCTTTTCTTCAACAGAACCAAGTAAACCTCCTACTCTATAATAGCCTTCTATAGTACCACTATTGTATGAATCAGTTATTGAGATATCTTTTTCTGAATATCCTACTAACCCTCCTACTCTAATAAAACCAGAAACTGCCCCTTCATTGTATAAGTTTTCTAAAGTTGAATTATTCTTTGAATATCCTACTAAACCTCCTGTATGAAACTTACCATTTATCATGCCTGTATTGTACGAATCTACTATCGAGAGAAGAGCTTCTCCTTCTCCTTCTTCTTCCTCCATCCTACCCAACAATCCACCTGTATAGTAATTCCCTGTTATAGTTCCTTCATTATATGAATCTGATATATTCACACCTCCAACTGAAAGACCTAAAAGACCTCCCACAGAAGCATGTCCACTTACTGTACCCTCAAAACTACTGTATTCCAAGATTATATCATCTTCACTAGATCCAACTAACCCACCTATCATGCCTACCATATCTGTTTCAGTTAAATCTCCCATAACTACAGAATCTTTAACATGAATATCGTAGAATTCCCCATTAGATGACCTTCCTGCAACAGCTCCAACTTTATTAGAACCTCTAATGTAAGCTCTTTCAATTTCCAATCCACCTATAATTCCACCTTCGACTGTATTAAAAAGACCAACATTACTTTCAGTCGGCCTATTAATATACAAATCATATATAGTGAAATACATTCCATCTAATGTTCCCCAAAAGTCTTGTGCTCCTCCTATAGGTTGGAAGCCACTTCCTTCATTCCAATTAATAGTATCAGAGCAATCTATATTTTGACCTAATACATAATATGCGGTAGGAAAACTCTGAATTTCTTGTAAGTGTGTACACGTCGTAATTACATAAGGATCCGATTCTACACCTGTACCACTTTCAAAGGCTTCTATTTTAATTGGTAAAAAAAGAAAAAAAGACAGGGATAAAGCTAGAAATGTTATAATTCGATAGACAGATTTACTCATGAACTTCATCAAGAATAACAAAAACATTAAATATTGTAAATATTTAATCTAGCA
>CAZUIS010000105.1:0-2918 GCA_964620295.1 uncultured Candidatus Peribacteria bacterium
GTGCAGCATCACGATCGATAATAGCTTGATCTCTTTCGGAAATAGCAGTAGCAAGCTGACCAGTTAAAGTAACATTGGTAGCAAGTGCAGCATCACGATCGATAATAGCTTGATCTCTTTCGGAAATAGCAGTAGCAAGCTGACCAGTTAAAGTAACATTGGTAGCAAGTGCAGCATCACGATCGATAATAGCTTGATCTCTTTCGGAAATAGCAGTAGCAAGTTGGCCAGTTAAAGTCGTATTAGCTGTTTTTAGCGTAGCAATGGTACTACGAGAAGCAATACCTTTACTAGTAGTATCAGCAACTAAAGCATCAACTTGATTCTGTAAAGCAAGTTTATCAGCATTAAGCTGTATAATTTCTGCTTCCAATTCACCAATGTCTACAATTTCTACCGTAAAACCATCACTTACTAGTCCCGTTCCACATGTATTAGTAGCTTGAGCAGTAAGTGAAAACATTCCCGTAGTAGTAAAGCTCAATGTCGTTTGTTGTCCACTTGGAGTAGAAGTAGCTAGGTCATTAGGCGTCATCGTCCATGTCCAACTTGTTGGACTATTGGTAGCTGATCCTATATAAATAGCTGAACTTCCTTTTTCTACAAAGGGATCACCGGTAATAGTTGCTTTGCCAGGAACTGTCGAAACAGTTACCTCCAAAGGATCAGAAAGAGGACTTTCGGTCGCATCTTTGATACCTTTTACGGTGAGTTCAACATCCCCAGTCCAGCCAGCAGTCCAATTAACAGTTACCGTGCTGCTCGTCGCATTACTTAATGTTCCAGCAGCAGGATTACTTATATACCACTGATAACTAGTAGCATTGGTCGACGTAGAACTGTAATTCGTACTCGTTCCTGCACACACACTGGTAGAACCAGAGGGAAGTGAAGGTTTGAGAGGAAGATTACGGTAGACTACCCATACATATTGATTGCCAAGATTTCCACCGAGTCCATCAGCTCTATTACAAGCAACTAAAGCTCCTTTAGATCCATCAGAAAGATCAACGGTAGCATTTTCATAAGTAAATGTAACAGTAAAAGTTGTTATACTCCCTGTTCCAAAGTCCCAATCATAAATCGTATTATTAATTGGTCCAGCTTGAAGCGTGATATTTCCAGTTCCACCTTCAATAAAAAGTGTATCAGCATTTAGAACATCACGAATAGAAAATTCTGAATAAATATCAGTTGTACTTCCTGGTGCTTTGATAATATGGGTAGCAAAGGTTCCTTGAACCAATATTCCCAGCAAAAATACGAAAAAAATTTTAAGTTTCATAGTATAATATTTTTTTTAGTTTAACATACGTAATTTTAAAGAACAACAACTTCCAACAAGATTCTAATTATTTCCAATAAAATGTCAACCTAAATATACTACAATACAATAGATTTTCTTGTTCAAAATCATACATCAGATATAATTATTTTGTGATATATTTTCTTTTACCTTATATTTTTTATTATGACCAACAAAACAAAATTTCTTAAACTAGGTATTGCAGTACTTTTGGGAGCAGGAGTTGTGGGTGGCTTGCTTTATGCACAGCTTAGTATTCCTACGGATATTAATAATTCAGTGATGACTATCAAAAAAATTAATCTAACTGTAGATGGTCAAGATGGGGCAGCAGTAATTACACTTGATGGATCAAGTACTACTCCTGTACAAATTCAATGATCTACATCCATTGGAGATACCGCTAGTAATAAAATTAGTGGACAAAAATCTTCTATCTTAGGTGGAATATGAAATCAGATAACTGGAAATAATAATATCATAGGTGGAAATTCTAATAGAATTAATGCAAGTAATTCTGTAATTCCATGAGGAAGAGATAATCAGGTAAATGCTGATTATGGTTTTGCAGCAGGTCGTTATGCTATAGTTAATAATCAAGGTACTTTCATACGATCTGATAGTCAAGTAGCTCCTTTTCAATCAACCAAAACAAATCAATTTCTTATCCGTGCGCAAAACGGAGTAGGCATCAATACTTGAGTAACAGCAACAGGATATGCACTTACCGTACAAGGTAGTGGAATTGTTTATGGAAATTTGAGAGCAAATAATATGGTAGCTGGAGCGTATTATTATGGATCGATAACAAATGATCAAGAAGCATATGAACTCAAATTAAGTCAATGGGAAGGAACAACAGGAGATATTTATTATAATTCATGATATGTAGGAGTTGGAATATCAACACCAACTGCACAATTTCATACAAATGGAACAGTAAGATTACAAGGGTTATGAACATCAACACAAGCCACAGCTTTGGTAGTAGATACCAATGGTAATGTAGGAAGAAGAACATTAAACACGATAGCATTTAATGGAGTAACAGAAAGTGATCCAACAGTAAATACATTAGCAAAAGCGACATTATCATGTTCAAATGGTCAAGTAGCAAAATTTAATTGAACATCATGGGCGTGTGCCGCAGATGCAGGACTAACAAGTGAAACAGATCCAACAGTAAATACATTGGCAAAAGCGACATTATCATGTTCAAATGGTCAAGTAGCAAAATTTAATTGAACATCATGGGCGTGTGCCGCAGATGCAGGATTAACTTCTTATACAGAAACAGATCCACAAGTAGGATCATTAACAAATGGAAGATGGTGTACAACGAATGGAACAACAGTAAATTGTACAACAGTTGCACCTGTAACAAGTGAAAGTGACCCAACAGTAAATGCATTAGCAAAAGCAACATTATCATGTTCGACAAATCAAATAGTAAAATGGAATGGAAGTGTGCGAGCGTGTGCTGCAGACGGAGGATTGACAAGTGAAACAGATCCAACAGCAGTAAAACTTACAACAAATCAAACTGTTGCAGGAATCAAAACATTTTCTAGTAATGGAATATTTAATGCAAATGTAGGAATCTGAATAGCTA
>CAZUIS010000106.1:0-2906 GCA_964620295.1 uncultured Candidatus Peribacteria bacterium
TTCAAAGGAAATTGTTATGTTTGCTGGAGAAATTTTAGCTTCTTATGCTAAATTATTTGTCTTTGATAATGTATATATCGATAGATCAGTATTGGTTGATATGGACGATCTTGTTCAAGAAACATCAAGAACAGATCATGAAGTTGGTGTAAAAACAATGCCAATTGATGCTCTTCCATTGAGCGAAAGAACAAGAAATGCTTTGATAAAAAATAACATTCTTTATGTTGAAGATCTTGAAAAGAAAAAGAAAGGAGAGTTGTTATTAATGAAGTGAGTTGGAAGAAAAGCCATAGATGAAATAGTTAGTTCATTAGCTAATATTAATAAATCTTTGATCGGATAAAAATTGAAGGTTGAAGGTATTTTATACTTTATGTTTATAGTCAATGAGACATCAAAAAAAGAGATTATTGAAAGTAGATACAGGAGTAAAAACAAAAGCTGTATACTTGAGAGTGTTGCTTACTAATCTCATAAAACAAGGAAAACTTACTACAACACAAAAAAGAGCTAAGGTAGTAAAAACAGAAATGGATCATTTCTTTTCTAAACTTTTGGAAATAACTGCAAGATTTGCAGATGAAAAAGATGCAAGAAGAGAATGTATTAGATATGTTACATCTATTGTTTATGGAGAAGAAGGGAAAAAGGTAATAGAAACACTTCTTCCAAAATATCTTCAAGAAGGTAGAAAAACTGGATTTGTTGCTTCATACAATCTTGGATTTAGAGTTGGAGATGCTGCTCCAAAAGTATTACTTAAATTATTATAGAAAACATTCATCTTTAGTTGATAGATATATACCAATGGAATTTACTAAAAAAAACCTTAATACAACCCTTTGGGTAAAACCAGCAGATATGGATGCACAAAGAGTTTGGTGGAAAGTTGATGCAACAGGAAAAACACTAGGAAGATTGGCAACAGATATTGCTAAAAAACTTCTTGGAAAACACAAAGCATATTATTGTGATTTTTGGGATTGTGGAGACTTTGTTGTTGTTGAAAATATCCAAAATATCTCTGTTTCAGGGGGGAAAGAATTAAAAAAAATGTATTACGATTATAGTGGTTATAAAGGAAACCTTAAAACAACTACGTATGCAAATACTCTTAAAAAAAACCCTGAAAGAATCTTAAAAGAAGCTGTAAGAGGAATGCTTGCAAAAAACAAGCTCAGAGACAAAAGAATGAAAAGATTGAAATTAGTTGTAGGAACAACTTCTCAATATGATAATTTTAAACCTCTTAACCTTTATAAATAATGGCAAACAAAGAATATCATTATGCAATCGGTAGAAGAAAAGAAACTAGTGCTGTTGTAAAGCTTTTTGGCAAAGGTACTGGTAACTTTGTTGTAAAAACAACAAAGGGAATTGAAAAATCATTACAACAATACTTTGGTGGGAATGATTATTTATATCAAAACGCAATAGCTCCATTTGCTACATTAGGTGCTGATACTTTGAAAAAGTTTGATGCGCAAATTAAAATCGTTGGATGAGGTATTTCAGGACAAGCTGATGCTATTAAATTAGCATTCGCTAGAGCTTTGATTGATCGAGATGCTGACTTGAGAGCTACATTGAAACCATTTGGACATCTTAAAAGAGATCCAAGAGTGAAAGAAAGAAAAAAACCAGGTTTGAAAAAAGCGAGAAAATCAGGAACTTGGTCAAAAAGATAATTATATACAGAAATCCCGTGAAAGCGGGATTTTTGCTTTTTTCAAAAAAATCAGTATATTTGTTATTGAAGTTATTTCGCAATAAAAAATAAATAAAATTCGTCCATAATCAAAGCAGTATCATATTTGGTTTTGAAAATTCAAATTTATATTCAATTCCTGCTTTGACTATTAATAATGTTGATTTGTTGATTATCTTTTTTTTTGTTTATTCTTTTTATTGCTCAATTGATAGTTTTTATTGTTCAATATTTAAGAAAATAATTGTTTTATAATTATACTTCTATCCATGAAAAAAGACATTATTCTCTTTGGAATACAAGGATCGTGAAAAGGAACTCAGGCTGATTTGTTGATGAAAAATCTTGAAGGATATCAGTATTTTGAACCAGGTCAGATTTTTAGGGCTTTGAAATCAAATGATAATGTTTTGGGAGAACATATTAGAGATCGTATGGACCAAGGAAAAATGGTTGATGACGCTATTACTTTTGGTATTTTTGATGTGTATCAACATCTTTTGAAACAAGGAGAATATATGCTGATTGACGGTTTTTTGAGGACTTTAGAGCAAATGTATTATTTTCTTACTCAAGAACATAAGCACAAAAGAGATTTTGTGGGAATTCATTATGATTTAGATAAAGAAGAAGCTATTAAAAGATTATATGCAAGAGCAAAGCTAGAATGACGTAAAGATGATACAGAAAAGTCAATTCGTACCAGGCTTGATATTTATGAGAAAGAAACAAAACCCGTTATAGAGTATTTGGACTCACTTGGTAAAATTATTCACATAAATGCGCATCAATCTATTGAGGATATCTATAAAGAAACAGTAGCCGCTCTTAAAAAACATTGATTACTTTCATAATTTCTATACATTAGCTTTTAGTATCTAGCTTTTAGATTTTAGTTTCTCTGATGGATTTTCTTGTTTATTTTTTGTTATTGCTTGTTTTTATCATTTTTGGATTTAATGTTTGGCTTATTTTTTTGTTTTTTATTGATCTTTTTAAAAAAAATAAACCAGCTCCTTATGTTTGATCTTTTTATAAAGAGCTTTTATTAATGAAACAGTTCCTTCATTTGGAGAAATGAAAAAAATTGGTAGATTTATGATGTGGCGATGGAAAGGCTTTAAGATTTTTTGTGAAGAATTTTGGCATACAATGATTCTGATATGATATTAATAAATTTGCTATTATTTGGGGA
>CAZUIS010000107.1:0-2836 GCA_964620295.1 uncultured Candidatus Peribacteria bacterium
TACATTTTTAGGTAAAGAAAATACATGGAGTCGAATTTGTTTGTGTTTTCTACCGTTAAGAAGATTCAACAGCTCACGAGGGGTTTTGGTTACTTTTTGACCTGGAAGCAAAAAGTAACATAAAGAAATTCCAGCGAAGCGAATATATAACAAAAAACAGACCGCCCTTAGACAGTCTGCTTATAAAAATATATATTCAGAATTATAAATTTTCTCCTTTAACCAATTTACCATATACACATCCCTTCAACACATCTCTTTTCTTAGCTTCTGCTCGGAATACTGATTTCACCGTTGCTGAAGAATAGGTAAGATCCCATCATTCAATCATTCCTTTAAATACTTGATAAGTTTCACAAGTTATTTTGGTACTAGGATTGGTTGCTGCTCCTATAATTTTTTTCTGATATGCAGTTATGTAATAATTATAGTAAGGATTTTTGGTAGTAACATATCTGAATTTTACATTTTGTTGTGAAGAAAGAATAGTCCCATTCATATCCATCAAATATACCAATGCATCCATAATAGAAATTGAAGAAGTATCCGTTACAGAAAGCTTTTGCTTAATTGCTGTTGAAGGATCTACCTGTTCTTCTATACTTTCAGTTTCTTCTACAAGGGTTCCTGTATCATTAGCTACAAAAACATCATTAACTTTAGATGAAACAACCATTCAAGTTTCTTCAATAATAATTCCTGTTTCTACAGGATCTATTTCAAGTCAAGATCAGATAACAACACCTTCTCCTGTATATAACAATGGATCTTTATTTTCTTTTTCAAACAAATTTTGGAAAAATATTGAAGATTGTTCTGTTAAGTTACCAAAGAAAGAACTCAAAGAAGTTTTAGATGGAACAACAAAAAGTGACCATAAAAGCAAAAGAAAAATTACTAAGAAATATAATCTAGCATAGATCAAACGAAAAAAATAACGAATTCATTGGCTTTTTATAAACACATATCCAACAAAGAAAAACAAAAAAGAAACCAAAGATGCGGACAAAAGAAGAAGAGGGAAGATATCAAATATCAATGTTCCGTAGACTAAAATACCAACAATAATACTAGACACGAAAAGGAAAAAATAAAAATCAAAAGAATATCAGAATATTTTTATTTTATTTTCAATCAAATCTTTTCCAGAGACAAAAAGAAGAATAAGGTAAAGCAATGGAAATATCCAAACCAACTGTCAAAGTAGATGAAAAATAGTTAAATCTAGAACAGAAAAAAGAAAGAAAAAAGTAGAAAAGAAAAGAAGATATCAAGAAATTCTCTTTGTTTTATTTTCATGCTTTATATAAGGATATTTTACAAATTGATGTGAATAACGAGGTTTTTCTTCTTTGAGATCAGAAGGAGTTTTTGCTAAATTTTCCTGTTTTTTGAAAAAATACGAAAGAACGAAAAAAATCAATAATGATAAAAAATTAATACCAGCCAACCAGAAAAATCTTGTATCCTGCCAAAAAAATCATAATAATGCAACAAAAACCACCAAAAAATAACTAACAAAAAAGAAAAGAAGAGATGTCTGCATAATACTTAGATTATATTTTTAAAAAATGTCAATTTCTTTTACGAAGAATATTTGACTTATATACAACAAAAACTTTTTTTCAAGGGAAAAATTTGAAAAACCATGCTTTTTTAGATATACTAAGAACAATCTTTATTTAGTAAATAATAAGCATGAAATATATCAAAAAAATAGGATTATTTGCTCTTCTTGGATTTCTATGAATATGTAGTGCTCAACTAGAAATACCTGGAGAAGCAACAATTTTCAATAGCAATCAAGACCAATACATAGACGCCAATGACATCTCAAATCCTATTAGAGATTGAGCATACACTGCTATCAAAAGTCCTGATGAAAATAATGAAATTTGATGAGTACAAGGTGGTAGTCAAAAAATCGAAGACCACAATACTGCTAGAGAAAAAACATTTACGATCATAAAAAACATTATCAACTATGCACTAGGTATGCTAAGTTTATTGGCGTTGGTATACATGATATACCATGGAATTACTATCCTTACAGCAGCTGGAGATGATGGAAAATACAAAGAATGATTGAAAGGCATTAAATTTGCAGCAATAGCACTTATAGGAATCTGATTTAGTTGGATCATAGTTAGCTCTATATTCTGGTTAATATTTGAAGTCATATTAAAACCAAATCTATAACGTTTTATCATTATAAAAAAACAATGTACATAAAAAAAGCTATTCTTGGAATAATAACAATGGCGATGGTGGTTTGAATAAGCACAACTGTCTCTTATGGACAAAGTGATGAAGGATTTTATTATTGAACCGAATATCAAGGGGAAAATCTAAACGAAGAACAAAAAACAGATCTTGCACAAGTAATAAAAGACGATAGCATCAACACAAAAGAAACAACGCTTCTCTACAAAATCCGTCAATATTTCAGATTAACAGGATCTGAAACATACGACCAAGAAAAACCAGCAATAGCCTATATCAATATGATTATCAATATGGCACTAGGATTAACAAGTTTTATATCACTCATTTTAATTATCTTTGCTTTTTATTTGATGTTTTTCCAAAAAGGAGAAGAAGGATTTACCAAAGCAAAAAAAATATTGATTGGTGTTGCCATAGCATTGGTCGTAATGGCTCTTTCTTGGTTAATAGTAAGCTTCTTTTTCCAAATTTACAGTACAGAAGCAATAAAAAATATTTAATTATTATCTTAGCATACAATGGGACTTTTTAATTTAGGAGATCAAAATAAAATACAAAAAAATAAACATGAAAATATGTTTAATACAGAAACCATGCTTCCTTTTTCTGA
>CAZUIS010000108.1:0-2770 GCA_964620295.1 uncultured Candidatus Peribacteria bacterium
CTTTTTTTCTGCACTTTCTATGAGAGCAGTAGGGAAAGCAGCAATGTCGATGATAGAAGAAGTGAGAAGGCAATTCAAAAATATTCCCGCACTCAAGGCAGCACTTGAAGTTATGAATAAATATCAAGATGTAGATAAATCTACATGGACCAAAGCAGATCATGAAATTTTTGAAAAAGCGCATGGAGCTGCTGAATATGATAAATGTGTTGCTATTTCTACCAAAGCATCTATTAGACAAATGATATTACCAGGATTTGTGGCTGTTTTAACTCCAGTTGCTGTTGGATTTTTGTGAGGTCCAAGCATGCTTGGAGGGGTATTGGCATGAGTTACTGTTTCATGAGTTTTGATGGCTATTTTTCAATCTAATGCTTGATGAGCTTGGGATAATGCAAAAAAAATGATTGAAGAAGGAATTTCTATCAATGGAGAAAATCATGGAAAATGATCGTGATCTCATAAAGCTGCGGTAGTTTGAGATACTGTTGGAGATCCATTTAAAGATACGGCAGGTCCTTCATTAAATATTCTTTTGAAATTAATGTCTGTTGTTGCTCTGGTTATTGCAAGTATATTATAGTAAAAAAGCCCGTATGGGCTTTTTTTAAATAAATGTATTTTTGTAGTCTAATCAGTCAGCATATTCTATTTTGCCTTTTTTTGGGCTGTTTTGTTCTTTTTCTTTCATTTTTTGTTGATAATCTCTGATTTTTTGTGCTTTAGTTTCTTTGTCTTCTTTGGATAGTATTCAGGGTCATCCTATACATCATCCTGGACAAGAAAGTAAATCTAGAAATTTAATATTTGGATCTGATTCCATTTTTTTGATAGCTTCATTGGTTTGAGGAATTCAGTCGGTGATTATAATTTGATCGTCTGTAAGGATGTCTTTACGATTCATGGTTTGAGCAACTGCTCAGTCTAGAGGGTAAATTTTGGTTGAATTATTGTGAAAATTATTAAATTCTGAATCTTCTTTTTTTGTATCTATTGTTATTCATTTTGTTTTTGCATATTCGATTAACTCTGTCAATTCTTTGAAGGTAATAGCTTCATCTACTTCTCAAGTTGTTTTTGCTTCGATTTTTTTTGCTAAACATGGTCATACAAAGAGTGTTTTTGTATTTTCTCAATATTGTTTCTTGAGAAATCTACTCATGATAATCATAGGTGATGCTATAGGCATGAGTTTATTTTTGTGTTCTGGATGTTTGTTTTTGATGTATTGTACTATTGTTGGACAATTGCTGCATATTCGTGTTTGTTTTGGATATTGTTTGAAATGTTCGCGATATTGATTGTTGATAAGTTTTGCAGCATAAGTAAGTTCAACAACTTTTGTGCATCCTAGAGTTTTGAGAATTTGGATGATTTCTGGAAACTCGAAATCAACAGGAAAACTAGGAGCCAAAAGAGCTATGGGTTTGTTTTGTTGTAGATATTCAAGAAGGTTTTGCATGATGTTTTTTTATAAAATAAGGACTTTTTCTTATTATATTTAAAACAACTTTTTTCGCAAAATTTTATTTTTCACCAAATACTTCTTCTACACTTTCTTTGAGGCTATATCCGTCTAGAAATTCTTTTATATGAGGTTTTTTCTTGGTTAATTCTTCTATGCTAGATTCTAGCATATGATAGTCTCATGATTTTGGGTATACATACGTAATAGGATCCAAAAGTCCTGTTGGTCTAATGATTTGTTCTATGATTTGTTGGCTTGTTTTTAATTCGTATTCAGCTGGGGTTGCCGAAAGGAAAATAGTTTTTGCATCTTTTTTTGTTGGAAGAAATTCTTTGTTGTATTTTCCTATGTTTTTTTCTAGTCGTTTGTATGTTTTGCTGTCTGTTTCTGGAGTGCTTTCTATATCTTTTTTTATTTTTGTTGTATAGCCCGTTCGACCGACTTTGCATTCTAATTCTGAAAAATTTAATGGTCTATGATCAAGGGCTGAGGGGAGGCGAAATCCGTATTTTACGAGGTTTGTCTTTCTTGCTTTGTCCCCGGCAGGCATTGCTTGCAGCTGTGGGATGGTCATATGAGATTCATCGATAATCAACAAAAAATCATCAGGAAAATAATCAAAAATCGTATTTGGTACCTCACCAGTTTCTCTTTTGTCAAAATAGAGGGAATAGTTTTCTATTCCGTTTACAAATCCTGTTTCTCTCATCATTCTGATGTCATATTCGACTCTTTTTTTGATTCTTTCGGCTTCAATAGGCATTTTGGCATCGAGAAATTCTTGAATTCTGATTTCTTTTTCTTGGTCCATTTTTTGGATAATATTTGCTAAGTCTTCTGTGTTTTGTAAAAATTGGGTAGCTGGCCAAATCCAAATATATTCTTTTTTCCCTTTGTATTCAAATGTTGTAGCATCTCTTACTTCGATAAATTCCAAGACATCTTCGTTGAAATGCAGTCTGTATAAATCTTTTTCTGTACTAGAAAATATATCAATTCTTTCTCCTTGAATCTCAAACATTCCATGTTCTATTTTTCCTTGGATAGGCTTATATTGTATCTTGAGGAGCTGTCTTTTGATATCTTCTCTTTGATATGTTTTGCCTGCTTGTAGATAAATCGTACTTTCTTTGAAATGATCTTTTTGTCCTAATCCATAGAGCGATGATGCCGAAGCGACAATAATTACATCTTCTCTACTCAGCAATGAAGACATTGCACCAAGTCTGTACATTTCTATTTCTTGATTGATGGTTGCTTCTTTTTCGATGTATAATCCTTGTGCAGGAAGATAGCTTTCTG
>CAZUIS010000109.1:0-2734 GCA_964620295.1 uncultured Candidatus Peribacteria bacterium
TAAAGAACTATTCTTTGATGGAAAGTATTTATCAAGAAAATGATAAATAGGATCTAAGTTTCCTAACAAAGGATTGAGAGTTACTTTTCCAACAAGAAAAGTAACTGGGTTGGTCCAAGATATAGAACCTGAATTTTTTTTGTTTATCCAGGAACCTAACCCATCAAATAAAGCTTCCAAAGCAAAAGACCGTTGATACTCCGGCTGTACAAAAGCCCTTCCAAATTCAGCAGTGTAAGGAAAATATTTTTCCATAAACCGTTTGTTTAAATGGAAATAGGTTGATAGTGGAGAAAAACATTCTTTATTATAGGCTACATCGTAGAGTTTTAATAAAGTTTGCGTTCTATATCCACCAGCAATTTCATGCCTTTTTGGATCCCAGATAACTAGTTGATCAAAATGTGGATCAAAATTATCCATATCCAGAGATTTCCCTGTTCCTGCATCTATGTGTCTAAAAGTAAGTTCTCTTAAACGTCCAATTTCTTGCATAACAGAGGGGCATTGCTCAGCTGTCACAACATAAATTTCAAATCCGCCACGATCTGAAATTTTTAATAGAAATTCTTCTTTTAATTCATTTTTGAGGGAATTTCTAGGCTGAGGATTGATAAGTTGTTCTTGATTCATATCTTTGTATTTTTAGGTTTTTTTGTTTTTTGTTTAGAGAAAATAATATATCCAAATGCTGGTGGATGTCAATAGTGAAATTTTTTAGATATTATCTAGAAAAATCTCTATTTAGTTTCAATAGCTCCTGTTTTTGTTCATGAGAAAGATGGGGGTTTTTTAATGTCTGTTGAAGAAAAGATTTGATTGTTTGTCCAATCGTTTGCTTGATAAGTTGAATCTTTTTTTCTTCAGTTTTAAGATCAAATTCTTTTTCCCATCGAAGTTGATGTTGATTGAGTGAATCAAGTGTCTCCTGATCTTGAGAAGTAAGAAAAGGAGTAAGGGGATTACTCTCTAAAGTAAGAAAAAATTCTTTGAGAGCAACAAGTGTCGACCAGAGTGCTGGTGTTTCTTGAAATTGTTCATAAAAATCATGGTAAAATAGTGCAGCAAAAAGCATATCTCTTGAAGGTTGATAGATTCATGAATCTTTAGGTTTTTGTCTCATATGGATTTTGCCTTCATTTTGAGCAAATTGTTTATATTGAGATCGAGTAAATTCAAAAGGGGAGTGAAGGGAGTCACTGACAACTTGGATATAATGCTGTTGTAAGGAAATATTATTTATTTTTTGAATAAGTCCAAAAAGGGTATTGAGGATTTTCTGTTTGTCGATAGGTGATGTAAGGTCATATTGGGTTTTGAGGTACGAAAAGACAGCAGAAAATCCATCTTGTGCATTCTGCAAAATCTGGGCAAAATGCTCTTTACCCGAAGGGTCGTTCGCAAGATCATCTGCGTCTTTATATGCTGAAGGTAAAATAAGTTGTTTTGGAAAAAGATCTTGCTGATAAGCAAGAGAAAGTGCTCTCTGAGTTGCATTTTGCCCAGCCGAATCACCGTCAAAAAGGAAGTACACCGTATCGGTATATCTTTTCAAAATCTTGATATGGTCTTCGGTAAGTGAGGTTCCCGAGGTTGCGACAGCAACAGGAAATCCTAGTCTATGTAATGCAATAACGTCCATTTGTCCCTCGACCACGACCAAAAACCCAAACTGGCTTATGTGTTGTTTTGCCCAATTAAGTCAGTATAAAATTTTTGATTTTTCAAAAGCAGGATGTTCTGAACTATTTAAATATTTTGGTGTATCATTGGGATCAAGGACTCTTGCACTAAATCCAATAATATTATTCATCGTATCAAAAATTGGGAAGGTAATTCTTTTTTTAAAGAAGGTATAGAAATCTGAATTTTTGCTTGGTTTGATTAATGATGCTTGGATCAAATCATTATCACTAAATCCTTTCCCTTTCAAGAAATTCCACAAATCATACGAGCTATCAGGAGCAAATCCGACACCAAAATGTTCTATGGTAGCATCATCAAGTTTTCTTTTTTCATGGAGATAGTTTTGTGCTTCTTTTGATTTTTGTAATGCATCAACAAAAAATTGTTGAGCAAGTTTATGGATTCTCTTAATTTTTTCTTTTTCATCCGCATAATGATCCAATTTTTTGGTATCAACTTCGTAACTAGTAATATCAATTCTGGCATCTTTTGCTAGCATCTTAACTGCATCCCAAAAATCTATTTTTTCATATTCTTGAATAAAGGTAAATACATTACCTCCTTTTCCGCATCCAAAACATTTGAAAATTTGTTTTTGAGGAGAAACCATAAAAGAGGCTGTTTTTTCATTATGAAAAGGACAGCAACCAGAATAGTTGCTACCAGCTCTTTTGAGAGAAACATGTCTTGAGATAACATCTACAATATCGACGCTACTCAAAATATCATCAGTAAGTTTTGACAATTTCCAATAGTTAAATGGTTAAATAGTGGAATAGTAAAATAGACTTTGGCTCCATATTTCTATTTATCTTCGACTCTATTGTACTATTTTTCTTAAATAATTCAAACAAAAAAATTGAGTACGATGACTCATACTCAACTTTCTCAAAAAAACTATATTATTCTTTTTTTACAAAATACCCTGTTACAAAAAGGATACCAACGATGATCAAAAGGAGTCCCCAGATCATGTTTTTCAATACATAAAGTCCCCAGATCAAAGCAATAATACCCAAAATAGTATAGATTTTTTCTTCAGTAGAAG
>CAZUIS010000110.1:0-1352 GCA_964620295.1 uncultured Candidatus Peribacteria bacterium
TGAATAGCATCTTCATACCATTTCTTAATATCATTTTCTCTAATATCCCCCGGAATAGCAGAGGCAGCTAAATAGAATAGTTTTTCTACCTCTTCAGGCCTGTTTAATCCTGTGGCGATAAAATGAGGTATCAGGTTTGAAGCTGTTTCAATTTCTGACCTGTTAACTGTAACCTTAATATTTTCAGTGTCTTTTAATAGAAGACCATCCCTTTCTTCTGTGGGAAAAAACTTTCTGCTGTTAAGGACACACGGGTAATCGAAATTTTGAGATCCTACAAGAGGAAAATCCCTGAATAATCTTGGCAAATCCTTCCCTGGTTGCAGGATTCTGCTTTTATTATTAATAATTTCATAATTTAAAGCCAGTGTGACACTCTCCCCCTCATAAGTAACCAATCTGATTTCTGCCGAGCCCCCATTTGTTATTTTTTCAATTATTACTCTTTTGTTTTTGTCATCGTTCATGACAGATACTTCCTTTACTTTATAAAGGATGTTTTGATTCTTTTCATAATCGATTATTTCAACCTGGCTTAATGAATTATTAAATGTTAATGTGTAAGGCAAGGAAATATCAAGGTCAGCCATACCTTGTTCAGCAACATCCTTTCCTTCAGCAACAAACTGGTAGATGAATTGAGTTTCAAGATTGTCGATCTTTCGGCTTTCCTGGTATGAATTGATAACAGGATAAGCATTATTATCTGATAGATTTACTAGTTTGTTTAATGCTGAATCAATTTTAGGCTTAAGATCTTCTGCTGAGTTACCGCTCCTATCGAGGGTAAATTCAAAATTTTTGTATTTCGATTCTTTATCGCACACAATACCTTTTACAATTATAACAGGAGAAAGCAAATGAGTTGTAATAAAACCAGTTCCAAATTTGCCTGTGGTTTCCTGATTTTCACCGGAATCATCTTTAGATGAAACCTGCTGAATCAGATTGGTAAGTTGTCTTATTGTAAAAGGATCACCGTTATGACTGAATATAAGTCGATCAGGGTACTTTTCGATCCTAATAAATACCTGGCCAAAGCTATTCCTGACATCCTTCGCATTCTGCAGTAATTCCCAAACCCAGCGTCTTTTTACATAATCAGGTGCATCCTTAAGTTTTTCAAGGTGCTGTATAAACTTGTCAGCAATTTGCTTTAAGAATCCCTGTTTTATTTCATCCTGTACTTCGGAATCGTAACTCATATAAACTTTTAAGGATATTACTACTTAATCTCTGCTAACGCTTTGCCAAACTTGGCATAGTTTACTTTCACGCCATCATCAAGGTCAAATTCTATCTGCTGATCAGCAACATCTTTTAGAAGCAGGTCATATTCTTCACATTCCCTA
>CAZUIS010000110.1:1362-2714 GCA_964620295.1 uncultured Candidatus Peribacteria bacterium
GGATAAGCGGTACTTGTCCAATTTCTTCGCCTCCTGTTTTGAGAGATCTGCTTGGCGAGGTTCAAGCAAGTTTATTTGTCCTCTGAGAAACTGAATATTTTTCAAAAGATAATTATCGCGCACCTTTGCGGCAGTGAATTTATTCATTCGATGCATATACGCGATTACCTGAAATGCCCCATTTTTTGATGAGAATAGCCAGTAGATAGGTAGCTTACTATACATTCGGCAATGGTCTCTCCAGAAATTTTTTACAAAATAGGTTTCTACATCTTTTCCCAAGCACTCTTCAGCGAAGTTAATATTTTCAGTAAGAGTCTCATCGCTCCATACTATGGTTAAGAATTCTTTAAAACGGGTTAATACATCGTCTGAAAAAGGACTTTGAGAACCCATTATTGGTATTAGCGCATCCTCATCAATCCTAAAGATTTTTCCATTGGAAGAGTATGAGCGAATTTCCTCTTTGGATGGGTTCGGATGAGCAATTTGAAGTCCAGGCTTATCTAAACGATATCTTCCCATAAAACAACCAATAGCATAGGATGCCAATTGTTGAACTACAACATTCTTCTTTATTGGTAGCTCAATATAATCTTTCCCATTTAAACGAAAGATGGGTTCTAATTGCTCTAACTTATTAAGGTCGATTTCTTCCTGTAATATAGTAATGTCAATTAGTGGCACTAAAGGAGTGAGTTCTTCTTGTAATCCATATAATTCAATAAAAAAGTGGTTTAGGTCTTCCTCATTTTTGTGAATTTGAAAAAAACTGTGAGTGACTTTTTCTGTCCATTCTTGATAAGATATTAACAATGATTCTTGTTTTTCAATTAATGGATTTTGCTGAAAAAACCAGGATGTTTCATGATTATCCCAGTCATCTTTTGAAAGAACAATTAATTCTGCAGCACTACACGAAAGTTCATTTTGTTTAAATGATAAAAATGGTAAAGCTTTTATTGAACCTTCAGTAATACCTTTCCCGAGACCAAATATTTCGATTAAATATTCAGCAACATTCGAATTCAGAAAACAAATAATTTCATTTAAAGTATAGTTTCTGTTTGATACAAAGAATTTTGAGCCAGAACTTTCGAAGGTGAATCGATCATCTGAAAATCTAAATGATGGCTTATAACTTGCTGAAGTGCTCCATGTTATCCCTTCTTTAAAGAAATACTGAATATTTTGTGGCCTAGATTTAATCTTCCCTTTAGAATTTTTAATATTTTTTATCTCAAGTCCATTATTCTCCCAATTTAATAAAAAGAGATCATTGCCATACCATTTACGATATTTTCCACCTTTATTAAGAGGGAACCATTTTGGATTCACTGTATTTAAAATAG
>CAZUIS010000111.1:0-2624 GCA_964620295.1 uncultured Candidatus Peribacteria bacterium
TTCAAGCAAAATATAGAAATTTGCTACCTAAATGCTACCTAATTTGATGCAGTTATTTATTCGAATACTAGCAAACCCTTGTATATCAAGGCACAAAAAATGGAGCCTTCTCTCGAAAGCTCCTTCAGGGGGTTTTGGTTGTTCACTTTCACTTATATACCGTGGAAGTGAATAGTGCTATTGCACTATATAAATAATAATATGAATTGATTATAAAGTCAACTAATTATATTTCTGTTTACATATTATAGTAAATGTATATCTAGTAAATCTTGAATGTGCTTATTATGTTGTAATTGATTATTATTTAAGAATTCCATACTATCTTTTTTAGCAGCTAATAATATCTTATAGTCTTTCTTTAAATCTGGATTTTTTGATAACAATTTATTCAATTTATTTCTATCCATAACAAAAAATATATTATAAAACACAAGCATTTATATAATATTAAAACAATTTTACAATAAAATAGTCATTTAAAAATATAGTAATCTCCATATAATTGTATTTTCAATACTATGTAAGTTTTCTTTCACCTTCCCTTGTTTTCCAGCCACAAAACACTATCAAAAAAACACCCATCTTTACCTCCAACCGCCCCTCCCTCAATGCCCTACAAACACACCCAATTTAGCTACCTAATGTTAGTTGTCACCTTAATCGTACTAGCTCTTTTCGCATGGGCGTATATAATGGCTTCTGCTGAGCCTGTTTCGTACAATTCTGGACCAAATTTTGCTATAACGAGCATAATGACCTTGATTGTTTTGTTCCTTGCTTCCTTCATATCTCTCCAGGTACGTATTGATGAAAAATATATAGCAATCAAATTTGGCTATGGGATTTTCAAGAAAAAGTTCTCGCTCGATGATATCCTATCCGCCAAAATCGTAAAAAATCATCGATATTATGGATGGGGAATTAGAGTATGGTTCTGGCCCAAGATGTGGATTTTCAATGTTTCTGGTTTTGACGCAGTTGAACTAAAAATGAAAGATGGCAAAATATACAGAATAGGGACCGATGAACCCAAAAAATTAGAACAAGCAATTCTTAAATGAATTAAATACAACAGAAAATAATTTGCATTTCTCCAAAAAATAATTACAATTCTTTTATTTACAATAAAATGTATATAAAAGAAATGAAACTATCTGATTTTACAACACAATTCGAAAAATATTGAGTTTTTACAACAAGTATGATAAAAACAATTTTTGGCGATAAACGAAAATATTTATCAAGACAAATTTCAGAACGAACAGATAAAAATAAAATTATTCAACTAAAAAAATGATTATATACATTCAACAACCCGTATATTATAGAAAAGAGTCACCCATTTCGATTTGCAAATAAAATCCAAGAACCAAGTTATATTAGTACATATTCAGCCTTAGAGTTTTATAATCTTATACCAGAAAAAGTTACACAAATCACAAGTATTACTCCAAATAAAACAAATACATTTACCAATACAATAGGATCATTTTTTTATCAGAAAGTCAAAGCTTCATTATTTTGGTGATATCAAGAAACTAGTTTATGAAACAAAAATGTTTTGGTTGCAAGTCCAGAAAAAGCAATCTTGGATACAATTTATCTAAATCCAGAACAAAAAAATCCAGTAGAGTATTTTAGATTACAACATTTGGAAAATATAGATAGTAAAACCCTACAAAAATATTGAAAAAGATTTCAATCAAAAAAAATAGATAGATTTTTAGTTCTATTACAACAAGGAAAAGATGATTGATATACTAAAATCTAAAATCCAATGAGAAAGTAATAAGCTAAAAAAAATCAATATTGTCAGAGAATTTTTGCAAATCTTAATTTTAAAAAGCATTTCTGATGCTTGATTTTTTGCAAATATTAGTTTCTTATGATGAACAGCTCTCAGAATAGTATATAAACTTCGTAGATATTCTGAAGACTTAGATTTTTCATTAATTTCAAATAACTGATATGATTTTACTAAGCTTTTAAAAAAAATTAAATCTGATTTAAATAAACGATGATTTTTTGTAGATATAAACATGAAAGACAAAGTTGTTCAAAGTTCATTTATAAATTTTGAAAACATTTTACAGGAACTTTGATTATCCAATATCAACAACCAAAAATTATCAATAAAACTAGAAATCGATACCAATCCACCTGAATGATGAAACATAGAAAAAATAATTATCAATGATCAGTTTTTATTTGCTATCCAAGTTTTTGATTTACCATCGCTTATGGCTTGAAAACTTCACGCAATTTTATTTAGATGATTCACAAAATGAAGAGATCGATATGATTTACTTCGATATTTAACAAAATGAATTATTCCAAACGAAGTTCTTTTCACTAACGCCTGTAAACAAAGTAAACATATTTACAAACCAAATAGTCGAAAAGATCTTTTGATAGAAAAAACTAATAATACAAACTTCGAACAAGTAAAACAAGATCTCAAACCATTCGTTTTTGAAGAATCAGAATTACAACTACTCAATAGAGAAACATTTCTCCAAAAAATATTACAAAATTCATAGTGTATATTTTTATACACTTTCAGTTATAAGATCAAAAATAACCTTGTTTTCCCGCACAAAAACACTAATTATAAATCATCA
>CAZUIS010000112.1:0-2612 GCA_964620295.1 uncultured Candidatus Peribacteria bacterium
TTAGATCCAAACAAATCAGCTTGTTCTCTTCTACATAATTTAAACTTAGGCCCTGTATATCTCATGTATACCAAATGTTAAAAATAAAATTAGTTTTTCTTTGGTCTAACTCATTTAACTCCACCAAATTGCAAAGGAGTTGCTTCTTTTATGTATTGGATATCGATCAAACCAATTTCATTAATTGCCTTGAAAACACCTTCTCTTGCAAGCCCAACACCTTTAAAAACAATTCCAATTTCTTTTAGACCAAAACCTTGTGCTTCCTTTAGCAAGTGTTTTGTTAACACCTCAGCCGCGTAAGGAGTATTTTGTTTTGCTCATTTATATCACATAAGCCCTGTACCACCTCCAACAACTTTATTTCCATTTTCATCAACCAAAATAATAAGTGTGTTGTTTTCTGTAGTAGTAACTTTTAAGATACCAAAAGTAATTTTAATATCTCTTTTCTTCTTAGGAGAAGCTTTATCTTTTACTGCCATAATAAAAATTTATCTAAACAAATAAAATTATTTCTTCAAGACTGGTCTAACTTTTGATCTTCACAAAAGTTTCTTTGCAGTTCTTGCATTTTTTCTTGTGCATTGTCCTCTTACTGGCAATCCAACATTGTGTCTCATCCCCTTATAACACTTAATTTCTTTAAGTCTTTTAATGGCATGGGCAATCTCTCTTTTAAGATCACTTTCCAATACAAGATTTTTAAGAGTATCACTTAATTTTTTTTGTTCATCTTCATCGATGTCTTTTACTTTTTTCATATAGTTAATATTAAGTCCTTCCAAAATCTTTTTAGATCTACTTCTTCCAATACCATAAATTGCAGTCAATGCTATCCAGATAGACTTATTTTCTTCCAAAACATGTCACATTAATCTAAACATAATTATGATTTTTCAATGATATAAAATTATCCTTGTCTAGCTTTATGCCTAGGATTTTTTTTGCAAGTAACATAGAGTTTTCCATGTCTTTTGATGATTTTACAATCTATGCACCTTTTTTTTAATGATGTTTTCACTTTCATGGGGAACACATTATATAAGTAAATAATTCAAACCTTAATTAAGCAGCTTGGTGATGTTGATGTTGATAATCATTATATCTATAAACAATACGTCACTGAGACATATCATATTGATTCACCTCAACCTTTACCCAATCTCAAGGAATTATTGAAATATGAGATTGATTCATTTTTCCAGATTTTTTACAACGAATTATTGTTTCAACATCCTTAAGTCTAACCTTGAAAAAACCAGCTGGCAATGTTTCCAGGATTTCTCAATCTCGTTCTAAAACTCCTTCTTTTACCATTAAGCGTTTATTTTTTTAACGTGTAAAACGGTTTGTTTTGCTCTAAATCCAATATTTCTTTCATATCTATTTTTTCTTTTGAATTTAGTAATTCTTAATTTTTCTCATTTTTGATGAGCAGTAACATCAAAAGTAACTGATGCTTTTGAAAGATAAGGAGCACCAACTTGAACATTTTCACCTTTTTCATCAAAAACAGACAATACTTCTTTTACTTCAATACTTTTTCCTTCTTCTACATCCAAAGAATCCACAACAATAGAATCTCCTTCAGTAACAATATATTGATGTCAATTAAGACCAATAACAGCGTACATTACAAACAAATTTATAATTTAAAATCTGATTTATACTAATTTTAAATTTGAAATGTTAAGTTCTAAACAATTTATCATTTAACATCCAAGATTTAACATTATTTATACTATTTTTCCAAGTTGAGCTAATGTATTATATTTCTTTTTCGTTTTTCTATAAGCAGAAGAAACGATAGCTTTTATTCTCTTATATCTTCTCGCACTAGGAAATTTTTGTGAAACATTTTTTCTATACCATTTTGTTCCATAATGCTTTTGTTTTTTTGCTTTATCCAAAATATGAGAAGCCCATAATTCTTTTTTGTAGAAAGATATTACTCTTTCGTTTGTATTTAAATCTCCTGATCTTCGAACGGTAAATCACATTAATATGATCTTAAAGGGTAAAATTCAAGTTGCCGGGAACCGGAATCGAACCGGTACGACATTACTGTCGCAGGATTTTAAGTCCTGTGCGTCTACCAATTCCGCCATCCCGGCATGAGGAACAACTTATTATGTAGACATTTCAAATGCTAAATTTTAAATGATAAGTTTTAAATATCAAAGATTTAACATTATTCAAATTATTTAACTATTTCAGCATAGATTTTATCAAACACTGCTGGAAAAGCAACTGCGATATTTGACAACACTTTTCTATCAAGTTGAATATTTTTTGCAGTCATAGTACCAATAAAAGAAGAGTATGAGTTTCCTTTTTCTCTAATAACAGCCGATAATCTTTCTATCCACAATCTTCTAAACTCTCTTTTTTTCTCTTTTCTGTTCTTATAAGCATGCTGTCCTTGTTTTACCAAAGCAAGTCTAACTTGTTTATATACATTTTTTCTTCCTAGTTTAAACCCTTTTGCTAAAGAAATAAACTTCTTATGTCTTTTATGTCTTTGAATTCCATTCTTTACTCTAACCATGAGAATTAATTATAAGGAAATAAATCTTTTACTTTCTTTGAATAAGAAACATTAAGTTCTT
>CAZUIS010000113.1:0-2570 GCA_964620295.1 uncultured Candidatus Peribacteria bacterium
TGGGAAATAACTGCTTGCACAGGAGCAGGTGTTGATTTAACAATAGTTTCTGTTTTAATAATAGGTTCTACAATAAAATTTGTCCCTTGAATATGTTTGTGTAAGACAATTTTATAGATCAAAGCTGGATAAGGATAATTTCTAATTCCTGCCAAAATCTCTCCAAATTGTTCTGAAATCTTGAGATAAAGATCAATATTTTCAAATAAATGGGAATCCAAATAGGTTAATACTTGTTTTGCAAAGTGCTGAAGATCTACTCCTTGTTCTGTTAATTTTGCTATTTCACTAAATAAAGAATCTAGATTTTTATCTACGATATGTTTGATGAAATCAATAATTGTTTGTTCTGATGCAATCCCCAAAAATTTAGTCACATTTTCTTCGGTAAGGTTCCCCAAAATACTCACTTGATCAACATATTTTACCGCATCACGTACACATCATTCTGAAAGTTTGGCGATAAGGGCGAGGGCGTTTGCCTCGTATTCCAGTCACTCCGATTTGCAGATTTCTTCCAAACGCCCGACCATTTCTTTTTCCGGAACTTTACGGAAGTTGAACACCTGACAACGAGAGACAATAGTTTCAGGAACTTTGTGAATTTCTGTGGTTGCCAAAATAAACGCCATGGTATCTCTTGGTTCTTCTATGGTTTTCAAAAGAGCGTTAAAAGCACCTTTGGATAACATATGTACTTCATCTATCACATATATTTTCTTTTTGAGGACAGTTGGTGGATAAGCAGCTTTGTCTATAATCTCTTCTCTAATATTGTCTACTCCTGTATGAGAAGCAGCGTCAATTTCTACATAGTCTAATGTTTTTCCTTCATCAATGGTTTTACAGTTTACACATTGATTACAAGGATTTCCGTCTTGAAGATCAAGACAATTCATTGCTTTTGCCAAGATTCTTGCAGAAGAAGTTTTTCCAGTTCCTCTTGGTCCAAAAAGAAGGAAGTTACTATGTCCACCTTTGTCGCTTTTCATTTTTGCTTTGAGGATTCCAGTAATATGATCTTGTCCAATAATCGTGTCAAAATTTCTTGGACGATACTTGTTTGCGAGAGACATTTCAATTGAATTTATAGGTAAAAACTTCGTTGAACAAAAGTGTAAGAATTTTTTTCCTTTTTTCAATTTGAATATTAATTTATTTGAATTTTATTTATAAGAAAGATCTTTTTTGCTGGGTTTATTTTAATTTTTGGGAAGGTTTTTTTGTATTATAGGAATTTTAAAGGTATAGTTGATTTGTGTGATAGAGATAAAAATCGTCGTTAAACTTCTTTTGGAAGGTTCGGCGACTATTTTTATATTTAAGTTGTTGGAAGATTCTCTTTATTTTTTTTTTACATTATGTACAATCTGTACGTTTTGTACAATTTGTGTAAATTTGTATAGTATATTTGTCCCTCAAACAATCTTCAACTAACGAAAGTAATTCAGGAGTCTGGGTTGGCTTAGTAAAATATAAGACAGCTAAATGTACAATCTGTACGTTTTGTACAATTTGAGTAATTTTGTATAGTATATCGCCCCCTCAAACAATCTTCAATATAAATTTATATGCTAACATAAGGCAATGAACACTACAACAATCACTCAATTTCGTAATAATTTGGCAGAATATTTGGAGTCTTCAAAAATAGAAAAAAAACCTTTAATTATAGGAAAAAGAAATAAACAAGAATTTATTATTATTCCTCTAAACGAAGAAAATAAAAGAGAATTGATGGAAACTTCATTTAGAAACGAATGGGAAAAATATAAAGAAACACCATTTTCTTCTTGAGACAAAATTAGCCTTTCTCTTACTTCCAAGGTTCAACCACCAAAAGAATGAATTTCTTTTGAAACAAGAATTCGTACGGTTGCTATAATAAAACATCCCAACGAAGAGCAATTTTTATTAATAAAAGACTTTTATGGAATAACTTTTCCATGATGATGAGTAGAGCAAGATGAATTACCAGAAGAGGCAGCTAAAAGAGAAATTCAAGAAGAAACCTGATACCAAAATATATCCAAGATCAAAGAAACCTGAATTATATTAGACTTTTATAGAAATCATGAAGAGGGAAATAGATTGAGTAAAAATATTTTAATGTATGGACAATTAGAAAGTTTACAAAAAAAGGAAGGAGAATTTGAATCATTTTGGGTATCAAAAGAAAATGTTTATAAAACATTGGAAACCGATGCATCCAAACTTCTTCGAAAAACGTTTTTATCAAATCAATCTTAATATGCCAAAAATATCCTATCTTGATCATGTCGCTACTCTTCTTCCTCCAGAAGAAGTTGAAGCTTTTCAATCATGCTACCAACAAAAGCTCCCCAAAACAATCAAAGTCGTTACTTCAAAAATAGCAATAAATGACTTTGTGAAGCTAGTCACTGATATGGGTTGGGAATTAGAACAAACAATACATTCTGACTGTTTTTATGTTCGTACATTTACTAACTCAGCAACACTTGGACAACATTTTTTGCATCAAGGATGATTTTTCTATATTCAGGAATTGTCGGCAAGTATGTCGGCGCCGCTCTTGGATGCTCAGAGAT
>CAZUIS010000114.1:0-991 GCA_964620295.1 uncultured Candidatus Peribacteria bacterium
AATCCGCTTAGGCGGATTCGGCGACTATTTTATGAATTAATTACATATTCTTCCTCACATTCTCCAACTCTTCATTTAACTTCACCAATTTATCTTTATTTTCTTGCAAACTCTTTTCTCTATCAGCTACCACATTTGCAGGGGCTTTGGAGCGGAAGTCGCCTGAGTTGAGCATGCGATCTTGGTTTTCTATATGCTTAGATAACTGTTCGATTTCCTTGAGTAATTTGGTTTCAACTTCTGCCCAGTTGATCTCTTGGTGAGTTTGTACACCAACTGTCAATGTTTCTACTACTTGGATGTAAACGTTGTCTTCCATAGTATCTTCATTGTCCATCAACGTGATAGAAAGAGCCATATTTAATTTTGTGATCAATGGAATATATTCTGTCCAAGCGTCTTTGTCAGCTATTCCTTTGATGAAAATATTAACTTTTTCGTTTGGTTTGATATCGTTGTCTTGTCTTAGATTTCTTACTGCTCAGATAACTTGAGTGAAGAGGTTGAAAGTATCACGAGCTGGTTCTTGATGTAATGATTTTGGTCGTGATTGTTCGATCAGATGTCCTTTGAAACTAAAGAGATCTCGTAAAGTTTCTGTGACGAATGGAGTAAATGGATGCAATGCTTTGAGAATTGTTCCAATACTATAACGTAAGATATGTGAAGTTACTGGTGATTGAGATGATTTAGTGATTTCGATATACCAATCACAGAAGTAATTCCATACAAATTCGATGATTGTATTTCCAGCTTCTCCATACATGAAGTCTTTGAAATAATTATCTACTTGAGTAAGATGTTTGTCGAATATATTGAGAATCCATTTGTCGGCATCGGTAGTTTGAGCGAAGTTGTTTATGATAAATTCACGTTCTTCTTCCCATGATAATTCGCTCGCTTCAAATTTCATATCTACGTATTTGCAAGCATTTCGGAGTTTATGTAAAAATCTTGATGCATAATCGACTTTGGTCAATGAATATTTGAG
>CAZUIS010000114.1:1011-2506 GCA_964620295.1 uncultured Candidatus Peribacteria bacterium
CCCAAGATAAGGCTTAATCTCAAAGCATCTGGTCCATGGCTGTTGATGATTTCGATAGGATCGATACCATTTCCAGCTGATTTAGACATTTTTTTACCTTTTTCATCTCTTACGAGACCATGGAGATATACGTGTTTAAATGGTGATTTACCTGTGTTGGCAAATCCCATCATCATCATTCTCGCAACTCGGAAGAAGATGATGTCGTATCCAGTTTCTAATACTTCACTAGGGTAGTATTCAGCTAAATCTGTTGTATTTTCTGGTCGTCCCATAATAGCGAAAGGCCAAAGTGCACTTGAGAACCATGTATCCAATACATCATTATCTTGTGTGAGATTTGTACTTCCACAGGTAGGGCATGTGAATTGTAAGGTGAATTGTCCATTGTCAGATTCTCCAATATTTGGTAATGTTTTTAATAATAATGAAATCTGATTTGTATCTTTGTTTGTAATTGCTGTTTTGATTGTTTCTATTTGATTGAGTAATGTTTGATTATCTTTGAATTTTGTAGTATAAATGTTTGTGTAAATATCTCCAATTGTTCCATTTTGTGGAGTTAAACTCATAGTATTTAGGATGTCTAGAAGTTTTTCGATAGTAAATGTTTTGCTCAGTCTATCATCAGCAATAAGATTAAATAACATATGTCCCAAAACATACCCATCTGTTTGTGGAATATTTTGGAAAAATACGTCTTCGTCCATAGGATGAGCGTGTCCACTTTCACAGTATCGAACTGGTATTCTATGTCCTCGTCGAAGTTGTCTAGAAATACATCGTGGTCTAATATTTTCCATCCAATCGAAGAATGTTTTGTTGAATCTTGCTGGGTGGATAGTAGTTTCACCTGTTTTTACTGCATTGATAGATTTGTCTGCATATTCTTTTACATCAACAAATCGTTGTTTAGAAACTAATGGTTCAACTCTTGTATTACATCTTTCACAATGAGGAACTGTCGTTGGATATTCTTCAGTTTTGGTTAATAAGCCATTGGTTTGGAGATATTCGATACATTCATCGAAATCTTTTTTGATATGTTTGCCTGCAAAAACTCCAGCAAGTTCACTCCAGATTCCCGTTTTATCAAAAGCAAAAATATCGAGAGGGAGATGATGTTTTTGTCCAAGGGCAAAGTCGACAGGATCGTGGACTGGTGTTATTTTGAGCGCTCATGTACCAAAATCCAAAGCAACGGTATCTTCTGAAACTACAGGAATCTCTTTGCCTGATACTGGTATACATACCGTTTTTCCTATTCGCTCTTTTCGTTGCCCTTCAGGATGTACAGCAATTGCCACATCTCCAAACATAGTTTCTGGACGAGAGGTCGCAACGGTGATGCTTGCTGTTTTTTCTGGATTGAAGTATTGTACATAATACAGTTTTCCTGTGATATCGTTGTATGCTACTTCAATATCAGAAAGCACGGTTTGACATCTTGGACATCGATTTACAATATAGTTGGATTGATAGATTTTTTGTGCGT